>NZ_VFUR01000006.1:0-286465 GCF_006441095.1 Mesorhizobium sp. B2-5-4 | reverse complement strand
GAGTAGGGGAGTAGGGGAGTAGGGGAGTAGGCGGCCTCTTCCCCTACCGCCTAGTCTATCAAATGCCTTCGCCGGCAAGCTCTTCCGACAGGGTGGCGACCTGGTTCTGGGCGCTGCGCATCATCGGGTAGATGGCCAGCACCTTTTGCCAGGCCTCGAGCGCCGATTGCTTGTGGCCTGTTTCCGCCATGATCTGGGCCAGGCCCGACAGCGCGCCGAAATGGCGTGGCTCGAGCTGCAGCGCGCGGTCGATGTCGGCCATCGACTTGCCGTAGTTCTTCATCATGAAATGCACGGTGGCGCGGCGGTTCCAGCCTTCGGCGTAGTTTGGCTGCAAGGTCACCACCTGGTCCAGGAAATCGAGCGCAACGTCGAACTTCCGATCGTTCATCGCTTTTTGCGACCACTGCATCATCAGGTCGATCGAGGCGCTGCCTGACTGGAACCATTCGTTCCAGATGTTGCCGGCAATGCGCTCGGCGGCCTTTTCGTTGCGCTCGCGTTTCAGGTCGGAGAACAGCTTGTCGATCCGCGCCTGCTTCGTTATTGGCGGGGCCGGAGTGTCCGGGGCCGCAGGCTGGGCATCGGAGGGCGCCGACTGACCATCCGTGGCTGCGACCGCGATCGGCCGATCACCGGCCTGCGTCGGCAGGGAGATGACGCCGGAAACCAGGAAAGTCGTCAAGAATGCAAAAAGGATCCGCATCGCCCGACTCTAGTCCCGGGCGGCGGAACCGCAAAGTGATTTTAGCGTGAGAAGATCGGCAGGCCGACAAACATCAATGGGCGGAGGCAAAAAGCCTCCGGCCGAAAACTCAACCCTGGCGCGCCTTGTAGCGCGGGGCGGTCTTGTTGATGATGTAGACGCGGCCCTTGCGGCGAACCAGCTGGTTGTCGCGGTGACGCGCCTTCAGCGCCTTGAGCGAATTCTTGATCTTCATGGTCTTGCCTGTCGGTGTGGACCCGGTTCCGGGTCGAAATTTTAAGGCGCGCCAGAAGACGCGCCTTTTGAACGGTGGGTGGCTCATAAACGAGGAGCCTTGCCCATGTCAACCGTAAGTCGATCGCAAGCGCGCTCCGCGTCCTGATATCATCAAATATCCGCCATGTCGGCCCCGTGGCATTGCGCGGCCATGAGCCGGCTGGGATGATGCCGTTTACTTCAAGTGATTTGGGGACGACCATGCGCCGAATATTCCTGTCCGCCTGCCTCGTCGTCCTGGCGGCGAGCGCGGCTGCCCGAGCGCAGGAATGCGACCGTTCCGACGACAGCCAGCAAATGATGAACATCTGTGCCGGCGAGGACTATCAGGCCGCCGACGCCAGGCTCAACAAGGCCTATCAGGACCTGATCAGCTCCGATGATGCCGATGGAAAGAGATCGCTGCAGGCCGCGCAACGGGCCTGGATCGCGTTCCGCGACGCCGAGTGCACGCATTCCACAGCCGCCAGCCAAGGCGGGTCCATCCATGCGATGGAGGTCTCGCAATGCCTGACCGGGCTAACCAATGACCGCATCAAGCAGCTCGCCGCCTCGGCCAATTGCGAGGAAGGCGATGCGACTTGCGCCAGTCCCGGCGAGGACGAGAGCGACGAGGTGCAATAGGCGTGTTGGTATCAGAGCGGTTGCTACGCAATTCCGGACGGAAAATCTTTAGACACTTTTTCTGGAATTGCTCTAACCGCGGCGGCTGATGCGGGTGAAGTGGCCCATCTTGCGGCCGGCCCGGGCTTCCGCCTTGCCGTAGAGGTGCAGCATCAGGTCGGGCTCGGCGAGCAGCGTTGGAACGCGCAGCACGTCGTCGCCGATCAGGTTCTCCATCACGCAATCGGAATGGCGGTCGGGGCTGCCCAGCGGCAGGCCGGCAATGGCGCGGATATGTTGCTCGAACTGCGAAACGATGCAGGCGGCTTCGGTCCAGTGGCCGGAATTGTGGACGCGGGGCGCGATCTCGTTGGCCAGCAGCGAACTGTCGGCCAGCACGAAGAACTCGACACCGATGACGCCGACATAGTCGAGCGCCGACAGGATTTTCGTCGCCGCGTCTTTCGCGGCCCGCGCGGTCGCCGGCGCAATGCCGGCCGGCAAGGTCGATGTGTGCAGAATGCCGTCATGGTGCACATTCTCGGCCGGATCGTAGGCGGCGAGAGTGCCGTCCAGCCCCCGCGCGGCGATAACGGAAATCTCGCGCTCGAACGGCACGAAACTTTCCAGGATCAGCGGCACATTGCCCATCGCCTCGCAGGTGCCGGCGAAACCGCCGGCTTCGATGTTGCGGAAGACGCGCTGGCCCTTGCCGTCATAGCCCATGCGCCGCGTCTTCAGGATGCCGCTGCCGTCGAATGTCTCCAGCGCCGCCGCCAGCCCGTCGTCGGTGTCGACCGGACGGAAATCGGCAGTGGCGATGCCGATGCCGTTGAGGAATGTCTTTTCGCTCACCCGGTCCTGCGCCACGTCGAGCGCGCGCGGCGGCGGATAGACCGGCACCTTGGCGGCAAGCGCGGTTGCAGCGGCCACCGGCACGTTCTCGAATTCATAGGTGACGACGGCACTCGCCATGGCCAGTTCAGCAAGCGCGGCCGGGTCGTCATAGGCGGCCGTGATCTGCCGGTTGGCGACCTGGGCGGCCGGGCAATCCTGCTGTGGCTCCAGCACGACGGTGCGGTAGCCGAGGCGGGCAGCGGCCATTGCCAGCATGCGACCAAGCTGGCCGCCGCCAATGATGCCGATGGTCGATCCGGCGGGCAGGCTCACGGCGTGTCCGTCGGTTCGGCGGCGACCTTGGCGGTCTGCGAGGCGCGCCACGCGTCGAGGCGCTGGGCAAGCTTATCGTCATTGAGCGCCAGCACGGCAGCGGCTAGGAGGGCAGCGTTGGCCGCACCTGCCTTGCCGATTGCCAGCGTTCCGACCGGAATACCGGCCGGCATCTGGACTATGGAGAGCAGCGAATCCTGGCCCGACAGCGCCTTCGATTCCACCGGCACGCCAAACACCGGCAGTGGCGTCATCGCCGCCGTCATGCCGGGCAGATGCGCCGCACCCCCGGCGCCTGCGATGATCACCTTGTAGCCGGCCGCCTTGGCGCCCTTGGCGAATTCATAGAGCCGGTCGGGCGTGCGGTGCGCCGAAATGATCAGCCGCTTATGGGGGACACCAAGCGCCTCCAGCGTCTCCGCTGCCTGGCGCATCGTCGCCCAGTCGGATTGGCTGCCCATGATGATGGCGACGTCGGCGCGTTGATCGTTCAAGCTTCTGCTCCCGGCGACAAAGGCGCGCCTTAGCGGAATTCGCGCGGGGCCGCAAGGATTTCAGGCCATCGGCGAGGTGCCAACGGCCATATCCGGCTCATACCGCTGCTTTGCGGAAGCGGGCGACGAAGTCGTCGAGTTCGGGGCGCTCCATGTCGGAGATCGCCCAGTAGGAGAAGGCGCCGTCGCTCCAGTGCACCATCGAGAAGCCGCCGGAGGAAAGATCGTCCGGCTGGATAATCTTGCCGTCCTGCTGCGGTTCGGCGACGAGCGTGATCAGGTGCTCACGGTGGCGGTAGACCAGTGCCGGCACCGGCCGGCCTGATATCACCTCGACCCGGCCGCCGATGAGGGCGAAACCGTCTTGGGCAAGGTCCGGCGCGGGCGGCGAGACGCCGATCCGGGCGTCGAGCCAAGGCTTGACCGTATGGCGGTCGGCGGAAACGATGTCGATCGGGCTCGCAGCGAGCAGGCTGCGGCGATGGCCGCTGGCGACAGCGGCGGCAAAGCCGTCTTCCGCGCTGTTGAACATCACCCATTGCGTCGCGCCGCTGGCCAGCACCGCGCTGATCATGATCGACGCGGCCATGGCGCGCCAGTCGAACGAGCCGAAGCGGCGTGCCCTTGGCGATGTCCACGCCTGCGAAGGACGCGTCCCGGCTTCCGGTCGCTGGCCTGCGCTGGCAATCAATCCCGGGAGCTTCGACGGCGTGCCGCGCTGCGGCTGGGCCGCATCGGCTTGGTCCTGCTGGTCGGTGCCCGCCATGCCGATTGCTGCGATGCGGGTCCGAAAGGCGTCGCTGACTTCGGGGCGCGGCAAGCGGCTGACCGCGCCTCGCAAGGCAAGGATGCGGGCATGCTCGGCGGCAAGCCGGGGGTCGGTGGCGATGCGACGCTCCACGGCAAGGGCCGCCGCCGCATCGAGCTCGCCATCGACAAGGGCCTGGATCATCAGTCTGATACCTTCGGGATCATTGGGCAGTCCGTCGTCATGGCTGGTCATGGCGCTCTCCCCAGTTCAGATGCCAGCAGGCTACGGGCCCGGGCAAGCCTGGACATCACCGTGCCGATCGGCACGTCGAGCATGGCCGCAATCTCGCGATAGCTGAGGCCGTTAATGTCGCGCAGCACCAGCGTTTCGCGAAACGGCTGCGGCAGGGCAGCGATCGCCGCCTCGAGTGCCGCCGTATCGGCCTTGGCGATCAGGCTCGCTTCCGGGCCGTCCTCGTCGGGCAGGCTGGTGCCATGGGCCGCCGCCATGTCGTCGAGATCGCCGAGATCACCGACGGCCATCATGGCGCGCGGCCGATTGCGCGCCATCCAGGTGTAGGAGGTGTTGCGCACGATGGTCAGCAGCCAGGCACGGGCATTGCCGCCGGCATAGCCTGACATGCCGGCATGCGCCTTGATGCAGGCGTCCTGCACGACATCCTCGGCGTCGGCGGCATTGCCGGTCAGCCAGCGGGCAAGCGCCAGCGCGTCGCCGAGATGCGGCAGCACCACCTGGTTGAAGCGCTCTGCCTGGGCCCTCTCGCTCAAAGCAG
Organism: Mesorhizobium sp. B2-5-4; assembly: GCF_006441095.1. NCBI lineage: Bacteria > Pseudomonadati > Pseudomonadota > Alphaproteobacteria > Hyphomicrobiales > Phyllobacteriaceae > Mesorhizobium > Mesorhizobium sp. B2-5-4. The sequence continues at coordinate 281,672 of NZ_VFUR01000006.1, read as the reverse complement.
CACCATGATCCCCTCCGGAGCGGACAGGCCGTGCCGCCTCAAGATGCGACAGCGATTTTGCCTGGCTTGTAGGAGCAAAGCCCCCGGAAACGGGCAAAGTCGCTTGCCTTGCTGAAAGTGAATTCATCTGCCTCACCAGTGTCAAGCGCCATGAAAAGAAAGCGCGCCACGGAGGAGGGACTGACGACGGTCATGCTCGCCAGCGCATGACGGCGGCTGCCGCCGCAGCCAGGTTCGCTGTGCTCGCGATGATGGGGCATGCCGATCTCCTCAACGCCAGCCGTGGCGTATGTCGAGGAGACTTGTTGAGGAGACGATTTATTCCCGCGCGGGCAAATCCGGCTATTCACGGTCGCGTGATCAGCCGGTGCTTTCGGCATGGTCGGTTGGCGATCAATCCGGCCAGCGCAAAACACCCGACGAATCCTTGCGCGCAATTTTCATCGCGTCGGCCGGGCGCTCCTTCGCGGTCAGCACGGCGCGCAGCCGCTCAGCGACGACGTCCGCCTCGCCCGGATGAAGGTTACAGGGGTCGAGGAAGAAATGGCCGCGCTCGACCTCATGGTTGCGCACGATGATCGGAGGCGAGCCGGCGGCAAGCGCCGAGGCAAGACCGGCGGCGGTGAAGCGGCTCTCGGGCGAGACGAATATCTGCAGCCGGTCGAGCGGATTGGCGGTGGGGTCGGGAATGATGATGGCGGCGATGCCGGGCAGTCCCTGCAAGGCGTCCTTCCACAGATTGAGTGCCGCCTCCTCACGCCGGCGGATGCCGGCATGGTCGCGCTTCTCCCAGGCTTCGAGCGCCGCCATGGTGCCGGCGATGCTTTCCTTGCCGACCTTCATGGCGCGGGCGACACCGCGGTTCTGCAGATAGGCTGATCGCACCAGGTCCTTGCGGCCGGTGACGATACCGCTGGTCGGCCCGCTCAGGAATTTGTGGCCGCTGTAGACGACGACATCGGCGCCGCGCGCGAGGAAACCGCGCAGATCGTATTCGGACGCGGCGTCAACGATGACAGGCACCCCCTTGGCGTGGCAGATCTCGCAGAATTCCTCCAGCGACAACATGCCGTATTGCACGGTGTGGTGGGCGACGACGTAGAGGCCCGCCGCCGTGCGCTCGTTGATCGCTTCGCGCACATGATAGTCCTGGGTGACGCTGACCGTGCCGGCGGGCACCACCCTGGCGCCGGCGACGCGGACCGACTGGTCGATCGGCGCGCCGTAATTGACGATGTGGCCAAGCTGGATGACGACCTCCGATTTGAGGTCGCCGGTGTCGTCGGGCAGACGCTCGATGGCGAGCAGGTTGGTTCCGGTCATCGCGCCGGCAATCGCCATGGTGATGCCGCTTGCGCAACAGGCGGTGATGAAGCCGGCCTCGCCGCCGGTGAGGCGCGCGACAACCGTGCTCGCGGCGCGCTGCAGATCGTCCATCTCCACCCATTGCGAGGCCATTTCGGCCATGGCGTTGACGGCTTCCGGGACGATGATCGAGGCGCCGAGCGCGGTCATGGTGCCGGAGACGTTGATGATCGGCCGCAAGCCCAGCCGTTCGCGGATGGTGGTGTTGGAGCCGGTGTCGGAATAGGTTTTCATGTGAGCAAATCCCGTGGGTGGCAGGTCAGGCGGCGATCTCGACGACCGCTTCGATTTCGACGGTGATGTTTCCAGGCAGCGAGCCGACGCCGATCGCCGAGCGCGCGTGGCCGCCGATCTTGTCGAAGACATTAGCGAACAGGTCCGAACAGCCATTGACCACCTTTGGATGGTCGCTGAAGGTCGGCGTCGCATTGACGAAGCCGAGCAGCTTGACGACGCGCACAATGCGGCCGAGATCGCCGGCGGCGGCATGCATGACGGCAAGCAGGTTGAGCCCGGTCAGCCGGGCATGCTGATAGGCCTGCTCGACCGTCACATCCTCCCCGACCTTGCCGGTGCAAAGTGTGCCGTCGGCGCGCAGCGGCCCCTGGCCGGAGAGGAATATCAACCGGCCGCTCTCGGCATGGGTGACGAAGTTGGCGATCGGCGTCGGCGGCTCGGGCAGCGTCAGGCCGAGTTCGGCGAGCCTGATATAAGGCGTCATGGATGAAGGCTCCTTGGGCGGCCTGGCCGCCTGAGTTTAGAAGTGCGAGGCGCGGAAGCGCGCCAGGAAAGTGCGGAGGCGCTCGTTGGTGGTCTCCGTCGCGAGGATCTCCCTCGGCGGCCCGACGGCGCTGACGCCGCCGTCGGCCATGAAGACGATGCGGCTCGAAGCGTCGCGGGCGAAGGCCATTTCGTGGGTCACCATCAGCATGGTCATGCCGTCCTCGGCCAGGCTGCGCACCACCGCCAGCACCTCGCCGACCAGTTCGGGATCGAGGGCGGAGGTAATCTCGTCGAGCAGCAGGATCTTCGGTTCCATGGCCACGGCGCGGGCGATGCCGACGCGCTGCTGCTGGCCGCCGGAGAGTTCAGCCGGCAGGCTGTCGGCCTTGTGGGCGAGGCCGACGCGGCCGAGCCAATGTTCTGCGATCGATCGCGCCTCGGCCTCTTTCTTTCCCCGCACCTTGGTCAGGCCCAGCATGATGTTGCCGGCCGCCGTCAGGTGAGGGAACAGGTTGAAGCTCTGGAACACCATGCCGGTCTCGGCACGCATGGCGGCAAGATCGCGCTCGCTGCGGCGCTGGCGCGTTCCGGCCTCGCGGTAGCCGACCTCGTTGCCATCGATGCGGATCGAGCCGCTGTCGTAGCTTTCGAGGAAGTTGACGCAGCGCAGCAGGGTGGTCTTGCCGCTGCCGGAAGGGCCGATGACAGTCACCACCTCGCCGCGCTTCACCTGAAGGCTGACGGAGCGCAACACCTCGACGGTGCCGAAGGCTTTTGAGACGTCGCGCACGTCGAGCAGTACCGGACCGGCGTTTTGGGCTTCGGACATCGTGCTAATCCCGGATGAAGGAGAAACGCCGCTCGAGCCGCCGGCTGGCGAGCGAGAGTGCGTAGTTGACCGCGAAATAGATGAGCGCGCCCAGTATATAGAGCGGCATCGCTTCATAGGTACGGCCGATGACCTGGTTGATGGCCTGCATCAAGTCGGTGATTCCGAGCAGCGACACCAGTGCGCTGCCCTTGACCGCGTCGGTGACCCCATTGATCCAGGGCGGCAGGAAGCGCCTGAAGGCCTGCGGAAAGATGACGTAGGTGAGCCGTTGGCGAAAGGTCAGCCCGACCGCCATCGCGGCCTCGGACTGTCCCTTCGGGATCGAGCCGACCGCGCCCCTGAGATACTCGATGACCTGCGCCGTCTTGAACAGAGTGAGCGCGGAAACCGCGGCCCAGAACGACGGCAGATGCAGCCCGATCGCGGGCAGGCCGTAATAGACGAAGAACATCAGCACCAGGATCGGAATGCCGCGAATGGTGTCCGAGAAGATGCGCACCGCCCAGCGCAGCGGCATTGGCCCGTAGACCAGGCCAACGCCCAGCAGGACGCCGGCGATGAGCGACAGAACCACGACCAGCAGCGAGACCCACAAGGTCACGGCGAAGCCTGCGGCAAGGAAGGGCAGTGCGTAGAGGATCTGGCTCAGCATGTCAGCGCGCCGCCCTGAACCGGCGCTCCACGAGCCGCAGTCCAAAAAGCATGATGTAGCCCGTCACCAGATACATGGCGGTGGTGACCAAGTAGACCTCGACGATGCGGAAGGTGTTGAAGTTGATCCACTGGGCGCCGAAGGTGAGTTCCGGCACCGAGATGACCGAGGCGATCGAGGTGTCCTTGAACAGCGAGATGAAGGTGTTGGAGAGCGCCGGCAGCGTGATGCGCAGCATGGTCGGCAGGCGCACATGAAGCAGCCTTTGCCAAGGCGTCAGGCCGATCGCCTTGCCGGCGTCGAGCTGTCCGCGCGGGACAGCCTCGAGGCCCGAGCGAAACACCTCGACCAGATAGGCGCCGCTATAGACCGACAGGGTCAGCACAAATGAGGTTGGTGCGCTGTAGGCCAGGTCGACCACGGTCGGCAGGCCGTAGAAGACGAGATAGACCAGCAGGATCAGCGGCACGTTGCGGATGAATTCGACGTAAGCCGCGATCACCGCCCGCACGACGCGCCCGGCCGAGACATACCAGACCGCGAGCACCAGACCGATGACGACGCCGATGGCGATCGAGATCACGGCAAGTTCGAGGCTGAGCAGCAGGCCGCCCCAGAGCTTGTCGAAATGCCGCCAGATCAGGTTGAAATTGAGGGCATAGCCCATGCATCCGCCTCGGTGTGAAGGGCGTCGAGTCGATTGCGGAAGGGCTGGAATGCCGCCCTTCCGCGATCCGGGATCAGATGACCGGGAAGCCGGGGTGACGCGCCGGCGGTTCCTGGCCGAAATAGTCCTTGAAGGCTGCGTCGTAGAGCGCTGATTCATGGCCGAACATGGCGATGGTGAAGGTCTGGTTGACGAAGGTCAGCCAGTCGAGATCGCCTTGCCGAAGTGCTGCGCCGTAAAGCATCGAATACCAGCTCTTGCCGGCATCGAAATACTTGTCGGGATTGCGCGAGGCGAGCCAGCGAACGGTGGACAGGTCGACAGCGGCAGCGTCGGCGCGCTTGGATTCAAGCGCCTGCAGCACGTTGGCCTGAGTGTCGATCTGCAGCACCTGGGCCTGTGGCAGGGCGTAGTGGACCGAGCTTTCGGCGTCGACATTCTGCAGGATGGAAATGCGGGTCGCCGAACCGCCGGCGAGCAGCTTGTCGAAGGTCTTGTTCTCGGCGGTCGGCAGCGTCAGCAAGGCAACGCCCTCGACATAGTAGGGTCGGGAGAAATTGATCAGCTGCGAGCGCTGGGCCGTCATGGTCATGAACTGGATGGTGATGTCGACCTTGTTGGTGGTGACGTTGGGAATGCGCTGCGCCGGATCCTGCATGACGAACTCGACCTTGGTCGGATCGTCGAAAAGGCCCTTGGCGAGGATGCGGCCCATGGTGATGTCCATGCCGACCAGTTCGCCGGCATCGTTCTCGAAATGCCAGGGTGCGTTGGTGCTGCCGGTGCCGACAATCAGCTTGCCGCGGTCGAGCACGGTGCGCAGCAGGCTGTCGGATGCGGCTTGCGCTGCGGCCTTCTGGGCATCGACGGTTGCCAGAACGCCTGCCGTCGCAAGTCCCGCCATTCCCAATTTCAGAAAATCACGTCTTCCGGATGTGTCGTTCACGGCGACCTCCTTTCGTGTTGTGTTCCCCTATGCACAGGCCATGCACGCGACAGCGACTATCAAAGATTGTCCCTTACAAGAGACGCATGTATCCTGTACAAGACAGATACTAACACCGGGAATCGACAATGCAAGATGGTAGTGTTTTGGCTGTTTCAGCCGACGAGAAGACGCCGGGCTCCCGTGAAAAGGGTCTCAACCGGGTCTTGGAGATCCTGGAGTTTCTTCACACGACGCAGCGTGCGATCGGCATTGGCGATCTCGCCAAGGGGGTCAATGCGCCGCGTTCGACGACCTACACGCTGGTGCGGTCACTGGTCGATGCCGGGCTGCTGGAAATGGCCGGCGATGGCAACCGCGTCTACTTCGGCAAGAAGCTCTACCTCTACGGAATGGACTATGTGCGCGGCAACGACCTGTTGCGGCGCGGGCGCCAGGAGGTCGATCATCTGTCGCGCGAGACCGGCGAGACCTCGGAACTGTGCATGCTGCAGAGCGGCCGTTACACGATCGTCCACTCCAGCCCCGGCACCAGGCCGTTCCGCATCAGTTCGGCCACCGGCCTGCAGATACCGCTGCCCTGGACCGCTTCGGGCCGGCTGCTGCTTGCGGGGCTGGATAGAGCGGCGATCGAAGCCATGGTGTCGGACGACGATCTCGTGCTGCCCGACGGCCGCAAGCTGCGGCTCGAGGATTTCATCGCCGACATCGCAAAGGCAGGGGTGACCGGCTACTGCGTCACCTCGGGTCTGGTCGACGCCTATACGAAATGCCTCGCCGTGCCGGTCTTTTCAGCGCCAGGCAAGGTCGAGGCAACGATGTGCCTGGTGGTTCCGATCGACACGTCGGAGGAGCGGACCGCCGATCTCATCGGCCTGCTGCGCGGCCGCGCCGCCGGGCTTTCGATTGGCGGATAGGCGGAAAGTGCCGGCGAGCGCGGGCCGGTTCCGTCTCAGGCGATGATGTCTGGAATGATCTTGTCTTCCAGCTTCATCAGCCGGTCCTTGAGGGCCAGCTTCTTCTTTTTCATGCGCTGGATCTGCAGCGGGTCGCAATTCATGGCGATCATCGCGTTGATCGCCGCATCGAAATCGGCGTGTTCCTGCTTCAGCCGGGAAAATTCGAGGCGAGTATCGGCCTGTTCCTGATCGGACATTCTCTACCGTCTGCACGTCTGCGGCGCCCAAAACTGGGCTTGGTTGGGCGGGGGCGGCAATTTCTGCCACCGGCGCGCAGCCCATATCACATTTCACGTTGTCGTGGAATGCTACCACGCAGCATTCGACATCGCTGCCTGATGGTGGCACACTGTCATTGTGCCGTCACAGATGCGACCTGCGGTGGACGTGCCTTTGACGGCTGCAATCGAGGAAACCATGAAAGGGAGAACCAATCATGTCTCTTGCATCCCATCTTGATGAGTTGCAGCGGAAACACGGCGACATCGAACGCGAAATCGATGACGCGATGAACCACCCGTCGGTGGACGATCTCGACATCGTAAATCTCAAGCGACGCAAGCTGGCACTCAAGGATGCGATTGAGAAACTGAGGGCGCAACCAACCTCGCATTGACGCTCACCTGACATAGCCGCTCACCACTGGCGGTCTTCCTTGCCGGCGGCACCTGCCGCCGGTGCAGTGGTTTTAATTTCAGCGATTCCATCAGTCGAAGCTAATATCCTTCAGGCTCATTTGTGCCCGGCCGCCGTCAGGTCGGCGTGCTGTTTCAGGTCCCCGGCGGGGATCAATTGCTGCCAGTGGCGACCTGTCGCCATTGACAAGCCACCTTTGCTCCTCCACCTCATGCCCGGACTTCAGCGCATCGGACCCGGCTTGTGCGTCCAAGCGGACGCACGGGCTTCAGAGAGACGCATGGCGCTCCAGAGAGACGCATGGCGCTCCAGAGACAAAAGGCTGCCGGCATGACCGGATATTTTTCCTTTCCTTTCCCCCGCCGCACCTCGGTCGGCGTCGATGTCGGCGGTGTGGTCGTCGGCGGCGGCGCGCCCGTCGTCGTACAGTCGATGACCAATACCGACACGGCCGATATCGACCAGACGGTCGCGCAAGTCGCGGCGCTGCACCGCGCCGGTTCCGAGATCGTGCGCATCACCGTCGACCGCGACGAGAGTGCGGCCGCCGTGCCGCGTATCCACGAGCGCCTGTTGCGGCTCGGCATCGATGTGCCGCTGGTCGGCGACTTCCATTATATCGGCCACAAGCTTTTGGCCGACCATCCGGCGTGCGCCGTGGCGCTGGCCAAGTACCGCATCAATCCCGGCAATGTCGGCTTCAAGGACAAGAAGGACCGGCAGTTCACCGATATCGTCGAAATGGCGATCAAGCACGACAAGCCGGTACGCATCGGCGTCAACTGGGGCTCGCTCGACCAGGAACTGTTGACCCGGCTGATGGACGACAACCAGGACAACGGTTTCCCCCTGACCGCGCAGGAAGTCACGCGAGAAGCGATCGTACAGTCGGCGATCCTGTCGGCCGAGATGGCCGAAGAGATTGGCCTTAGCCGCGAAAAAATCATCCTGTCGGCCAAGGTCAGTGGCGTGCAGGACCTGATCGCCGTCTACACCGAACTCGCCACCCGTTCCAATCACGCGCTGCATCTCGGCCTCACCGAAGCCGGCATGGGCTCCAAAGGCATCGTCGCTTCTTCCGCCGCGATGGGCATCCTCCTGCAGCAAGGCATCGGCGACACCATCCGCATCTCGCTGACGCCGGAGCCCAATGGCGACCGCACCCGTGAGGTGCAGGTGTCGCAGGAACTGCTGCAGACCATGGGCTTCCGGCAGTTCGTGCCGATCGTCGCGGCCTGCCCCGGCTGCGGCCGCACCACCTCCACCGTGTTCCAGGAACTGGCGCAGAACATCCAGGCGGACCTGCGCAAGAACATGCCGGTGTGGCGTGAGAAATACCCGGGCGTCGAGAATCTCAAGGTCGCCGTGATGGGATGCATCGTCAACGGCCCGGGTGAGTCCAAGCATGCCGATATCGGCATTTCGCTGCCCGGCACCGGCGAGACGCCGACCGCGCCTGTCTTCGTCGACGGCAAGAAAGCGGCGACGCTGCGCGGGCCGTCGATCGCGGCGGATTTCGAGAAAATGGTCGCCGACTATATCGAACAGCGGTTCGGTCAGGGCGGCAAGGCCGCGGCAGAGTAGGCCAGATGCGGCGTTTCCTCTGGGCGGCGCTGATATTCCTGTGTGGTATGGCCTGGTCGACGCTTGCCCAGGCGGATCCACCGCAATCGGCCAAGCAGCGGCTGATCGACAAGGTCTGCAACCTGATCCAGGCGCATGCCGACCAGAACGGCCTGCCCCGGGATTTCTTCGCCCGTCTGATCTGGAAGGAAAGCCGGTTCGATCCCAACGCCGTGAGCCCTGTTGGCGCCGAAGGCATCGCCCAGTTCATGCCGGCCACCGCCAAGATGCGGGGGCTGGAAAATTCCTTCGACATCACCCAGGCGATTCCGGCGTCGGCTAGATATCTCGCCGAAATGAAGGCCGGCTATGGCAATCTCGGTCTGGCTGCCGCCGCGTACAATGCCGGCGAGAGCCGGGTGTCGCGCTGGCTGAATTCCGGCGGCTTCCTGCCGATGGAGACGGAAAGCTATGTCTTCGACGTGATGGGCGAGCCGGTCGACAAGTTCACGGACCGGGCCTATGCCGGAAAAGTCGAGCCACTCGACGGCAAGCTGGATTTCGCGGTCGCCTGCCGCAAGCTGCCGGTGATCATGTCGAGAACGGTGGCGATGGCCTCGATCAACATCAAGCCATGGGGCGTCCAGGTGGCGGGCAATTTCCGCCGCAGCGCCGCGATCAGCCAATGGCTCAGGGTGCGGGGCCGTTTTCCGGCCCTGCTTGCCGGGCATGATCCGGTGGTGAGCCGGGTGCGCACGCCGATCGGCCGGCGCGGCATCTACGCCGTCAGGATCGGGATCGACGACCGAACTGCGGCCAATGTCATCTGCCAGAAACTGCAAAGCGTCGGTGGCGCCTGCGTGGTGGTGCGCAACCGGTAAAGGCCTGAAGACGGCGCCCGTCGCATCCAGCAACAATTTCAGCTATAGGGCGGCCACCATCTCTCCTTGGGCAGCAGCCCTGTCATCGCGAGCGCCCATGTTCGACGGATACATCATCTGCGGCACGCCCAGAACCGGCAGCACCCTGCTGTGCAAGCTGCTGGCGGCCACCGGAACGACCGGCGACCCCCACTCATTCTACCGGCGGCAGGATGTGTCGGAGTGGGCCGAGGATTGGGGACTGCCCGCTCGCGACACGATGGGCGAGCTTGAATTCCAGCTTGCCTATCTCAATGCGGCGATCGGTGCCGGCAAGGGCGATACTGAAATCTTCGGCTTGCGCCTGATGCGGGAGAACCTGGGCGAGCTTTCGGCGATACTCGACCGGATTTTTCCGGAGCTTGCGTCGGACAAAGCGCGTTTCGAGAGGGCTTTTGGCCGTGTCCTCTACATACACCTGTCGCGCGAAAACAAGCTCGCGCAGGCCGTCTCCCTGGTCAAAGCCCGGCAAACCGGTCTTTGGCATATCGCTCCCGACGGAACCGAAATCGAAAGGGTAGGGCCTGCCAGGGAACCTCACTATGATTTCGAGCGCATCAAGGGTGAGGTCGAAGAGTTGGAAGCCTATGATGGCGCCTGGGACATCTGGTTCGCGCAACACGGCATAGCGCCATTGCGGATCGGCTATGAGCACCTTGCCGCCGAGCCGGCCGTGGCACTGCTGCGCATCTGCGAAGCCCTGGGCGTCCGGGCACCGGATGTCCGGCATGTCAGGCCCGGCGTCGCCAAGCTCGCCGACGAGACGAGCCTGGACTGGATGCGCCGCTTTCATCTGGACGCAGCCGTCTGAGGCGTTGATGGGTGGTCAGGCGATCTTGGCCACCACCGTCTCGCTGAGCCAGGTGCCGATCTTGGCGCCGAGGCGATCGGGCGAAACGGGCTTGGGCAGATAGTCGTCCATGCCGGCCTCGATGCACTTGTCGCGGTCGCCCTTCAGCGCATGCGCGGTGACACCGACGATCGGGATGTGGCCGCCGGACGAAGCTTCGATCGTCCGGATGGCGCGTGTCGCCTCATAACCGTTCATTTCCGGCATCGAGACGTCCATCAGAACCAGCCTCGGGTGCAGCGACCGGTACATCTCGACCGCGGTGCGGCCATTGCCGGCGATGCGGTAGCTCAAGCCGAGCCCATTGAGGATTTGGCCGAACACCATCTGGTTCACGTCATTGTCCTCGGCGATGAGGATGTCGATCGGGCTGTTCGGCGCCGCATTCGATTCTGGCACTGCCGCGACCGGTACGGCCGGGCCACGGATAACCGTGAAGGCCGGCGGAGCCGGCTGGGGCATCGGTTGGACCGGCTCGCGAATGAACTGCGCCTTGCCGGCCTGCGAACGCGCCTTCTGGATGACCGAGATGACCGTGCCGAGCAGGACCGCCGAGCGCGCCGGCTTGGTCAGATGCGCCGATATGCCGAAGTCGATGATCATCTTGCCGAAATCGACCTGGTCGACCGAGGTCAGGATAACGACCGGGATGGTGGACAGCCGGCTGTCGGCGGCGATGGCCCGGGCGACATCGGCGCCGTTCATGCCGGGCATCTGATAATCGAGGATGATACAGTCGACGCTGGCGCCGAGTTGGCAGGCGCGATCGAGGAAGGCGAGGCCTACCGCGCCGCTTTCGGCGGCGGCGCAGTCGAAGCTCCAGCTTCTGAGCTGTTCCAGCAGGATCTCGCGGTTGACCGGATTGTCATCGATGACCAAAACGCGCGCGCCGGTGACGTCCACCGGCACGATAGCATCGCGCGCCTCGGCACGGTGGACCGGCAGCGGCACGGCGAACCAGAAGACGGAGCCGCGGCCGATCTCGCTCTCGACGCCGATCTTGCCGGCCATCAGGTCGACGAGACGGGCGGCGATGGCGAGCCCAAGGCCGGTGCCTTCGTGACGGCGGGTCGAGGAGCCATCGACCTGGGCGAACTTCTCGAACACGTTCTGCAATTTCTCGGCCGGGATGCCGATGCCGGTGTCCTCGACGCGCAGCTTGAGCTGGACGACGTCGTTGACGGTTTCGCCGCCGACATCGATCAGCACATGGCCTTTCTCGGTGAATTTAACCGCATTGCCGACCAGGTTGGTGACGATCTGCCGAAAGCGGCCGGCGTCGCCAACGACATGGGCCGGCAGCCTGGGGTCGACGCGCACGATAAGTTCCAGGTTCTTCTCGGCGACGCGCGCCGAGACCAGCGTCGCCACATCCTCCACCGCTTCCGAGAGGCGGAAAGGAGCAGGGTCGAGCGTCAGCTGCCCGGCATTGATCTTCGAGAAATCGAGAATGTCGTTGATGATGGTGAGAAGCGCGTTGCCTGATTTGACGATAACGTCCGTGAAGGTCTTCTGGCGCGGGTTCAACTCGGTCTTGGCCAGCAATTCGGCCATGCCGAGCACGCCGTTCATCGGCGTGCGGATCTCGTGGCTCATATTGGCCAGGAATTCCGACTTGGCGCGGTCGGCCGCCTCGGCCTTGAACAAGGATTCGGCCGACTGGGCAAAAGCGCGGCGGATCGCCTGTTCCATCGGCCGGAAGATCCAGAAGGCGACAATGGCCAGGACGGCGAACAACAGGCCGCTCGCCCACAAAAGCAGCCGGTCGCTGGAGGCGTCCGCCAGATGGCGTTCCTCATCCATCGCGGTGCGGACCCGCACCAGCATGGGCTGAACGAACAGGTCGTTCTGGTTGCGGATTTCGCGAGCGCTCCATTCATCGGTCTTTTGCGCCACCGACATCAGATTGAAGTTGCGAACCATGTCACGCGGCGACCAGAACAGATCGCCGTTGACGGAAGCGGCTGCCAGTTCGTCGACGGTCTTGGCCGACAGGCGCTGACGTATCGCCGCGAACTGGGCGGTCAGTGCCTCGATCTCGCCGGTCAGACGCTCGGAATGGTCGCGTGCCGAAGCCGTCAGCGCATCGCGCGTGTCGATCCGCCAGGCGGAGCTGGTTGTCTCGGCGAAGCTGGTGGCGTTGCGCAGGTCGCGGGTGAAAACGACGAGATTGCTGCTCAGCGCATCGATTTCATGGCGCAAGGAATTGACGCGATTGAGCGCACCCATGATGGCGGCCGAAGCCAGCGCGAAAACCAACAATCCTGAAAGATAACGTATCCGGACGGACCGGATGAAAGAAGAATATTCCGGCATGCGCAACCCCAACACATACGCATTCTAAGAATTGGGATTACGCTTCATTTACATTAAGATTTCGTTGGCACAACCACAGGTGCAATGTGCAATCCGATATGGGCCTTCCGTCAGCTGTTGCGGGTTGCCACGAAGGTCGCGGCGGCCTTCAGCAGGGCCGCCTTTTCGCCATAGGGTTCGAGCAACGCGTGCGCCTGGCCGACGAGACCGTCGAGCTGCTTGCGTGCCCAATCCGCGCCGTGCAAGGCAACCAGCGTCCCCTTGCCCGCGGCGGCATCCTTGCCGGTCGCCTTGCCCATCTGCCTGGCGTCGGCCGTCAGATCCAGCAGGTCGTCGGCGAGCTGGAAGGCAAGGCCGATCGCTGACCCGAACTCGGCCAGCCTTTCCCGGTCATCCGGCTGTGCGCCGGCCAGGATTGCACCCGCCTCGCAGGCGAAGCGGATCAAGGCGCCGGTCTTCATCGCCTGTAGCCGGATGATGCCGGCCTCGTCCGGTCGCACCAGCTCGGCTTCGAGATCAAGCTTCTGGCCGCCGACCATGCCACCGGCCCCGGCGGCGCGGGCCAGCGCCAGCACCAGCGCGCACCGCCGCTCGGCCGGCAGCGCGGTCGCTTCGCCGGCGAGGATATCGAAGGCGAGCGTCAGCAGTGCGTCGCCGGCCAGGATGGCGGTGGCCTCGTCAAAGGCCTTGTGCACGGTCGGCTGACCGCGGCGCAGGTCATCATCGTCCATTGCCGGCAGGTCATCATGGATCAGCGAATAGCAATGCACACATTCGAGTGCCGCCGCGACGCGCAGCGCGGCTTCACCATCGGCGGAAAACAGTGCCGCACTTTCCATGACCAGGAAGGGGCGAAGGCGCTTGCCGCCGTTCAGCACGCCATGGCGCATCGCCGCCATCAGGCGATCGGGCCGCGCGATCTCGCCCGATAGCGGGCGGTCGTCGAGCAACCGGCGCAGCATCACCTCGGCGGCGGCCGCGCGCCTGATGAGCGCCATTTCGAACGCCATTTCGTCCTCATTCGTCATGGCCGGGACCGGTAGCCGACACTCAGACGTTGCGCAAGAAGGCAAGCGCCATTATGCCGGAGCAAGGAGAAGTACGGGTTGGGCGGCTTGGCGGAACCGATCGTCGATCATGAGACCGAAAAGCTGGACATGGCGACGAGATCGCGAGGCGTGAACCGTCGCAGTCTCAGGCGCTGGGTCCGGCGTGGCATCGTCGTGGCCGCCGTGCTGGCGCTTATCCCGGTGGTGCTGACCTTTCTCTACCTGCCGTTCTTCGTGCACCCGGTATCGACGCTGATGCTGAAGGACCTGGCGACCTTCTCCGGCTACGACCGGCGCTGGGTTTCCATTGATGACGTGGCACCCGTGCTCGCCCATTCGGTCATCATGTCGGAGGATGGGCAGTTCTGTTTCCACCGCGGCGTCGATCTTGGCGAGCTCAGGGGCGTCGTCGACGATGCGCTGGCCGGCGAGGCGACGCGCGGCGCCTCGACCATCACCATGCAGACGGTGAAGAACCTCTTCCTCTGGTCAAGGCCGCTGGGCTCGGTGCGCAAGGTCGTCGAACTGCCGCTGGCCGTCTACTTCGACGCGGTGATGTCGAAACGGCGCATCATGGAGATCTATCTCAACATCGCCGAATGGGGGCCGGGCATCTACGGCATCGAGGCGGCGGCGCAGCACCATTTCGGCATTTCCGCAAAGCAGTTGTCGCGCCGGCAGGCGGCCCTTCTCGCCGTCACTCTGCCAAACCCGATCGCCCGCAATCCGGCAAAACCCGGACCGGGCCTCAGACGGCTTGCCAACCTGATCGAGCGGCGCGCCGGGCGCTCAGGCGCTTATGTCGGCTGTCTGGACTAGCCGTACAAAAAAGATTCACCGCAGTGCTGGCCAAAACGGTGTCAGGCGTGTATAGGCACCCGACTTTCTCAGATTTAGGCCCGACATGGCCCTTTCACGAGGGCGGGCGGGCTTTTGACCATGTAGTGGAGCATATCCATGGCCGTTCCGAAACGCAAAACCTCTCCGTCCAAGCGCGGCATGCGCCGCTCGGCCGACGCCCTCAAGGCCCCGACCTATGTCGAGGACAAGAATTCCGGCGAAATGCGCCGCCCGCACCACATCGACCTGAAGACCGGCATGTATCGCGGTCGCCAGGTGCTGACGCCCAAGGAAAGCTGAGCCCGGCTTTTTTTCGAAGGTTAGAGTTGCAAAAGACCGGCCTCTGGCTGGTCTTTTTGCGTTTGGTGCGGCGTGCGCGCCGGCTACTTCAAGCGCTGAGCTTTCGTCTGTCGTTTTCATGTCGGCCGGGCAACCGGCTGACATGGTTGTTGCATCCGGTCTTCGACCGTGTTTGCGGCCGTGCACGAAAAATCTTGACGCCGTGCCTGTGGAGCATTCTACAGAAGGTGCCCCCATATGGAGACGCCAGATGTTCGGTGCCGTCCCGCTTTTGATCGTGCCTTTCGTGCTCTACAATCTCGGCCTGCTCGGTATATTCGGCGGCGGCGACGATCCGTGGGCGAGCGAGATATTCTCGTTCCGCATGATGTCGGGCGGGGTGTTCTCGATGACGCTCGGCGACCTGATCGTGCTGATCGGGCTGATCTTCCTGTTCCTCGAAATGGTGAAGTCGGCGCGCACGACCACGGCCTCGATCATGGACCATCTGCTGTCGACGCTTGTCTTCGTCGCTTTCCTGGTCGAGTTCCTGCTGGTGAAGGGTGCCGCCCATTCCATCTTCTTCACGCTGATGATCATCGCCCTGTTCGACGTGCTGGCCGGGTTCGCGGTGTCGATGCGGTCGGCCAGCCGCGACATCAATTTGAATTAGACCGGAGCCTCAGCCAGGATCGGCGGTGAAGCCGGCGGCTTCGATGCCGGCAATCGCGGCCGCCTCGTCATTGTCAGACGTGTCGCCGGAAATGCCGACGGCGCCGATGACACTCCCTCCCTTGTCGCGGATCAGCACGCCGCCGACGACCGGCAGCACCCGTCCCCCCGAAACGTCGGAAATACCGGCAACCAGATGCGGACGCTCCTTGGCGAAGGCCTCGACCTTGCGCGAGCCCATGCCGATCGCCAGCGCGCCATAAGCCTTGCCGGCCGACATTTGCGGGCGCAGGAACGAGGCGCCGTCCTGGCGCTGGAAGGCGACCAGGTGTCCGCCGGCGTCGAGCACCGATACGCCGAGCGGCTTGAGCTTGAGATCGGTGCCCCTGGCGAAGGCGGCATTGATGATCTCGACGGCTTTTTCGAGCGACAGCGCGGTCATGGCAATCTCCTGTTGAACAGCCCAATCATCGCCGGCCAGCCGGACCAGGCAATCCCGCTTTCGATTGAAATTGCTTCCTGCGAAGCAGCGGGATCAAGGCGCACCTGTCCGACGGCGTCACGACCGCTCGATTTAAGGCTAGGAATTGGCGGAAAGGCGGGGCGTTACTTTTTCTTGGCGCGGGCCGGCTTCTTGGCGGGGGCGGCAGGCGTGTTGGCTAGATCTTCGGCTTCCTTGGCAAGCCGCAGCGCTCGCAGCTTGTCGGTCTTGGCCTTGCGGGCGTCGCTCTCGGCGACGTACTCGGCCATGGCCTTCTGACGGACCGTCGCCGCCTCTTCCTGCTTCTTGAAGCGCAGATCGGCACGCGCGCGGGCGGTGTCCCTAGAGTTCTCAACCAAGAGCCTATCCAATCCGTCACGTGTGATTTCCGTCCCTTGTAGCAGAGCCGGCCTTTCAACGGGGAAAATAGTTGGTCAGGCGGCCGGGCTGGCGTTGAGGGCCTTTTCGGCAACCACCGCTTCATAGGCGGCCTGCAGCGTCGCGCGGACAGAGGAGCCGGAAGCCGGATCGAGGGGGGTGCCGAGGTGCTCATGGCGCAACTCGGCCATGAATTTCTCCCACATTGGCGGTCCGCCCTTTTCCAGGAGTTCGGCGCGGATCGAAAGTTCCTCGCTGGTCGGCAGCCAGACCCGGCCCCAGGCGCCGAGATGGGCCAGGATCGGCACCAGCGTGATTGCCATCTCGGTGAGGCTGTAGATCGCCTTCTGCTTGTGCGAAGGATCGTCCGCCTTGGTCAGCATGCCGAGCTCCATCAGCCGCTTCAACCGGTCGGCGAGGATGTTGGAGGCAATGCCTTCCATCGACCCGTTGAGCAGTTCACGAAAATGGCGCCTGCCGCCAAAAATCATGTCGCGCAGGATGATCAGGCTCCAGCGGTCGCCGAACACCTCCAGCGAGAGGTTGATCGGGCAGCCGGACCGGCGATCGAGGGTCATTCCATTTTCTCCACAAAACCGGTTGCATTATCGTATCGGTTTTATTATCGTGCAACCGATTGCAAAATGCAAGCAGAAGAGGAGGCCATGAGATGACAACCAAAGACCGTCCCGAGATCATATCCGAAACCTTCGGCGATCCAGCGGGTCCGGCACTGCTGCTTATCATGGGCGCTATGGCCTCGATGCTTTGGTGGCCGGAGGCGTTTTGCCGGAAGCTGGCGGATGCCAGCCTATACGTGATCCGCTACGACAATCGCGACACCGGCCGGTCAACCAAATATCCGGTGGGACAGCCGCCCTACACTTTCGACGACATGGCCGGCGACGCGATGGCCGTTCTCGACAGCCACGGCATCGGCAAGGCCCATGTCGTCGGCATGTCGATGGGCGGCATGATCGCGCAACTCGTCGCGCTCAAGCACCCCTCCCGTGTCGCATCGCTGACGGTGATCAGCAGTTCGCCCGTGGGGACCGACACTTCGCATTTGCCGCGGACGACCGACGCCTATTTGGAGCATTCGGCCGATGGGGCCAAAGTCGATTGGGCGGACCGCCGCCAGGTCATCGATTTCATGATCAGGGATGCGCGCGCAATCGCCAGCACCGCCCATCCGTTCGACGAGGAGGGGATGAGAGCGTTCATCGAACGGGATTATATCAGGTCCGGCGGCTTCCTGAGCGCCACCAATCATTTCATGCTCAAGGGCACGGATCAGTGGAAGGGTCGCCTGCACGAGATGAAGGCGCCATTGCTGGTCATCCACGGCACGTCGGATCCGATCTTTCCGGTCGAGCATGGCGAAGCCCTGGCCCAAGCTGTTGCCGGCGCGAAACTCCTTCGCGTCGAAGGCGGCGGTCACGAACTGCATCCGGACGACTGGCCTGACATGGAAGCCGCTATCGTCGCGCACGTCCGATCCAGCTGAGACTTCGCGGGTCAGCCTTGATGAGCAAGGCTCACCGAAATAGTTAAGCAGATGATTCAGTGTTGTTGCAGAAACAGACGAGCACAAGAATGTCCCTGACGCTGCATTTCCATCCGCTGGCCTCCTTCTGCTGGAAGCCGCTGATCGCGCTCTATGAGAACGCCACGCCTTTTTCGCCGGTCATTGTCGATCTCGGCGACGAGCGATCGCGCGCGGCCTTCCTGAAGGTTTCGCCGACCGGCAAGATGCCGGCGCTGCGCGACGACGCGCGTGACCGTACGGTGCTGGAATCAACCATTGTCGTGGAGTATCTGGCCGCGCACTATCCGGGACCGGTCGACCTCGTTCCCGCCGACATCGACATGGCGCTGGCGGTCCGGCAGGCCGACCGCTTCTATGATTTCTATGTGCAGGAGCCGATGCAGAAGATCGTCGGCGACAGGTTGCGGCCGCAGGACAAGACTGATCCATTCGGTGTCGAGCAGGCGCGCGCCCAGTTGCGCAATTCCTACGCCATCATCGAACAGGAGATGCAATCGAGAGAATGGGCTGTGGGCGATGCCTTCACCATGGCCGATTGCGCGGCGTCTCCGGCGCTCTTCTACGCCAACAAGGTCGAGCCGTTCGGCGACAGATATCCTGCCGTGAAGCGCTATCACGACCGCCTGCTGCAGCGCGCTGCCTTCATCAGGGTGATCGAGGAGGCGCAGCCCTACTTCAAGCTCTTCCCCTACAACAACGGCTGATCGCGATGCTGCATGATCCCGCCCAGCTCGACCTGATGTTTCAGGCGCTCGCCGTTCCGGCGCGGCGGCAGATGGTCGACCGGCTGTCACGCGGCCCCGCCTCGGTGAGCCAGTTGGCCAAGCCGCTGGCCATGTCGCTGTCGGCGGTCGTCCAGCACCCCAATCTCCTGGAGGCGAGCGGTCTCGTGCGCACACAGAAGATCGGGCGGGTGCGCACCTGCCAGATCGAGCGGAAGGCACTGCGAGCGGCCGAGCACTGGATCAACGAGCGGCGCCTCTCATGGGAACGCCGGCTGGATCGGCGCGGCGACTTCCTGGCCGAGAGCTAGACAGCGCGGGTACCGCGGCTAAAGCGCGTCGCGTCGAAAAGGATATTTGCGACGCGCCTCAGGTCTTTGCCCGATGCGTGTCGTTGTCGCAAAACCGAGATCACTTTTGCGCGACATGCATTAGAAATGATCAGGCTTCCCAGAATTGATCGAGCCAGATGTTGAGTCTCAGGAAGCCGGCATTGCTCACCGTATAGACACGCCTCGTGCCTTCAGCCTTGGCGTTGACCAGTCCGGCATCGAGCAACACTTTCAGATGCTGTGACACGGCCGGACGGGAGACCGGCAGCCCGGCCGCCAATTCGTTGACGGTCTTCGGACCGCGTCGAAGTTCTTCCAGAAGATGGCGCCGATTGGGATCGGCGATCGCCATGAAGGCGTCGGAAAACATCATGCCTCATTTGTGAGGCAAAGTTTTTCAAATCTCAACTGTTTGCTTCTGCTTTTCTTCTCGGATCAAGCCGCAATGCTTCGGGGGTCACCGAACGGTCGGCAGGCTGCGTCTTGAAGGCATCGCGATCCTCGATCGGCACCGGAGCGCGGCGGCTGATGCGCAGCAGCGTGTAGCCAGCCAGGGACAGATGCGCCAAGGCGGTCGCCAGGAACAGGCCCTCCGGGCGCATCCAGCCCATCAGGGCCGCCGCCAGCAACGGCCCGATCATGGTGCCGAAGCCGTAAAGCAGCAGCAGGCCGCCCGATACCTTGACGAAATCCTCGGAGCGCGCGTGGTCGTTGGCATGCGCCACGGCAATCGAATAGAGCGTGTAGGCGAAAGCGCCGTAGGCGGCGGTGAAGACGAGGACGAAAACTGCGGAGCGCGGCTCGAACAGGAAGATGAGAAGCGCAAACAGCGCCGCGCCGAAAGCGGCACCGGCCAGCACGAAACGCCGGTCGGTCTTGTCGGAGAGACGCCCGGCCGGAAGCTGCATGGCGGCACCGGCGACGACCACAAGGCTCATCATCAAGGCGATCTCGGCAGTAGGGATGCCGATGCGGGCTCCGTAAACCGCGCCAAGCGTGCCCCAGGCGCCATTGGCGATGCCGATCAAGAGGCAGGCAATCGCCGACACGGGAGAGTTGGCGTAGAGCCCCTTGACGTCGAGTTTGACGTCCTGCAGCGGCTTCGGATGCGAGGCCGTCGAGACCGCGGTCGGAATGAGCGACAGGCAGAACAGGATGCCTGTGATCATGAACAGCGACGCCGATTTCACGTCGCCGCCGGCGACGATCATCTGTCCGCCCATGATCGAGGCATAGGTGACCATCATGTAGAGGCCGAAGACGGTGCCGCGGTTCTCGTTGGTGGCCTTCTCGTTCAGCCAGCTCTCGATGACCATGAAGGCGCCGGCCATGGTAAAACCGGTGAAGGCCCGTAGCAGGATCCAGACATACTCGTCGATGACAAGGCCCGTTAGCAGCGCCACGATCGCGCCGGACGCGGCAAAGGCGCCGAAGGCGCGCACATGTCCGGCGCGGCGCACGATGCGCGGCGCAAAGAAACAGCCAGTGACGAAGCCGCCGGCCCAGGCCGTGCCCATCAGGCCAAGCGAAGCGGTCGAGAATCCTTCCACCTGACCGCGCAGAGGCAACAGCAGCCCGTGCAGTCCCGATGCCGCCAGAAGGAAGGCGGTGCCGCGAAGCAGGGAAAGGATCGGTCTGTAGGCTGCGAGCATTTTTTGATCCGGCTGGACTGGGAGGGACGCAGATTTGAAGACAGTCGCATTCGGGCTTTTCGGCGGCGGGCGGTTACCTCAGCGAATTATCCGCGGCGAAACAGCGCCTCGGCGGCCGACTTGGTGTTGTCCTTGGTCTTGAGTTCGGCCTCCAGGCGGGCGATCTCGTCGCGCAGGATGCCGATTCGTTCGGACAGTTCACCGACGGAAAGCAGCGACAGGTCCTGCCCGATCTCGTGCGGACGTGCCTTCTTCTCGGGTTCGTCGTCGAAGATCGCCATCGTTGCTCCTCCTCCGCCAGACCAGATTGGCCATTTGCCTGATTTGCCAATGAGCATACATAGGGCAGGGGTGCCGATGCAAACAGCCGGTAAGAGTGCGGCGAGGAAAGACGGGAAACTTCATGGCGAGCGGACAGAAAATTCCGGCACGGATGACGGCGATCGCGATCTCGGAGCCGGGCGGCCCCCGGGTGTTGAAGCCGGAAACGCGCGACGTGCCGCTGCCCGGCCCCGGAGAAATCCTGATCAAGGTCCATGCCGCCGGCGTCAACCGGCCCGACGTCCAGCAGCGCAAGGGCGCCTATCCGCCACCGCCCGGCGCATCGGACCTGCCGGGCCTCGAGGTGTCGGGAGAAGTGGCCGCTCTTGGCGACGAGATATCGCGCTGGCGCATCGGCGACCGGGTCTGCGCGCTCACGCCCGGCGGCGGCTATGCCGAATATGCTAGGGTTCATGCAGGCAGCGTTCTGCCGCTGCCGGCGGGTTTCACCCACACGGAAGCGGCGGCGGTGCCGGAGAACTACTTCACCGTCTGGCACAATGTGTTCGAGCGCGGCGGGCTCAAGAAGGGTGAGACACTGCTCGTCCATGGCGGCTCGTCCGGCATCGGCACTACGGCGATCCAGCTCGCCTCGGCCTTCGGCGCCTATGTCATCACCACCGCCGGATCCCAGGAGAAGTGTGACGCCTGCCTGAAGCTCGGTGCCGACCGCGCGATCAATTACCGCGAGCAGGATTTCGTCGCCGCGGTCAAAGAGGCGACCGAAGGCCGGGGCGCCAACGTCATCCTCGACATGGTCGGTGGCGATTATATCCAGCGAAACTACGAGGCCGCCGCTGTCGAGGGCCGCATCGTGCAGATCGCCGTCCAGGCCGGCGCGGTGGCGAGCGCCGACTTTTCCAAGGTCATGGTCAAGCGGCTGACCCATACGGGTTCGACGCTGAGGCCGCGCAGCGTCGAATTCAAGGCCGCGATCGCGGCGGCGCTGGAGGCGCAAGTATGGCCTCTGCTGAGCACGCGCAAGGTGGCGCCCGTCATGGACATGATCTACCCGCTCACCGACGCCTGGCGTGCGCATGAGCGGATGGAGGAGGGCGAGCATATCGGCAAGATCGTGCTCGACGTCGGCTAGGACGCCAGCATTTTCGGCCCGGCCTGACCGGATCTCGACACGGTCTGGCCAACGCCCTTCGCCCCTGCCTACAGGATGAACAGAAGCTTAATGGTGCAATGCAGCATTTGCATCATTGCTATGCAAAATCGGCTGTTCAAGTCCCGCTCGATGATCACTATTTGAGCATCATCGAAACGAACCCAATTCAGGAGGACTACCATGAACCCGATCCGTGCTTTCCGTAACTGGCGCATGTACAACGAGACCGTTCGCGAACTGAACCGCCTCAACGCACGTCAGCTCAGCGACCTCGGCATCAACCGCGGCGACATCGAGCGGATCGCCCGTCAGGCGATCTGATTGCAAGCGCGACCCGCCGCAAGGCAGGGTCGCAATGCAGAGCCGCCGCGGACGCTTGTCGTCGCCGGTTCCAAGCCCGCTGGACCCTGTCCGGCGGGTTTTGTCTTTTGGGGCTTCGGATTCATCTCGGCTTCGGCGTGACATGCCATGGCGATCCGCGGCAAATGCGGTGGCAGGGCGGCGCGCAAGCTGGAGGAACGCCATGTCATGGACAATCGGCAAATGCCGACTGTCGGATCTTTGTTAGCCGCCACCGCGTGCCTTGGTTGGCCACGTCGTCCCAGCTCTTCCAAAAACGTTGCGAAAGCAGTCTGGAACGGTTATACAGGCCGCGAATTTCCCATTTTGGTGGCCCTAAACCACCGCCCGCGCGGGAACGCGGGCGAACGAGAAGGATTTTGCACATGGCCAATACGCTGCTGATGCCCAAGGCGACCGCCGTCTGGCTGGTCGACAACACCGCGCTTTCCTTCGAGCAGATCGCGCAGTTCTGCGGGCTGCACCCGCTCGAGGTCAAGGCGATCGCCGACGGCGAATCGGCGCAAGGCATCAAGGGCATGGACCCGATCATGACCGGCCAGCTGACCCGCGACGAGATCGCGCGCGCCGAGAAAGACCCGAACCAGCGCCTGAAGCTTTCCGACCCCAAGGTGCGGGTGCCGGAATCCAAGCGCAAGGGTCCGCGCTACACGCCACTGTCGAAGCGCCAGGACCGGCCCAATGCCATCCTGTGGCTGGTGCGCAACCATCCCGAACTCAAGGACGCGCAGATTTCGCGCCTCGTCGGCACCACCAAGTCGACGATCGAGCAGATCCGCGAACGCAAGCACTGGAATTCGGCCAACCTTCAACCGATGGACCCGGTGACGCTGGGTCTCGCCTCGCAGATCGACCTCGACATGGAAGTCAACCGCGCCTCGCGTGGCCGCGAGCAGGCGCAGCCGGTCGGCGACACGCTGCTGCCGGCGGCATTGACCGAGCGGCTGGTGCCGGCGCCGGAGAAGCCGAAGGACGAGGATGCGGAGCTCGACGCCAACGCCGTCTTCGCCAAGCTGTCGGCGCTCAAGTCGAAGGATACCGACAGGGACGACGAGGAATAGGCTTTTCGCCTACGCAACAAAAAAGCCCGCTTCGAGCGGGCTTTTTTGTACGGTCCGGCAAATCTCAGCTTCGCGCCGCGCGATCCGGCGCCATGCCGTAATCCTCGCTGCGCTCCACCGCCCGGTAGAAATCGGCAAGCTGCTTGCCGCGTTCCGGCTTGAAGATGCGCCCTGCGATGACCACCGAGGCGATGCGGTCGATGCGGAAGGCGCGGAAATCATCGCGCATCTCACACCAGGCGACCAGCGTCCACACCTTACCCCAGAACCACAGGCCGAGCGGCCTGATATCGCGCAGCGTGCCGCGGCCGGCTTCATCGGAGTAGTCGATGGTCAGCACCTGGCGCTTTTCGACCGCGCGTTCGATCAGGTCGATCGCCTCGCGGGCGGCGTCGCTGACCACCCACATCGGCGTGTGGATCTCGGTGCGGGCGATGCGGTCCTTTTCGGCATCGGGCAGCACGGCACCGATCTTGACCAGCGCTTCGTCGGCGGCCCGCGCCATCGCAGCGCCGCCAAAGGCGCGAACCATACGGGCGCCGGCAACCAGCGCCACGATTTCGTCACGCGTGAACATCAACGGCGGAAGGTCGAAACCCTCCCTCATCATGTAGCCAACGCCGGCCTCGCCGTCGATCGGCACGCCCGTCGACTGCAGGTCGGCTATGTCGCGATAGATGGTTCGCTCGGAAACCTCGAGCCATGTGCCGAGCTTCTGGGCGGTGACCAAGCGGCCACCACGCAGATGCTGCACGATCTGAAAGAGCCTGTCGGCGCGGCGCATCGTTTGCTTCCCCAGTATTTCTCCCATGCATGCCGTGGCTCCCTGACCGGATCCACTTCCACATGACATGCATTACGGTTTCAGCCCTTCGCGCTTGCGCTGCGTGGCAACAAATTTCGCGCCGAAGGACAGGTTCCTCGTTGTCGGCGCCTTCGCATCCAGCACGCGCCAGGAGGGAGCGATGTCGCGGAGCGTCATGCCGCGCTCGAAATCCTCCTTGGCGGCTTCAGCGACCGTGCGCAGATGATAGCCTATGGTGACCGGGCATGTCACTTCGGCGCCGTGCCCGATGGCAAGCGCCGTGCGCAGCGCACGAACGTCCATCTCGACGCCTTCGGGGATAGAGCGGATGAAATCATCGACCTGGCGCGCGGTCGGCACCAGCATCGGCTGGCCCTCGACGACGTCTCCCACCGTGCGCGGCGTTGGTTTCACACCGTTGATACCAGGCGTGTTCAGCCTGTCGTTCCAGTTTTTCATCGATCGTCCTCTCGGCCGGCCATGTGCATCATCCCACCATCGCACGCGCCTCCTGACAGCATACTGTCAGGAGGCTTCAGCATACTCCTTGGCGAACAGCGTCCGCATCTGCGCGAGATCGCCGCCTTTTTCCGGGTAGAGCGTCTGCAGAAAGGCAAGGGCGAAAGTGCCGGGCGCCGAACCCGGCGCGGATACGATCCTGCCGTCGGCCACGGCATAAGGCACGTCCTGATAATTGCCCTCGCCGGCATAGCCGGCCTCGTGGTGGTTGATCCAGTCACGGCCATTGCTGGTATGCTTGGCGTTCGCGAACATGCCGGCTCGAGCCAGCGCAAGCGTCCCGGCGCAAATCCCGCCAACGACACCGCCGCGCCTGGCGACGTCCGCCAGCAGTTCGGATATATCCGGCGGCGCCTTGCCCGCCCAATGGTCGGAACCGATGACGGCCACGGCATCGAGATCGGTATTCTCATCGACGCTGGCCGACCGGTCTGGTGTCAGCCGAAAACCGCTGATTCCGGTCACCGGCTTGCCTTCGGGCGCAACCGAGACGGCGCGAGCGCCGAACCATTCGACCGCCGACGCCGCCAGCAGCCCATACTCCCAGTCGGCAAAACCCTCGATGAACAGAAAGCCGATTGTCTTCCGATCGGGCATAAGCTCGCTCCATCCCTCGCGCGCCGGATCTAATATCTGGGTGCTGACGCGTCAGCGTCCAACTGCTGCGTTGAAAATTTCGTCTCAATTGCCGTGGTGGCGACGCTCGGCATACATGTCAGGCCAGCCGATATCCTTGCGAATGTCGGCGGGCAGCGCATTCATGAACCGCTGGGTCCGGATCTCGTTGCGCATCGTGCGGATCTTGCCGACATAATGCTGCATGCCGCGCAGAATGGTAAGACCGTTCATGACCAATCTCCTCTCTCTAACTGGAGACAGTATCGCACACCCCTGCTGACAGCAGTCTGTCAGGAGGATGGCAGGTCCTGCGACGACAGTTCCGTTTTTGCCGTGACAGGTCATGCGGCTGCGGATCGTTCACCAGGATAAGGCTAATCGGGGCCGTATTGTTCATCGCTTGGTGACGAACTGTCGGGATAGGCGGCCTTCAACGAGGTGACCGGAGTTCTGATATCAAAGGAGAAAATTCTTCCCCCAAAAACAGGGAGACGACCATGAGCTTGCAACTGACAGGAATTCACCATCTGACCGCCATCACCGCCAATGCGCCCGGCAATCTTCATTTCTACACGAAGGTGCTGGGGCTGCGGCTGGTCAAGAAGACGGTGAACCAGGATGATACCTCGGCCTACCATCTCTTTTATGCCGACGGCGAGGCAACGCCGGGTACCGACCTCACCTTCTTCGACTGGCCGGTCGGCCGCGAACGGCGTGGCACGCACAGCATCGCGCGGACCAGTCTCAGGGTCGGCAGCCGGGAGAGCCTTGCCTGGTGGAAGCAGAACCTTGCCAGCGAAGGCATCGCGACAGGAGAGATTGCCGATATCGGCGGTTACCCCAGCCTGGATTTCGAGGATCCCGAAGGCCAGCGCCTGCGGCTCGTCAGCGATGGCGGCGAGGGCGGCAGCCATCCCTGGGTGCAAAGCCCGGTGCCGGCCGAGCATCAGATCCGTGGGCTCGGGCCGATCGTGATCAGTGTCCCCGACATCACCAACACCGAGGCGGTGCTGACCGAGGTGATGAACCTGCGCAAGGCGCGTGATTATGCCTCGCCGGACGGCGAGGGCCAGGTCCACGTCTTCGAGATGGGCGCGGGCGGGCCGGCGGCGGAGCTTCATGTGGCCGTGCAGCCTGGGCTGGCGCCCGCAAGCCAAGGCGCCGGTGCGGTTCACCACGTCGCCTTCAGGGCGCCGGACCAGGAGACGTTGCATCAATGGACAGCGCGCCTGGCCGAATTCCGGCTGCCGTCGAGCGGCGAGGTCGAGCGCTACTACTTCCGCTCGCTCTATTTCCGCGAGCCGAACGGCATCCTGTTCGAGATCGCCACCGACGGGCCGGGGTTCACCGCCGATGAGCCGCTGGAGACGCTCGGCGAAAGCCTTGCCCTGCCGCCGTTCCTGGAGGCAAAACGCGCCTCGATCGAGGCCGGCCTCAAGCCGCTGAAATAGATCGCTGCGCGGTCAAGGCGGGCGCCGCGTTCCGGGGATCGCGGCGCCTTTTCTTTCGCGGAGACAGAACGAACCGCTTTGACAGGTGTCAGCGTTGCTGGTCAAAGGCTACATGACGAAACTCCTCGCCCTTGTCATTGTCGGGTTCATGGTGATTCAGATCATCAAGCCGCTCGGTTGGCCCGGGCTCAGGCGTCGCGGCGATTTCTGGAAATTGGCATTGCTCGCCATGGCGGCAATTTCGCTGGCGGCCGTGCTCGGGCATTTGACATAGGCCCTCGCGACACCTGCCGTCGGCTTCAGTCCGCAAGCACCGGGCCGACGAGATGTTCCGCCCACGCCCGGTAACCGGCCTCCGAGGCATGAAACCCGTCGGAGGCAAAGCCGGCCTCGGGATTGGTGATCGGCAGGCGCGGGGCCGGCACCGCGCCGCGTTCCAGGCAGAGCCGTTCGCCCATCCGGTTCATCGCGGTGGCGCGGATCTCGAGGATCTTGCCGAGCAGCGACGGCATGGCCGGCGCACGCGTGAACTCCAGCACTGGCGACCATACCACGCGCGCCTCCGGCCATTTGGCGCGCAATGCATAGAGCAGGCCGCCGAACTCTCTCTTGAAACGCGGTACGGAATGAAAATTCTTGGTGTCGTTGGTGCCGATGGCAAGCACGATATGCGTCCACGGATCGGCCGACAGATTGGGCAGGACGTGGTCGCGGATCTGGCCCGACGTCGCCGAATTGAAGCCGGCGGCACGCCAGCGCACAGCGCTGCCGGTGCGCTGCGCAATCATGACGGCAAGCTGCGCGGCAAGGCCGTTTTCGGAATTGCCGATGCCGACCGACGCGGCGGAGGAATCGCCCAGCACCAGTAGCGAAATCGCTGGCGCCTCGCCGGTGAGATCGTGCATGACCGGGCCTTGCGCCGGCAGCATACGCGAGGTGCGGCGGCGGACACCCAATCCCTGCCAGACATAGGCGGGGAAGGCGAGCCAGGTGAGGATGGTCGGAAAGCGTAGCATCGCTGGTCCATTGAACTGGTTTTCGACCAGCATTTAACGCATGTCGCGAGACAGGTGAACGAGCAGTTCCGGTGAAAAAACGATCGCCTCGAACGCTCTACCCTTTGTCTTACGCAATTCCGAAGGCAAGACTGCTTCGCACTGCTGGTTAGCCATCGTGGCAATCGCGCTCCGCTTGCGGCTCGCCTGCATATTGGTCGTGCAGCCGCACCCAATCCATCAGGTTGCGGTAGAGGCCGGTCTCGTCGCGGCCCTTCGGCGACAGGTCCAGATAGTGGTAGGCGCCGATCAGTTGTTCGCCGCCACGGGCACGCGAAACGAAGGTCAGGAAAATGTCGCCGTTCTTGTCCCTGTAGAAAACGCTGGCGCCCGGAAGCTCCTTCGATGTCCGGGGTCGGGTCTCGAAATTGTAGGTGGTGTCGCCAGCCGCGATCTGCCTGTCGGTGAAGGAAACCTGCATATCGAAGTTGAAATCCGACGCATAGGACGACACCCAGTCGAACTTCCAGCCCATGCGCTGCTTGTAGGCTACAAGCTCGTCCAGCGGCGCGCGCGAGATTACGACCAGCGATACGTCGTGGTGCATGAGGTGCTGGTTGGCACCGTCGATATGATCGGCAAGAAAGGAGCAGCCTTCGCAATGATTGACGCAGCCCGGCCCGAACATGAAATGGTAGACGATCAGCTGGCTGTTGGCGCCAAACAGATCGGCAAGTTTCTTCGGCCCTCGTTCGGTCTCGAAGACGTAGTCCTTGCGAATTTTCAGCCAGGGCAGTTCGCGCCGCTCGGCCGCGACGCGTTCGCGAAGCCGCGTCAGTTCCTTCTCGCGGGCCAGGTGTGCCTTATGAGCCTCGAACCATTCTTCGCGCGAAACGACCTTGTTGCGATGCATGAACTTCTCCCTGTTTGCACCCCAAGGACGTACGGGATGGGCGCAAGCCGACATCGCCGCTGCCAGGAATGCCCAGAGAAAATAAGAATGCGAATGCCTTGCCCCAAGGCCGGTGCGACAAAACGAAAAACCCGGGCATATCGGCCCGGGTTTGAAGGGAAGGGACAGCAGTGGGTCTTCAGGCAGCCTGTTCCAGGCTCGCCTTCCATTTACCGAGTGCCGCCAGGTGGTTCATGTGGGCGCGGTGGGTGAAGGCGGCCTGGCCGGCGGCGACGTTCGAGGCCTTGCCGCTCCAGGCCTTCTGCGGGGCGGCCTGCAGCGCGCGGCCGTAGGAGAAGGTCAGCTTCCACGGATGCGGGCCGATGGCGTTGATGGCATTGAGGTTGGCGGTCGCCTCCTCGTCCTCCTGGCCGCCGGAAAGGAAGGCGATGCCCGGCACCGCCGCCGGCACCGTCTCGCGAAACAGTTTTATGGTCTTTGCCGCGACTTCCTCGGGGCTGTCCACCGTGCCCGACTTTTTGCCAGAGAGCACCATGTTGGGCTTCAGGATCGTACCTTCGAGCACGACACGGGCGGCATAAAGCTCGTCATAGAGCTTCGTCAGCGTGGCCTTGGAAACCTCGTAGCAGGTGCCGATGTCGTGGGCGCCGTCCATCAGCACTTCAGGCTCGACGATCGGCACGATGCCGGCTTCCTGGCAAAGGGCCGCATAGCGGGCGAGCGCATGGGTGTTCGCGCCGATCGAGGTGGCCGAGGGCACGCCCCTGGTCGTGTCGATGTCGATCACCGCGCGCCATTTGGCGAAGCGGGCGCCGAGCTTATAATAGTCGGCAAGGCGCTCTCGCAACCCGTCGAGGCCCTCGGTGATGGTGTCGCCGGGAAAGCCTGCCAGCGGCTTGGCGCCGGCATCGACCTTGATGCCGGGAATGGCACCTGATGCCTTGATGATGTCGACCAGCGGCGTCCCGTCGGCGGCTTTCTGGCGGATGGTCTCGTCATAGAGGATGACGCCGGAAATGTACCTGGTCATCGCGTCCTTGGCGCGGAACATCATCTCGCGATAGTCGCGACGGCTGTCGGCGGTCGATTCGACGCCGATGACGTCGAAGCGCTTCTTGATGGTGCCGGAGCTTTCATCGGCGGCCAGCAGGCCCTTGCCGTTGGCAACGATCGCGGCGGCAATGTCTTCGAGACGTTCGCTCATCATGCTTCTCCTGAACCGGTTTATCTGCGCCTAGCAGAACACTACCGCCAAAGGAATGATGCCGGAAAGCTCGAATCGATTGAAAGTCGCCGGCGCCGCCGCCGGCTCCCTCGAGTTGATCGGATTGTTGGCGAGCCGGGGTGCCCTCAGCGCTTCAGCACGTCGACGCCGGGCAACGGCTTGCCTTCCATCCACTCCAGGAAGGCGCCGCCGGCGGTCGAGACATAAGTGAAATCGTCGGCGACACCGGCATGGTTGAGCGCCGCCACCGTATCGCCGCCGCCGGCGACCGAAACCAGCTTGCCGGCCTTTGTACGCGCGGCCGCATGCCTGGCCGCCGCCACCGTGGCGTGATCGAACGGCTCGATCTCGAAGGCGCCGAGCGGACCGTTCCAGACCAGCGTCGCCGCGCGGTCGATCCATTCGCCGATCGTCGTCACGGTCTTGGCGCCGACATCGAGGATCATGCCGTCGGCTGGCACGTCGGAGATGGCGACGGTTTCGCAGGCGGCACCCGCCTTGAATTCTTTGGCGACGACGCCGTCGACCGGCAGGATGATGGCGCAGCCGGCTTCGGCGGCCTCGATCATGATCTGCTTGGCGGTCGGGGCCAGGTCATGCTCGCACAGCGACTTGCCGACATCGGTGCCGCGCGCGGCGAGGAAGGTGTTGGCCATGCCGCCGCCGATGACCAGCGCGTCGACTTTCTTCACCAGGTTCATCAACAGGTCGATCTTGGTCGAGACCTTGGCGCCGCCGACGATGGCGACAACCGGACGCACCGGGTTGCCCAGTCCTTTCTCCAGCGCCTCAAGCTCGGCCTGCATGGTGCGGCCGGCGAAGGAGGGCAACAGGTGTGCCAGCCCTTCAGTCGAGGCATGAGCGCGGTGGGCGGCGGAAAAGGCATCGTTGACGAAGATGTCACCATTGGCGGCGAGCCGTTCGGTAAAGGCGGGATCGTTCTTCTCCTCGGCCTTGTAGAAGCGGGTGTTTTCGAGCAGCAGGACGTCGCCCTTGTCCATGGCGGCGACAGCGCGTCCCGCCGTGTCGCCGACGCAATCACTGGCGAAGCCGACGGGGCGGCCGAGCACCCCAGCGGTCGCCTTGGCGATCGGCGCCAGTGAGAATTCCGGCGAAGGACCATCCTTGGGCCGGCCGAAATGGGCGAGCAGGATGACCTTGGCGCCCTTGCCGGACAATTCGGCGATGGTCGGCGCGATGCGTTCGATGCGGGTTGCGTCGGTGACCTTGCCGTCGGCGACGGGAACGTTGAGGTCGACGCGCACCAGCACGCGCTTGCCGCTGATGTTGCCGATATCATCCAGTGTCTTGAAGGCAGCCATGCCGGTCCCTTTCGTCTGAAAATCGCCGGGACCATACCCCGCATCGGCGGCGATGCAAGGCTTTGGCCGGGGTCGGATGCGAAATTTTGAGACGGGCGGGGACATAGTCGGTGAAGACCGCCCGGCGCATGTCGAGGCGGTGCAACGGTCGACCGTGTCAGCTTTCGGTCGATGCCTTCTCGACCGGCGGCTCAGGGGTCTCATCCGCCCGCGGTGCCACCTGCGTCTCAGCCGGCTTACGCCAGTCGCGGATAAAGGCGACGAGACGGTCGCCGATCTCGCCGGCACTGAGGAAGACCGGCACCCTTGCCACCGGCGCGGTCGGTTCGAAAGATAGGCCGAGCCCGGTGATTTTGCCCTTGTCGTCGACGTCGCGCACGATCAGTTCGATCGGACCGAGCAGCACGCGGTCGGCATATTCGGCATGGCCGCCGAGCCGCGCCGTGACCAATGCGCCGACGGTCTGTTTCTGCTCGGCCTCGGTGAGACCGGGCGCGTAGGCGGCTTCCAGTTCGGCGGCGGAACGCGCCGGATCGACGGCGAAGGCACCGAAGAAATCGGCATCCTCCGGATCGACCACGGCGCGGCTGGCGAACAGCTTGTCGAGCAGGCGCGGATAGCGGTCGGGCACGAAGATGTAGACCTGATCGCCGGCGGCGAGCCGGCCCATGTCCTGGAAGCGCATCGAGCGACCGTCACGCAGCACCAGCGAGGGCCGCGCCCAGCGCGGGATGCGCTCGCCGCGCGCCACCGGACTGCCCGGCGCCACACGATAGGCAAGGAGCTCGTGATGCGCGGAGCCGGGCAGTTCCAGCTCGACCTTGTCCAGCGGTCCGAGCCGCGCCGGCACGATCAGGCCCAGGCGACGCGCCAGTGGGCCGACGGTCCAGCCCTGGATGACCAGCGATACCAGAACGATGATGAAGGCGGCGTTGAAGATAGTGCGGCCGTTCTCCAGCCCGCCGAGCAGCGGTGTAATGGCGAGCAGGATGGATACGGCGCCGCGTAGGCCGACCCAGGAGACGAAGGCGACTTCGGGACGCGGCAGGCGGAACGGGATCAGGCAGAGCCAGACCGCGACAGGGCGGGCGACGAACATCAGGAACAGGCCAAGCAGCACCGCAGGCACCATGATGGCCGGAAATTGCGAGGGCGTGGCGAACAAGCCGAGGATCAGGAACATGATGATCTGCGCCAGCCACGACATGCCGTCCTGGAAGCGCTTCAGGATGGTGACGGCGCGGATGTCGGAGTTGCCGGCAATCAGGCCTGCGATATACACCGCCAGGAAGCCCGATCCGCCGATCGCGCCGGCGGCTGCGAAGACCATCAGCGACAGGGTCAGCACGAAGATCGGCAACAGGCCATGGTCGAGGTTGAGCCGGTCGACCAGGCGCACGATGGCGAGGCCGCCAAGCACGCCGACGATGGCGCCGAGGCCCATGTTGATGAGGAAACCAAGGATCAGATTGGTGACCAGGGCATTGGCTTCGGGATTGGCGTGGGCGGCGATGATCTCGACCAGTGTGATGGTCAGGAAGATGGCGATCGGATCGTTGGTGCCGGATTCCACCTCGAGCGTGGAGCGCACGCGCTCGCGCAGATTGATCTCGCCGGCGCGCAGCAGGAAAAACACCGCCGCCGCATCGGTCGAGGCGACGGCGGCGCCGAGCAGGAAGGATTCCAGCCAGCTGAGGTCGAGCAGATAATAGGCGGCGGCGCCGAACAGGCCGGTGGTGAGAAGCACGCCGAAGGTCGCCAGCGACAGGGCTGGTCCCGCCGCCTGCCGCAAAGCGTTGAGCGGCGTGCCGAAACCGGAATCGAACAGGATGACGGCGAGCGCCAGTGAGCCGGCAAAATAGGCGACGCGGGCGTTGTCGAACTGGATGCCGAGGCCGTCGGTTCCGGTGGCGAGCCCGATGCACAGAAACAGGAGCAGGAGCGGGGCGCCGAAGCGGAAGGCGATCAGGCTCGAAAACGCGGCGGCGACAACAAGCGCCGTGCCGACCAGCGTGACGAGATAGATCGCATGCTCCATCCGTGATTTGCCCCTCGAATTCCTCTGCTTGCTGGCTTTACGGCAGAGTGGGGCGAAGGCGTGACCAGTGCAAGGCGGGAGGGTGGTTTTTTGCCCCGCGCCGCTGATTTTCGCGTTGCTGCTCCGGCAAACGAAAACGCCCGGACGAAGCCGGGCGTTTCGAGTGTCGAGAAGACGGATCTTCGATCAGGCGATGGTCTTGCCGAAAGCGACGGCGGTATCGCCCATGCGGTTGGAAAAGCCCCATTCATTGTCGTACCACGACAGCACCGAAACGAAGTTGCCGTCCATCACCTTGGTCTGGTCGAGCGCCATGATCGAGGAGCGCGGATCGTGGTTGAAATCGATCGACACGTTCGGGTGATGGGTGACGCCGAGGATGCCCTTCAGCTTGCCGTTGGAGGCGGCGATCACCGCCTCGTTGATTTCCTGCACCGTGGTCGACCGCTTGGCGATGAACTTGAAGTCGACGACCGACACATTCGGCGTCGGCACGCGGATCGAGATGCCGTCGAGCTTGCCCTTGAGGTCGGGCAGGACGAGGCCGATGGCCTTGGCGGCACCGGTCGAGGTCGGGATCTGCGACAGGGCGGCGGCGCGGGCGCGGTAGAGATCCTTGTGCATGGTGTCCAGCGTCGGCTGGTCGCCAGTGTAGGAATGGATCGTCGTCATCATGCCCTTTTCGATGCCGACCGTCTCGTGCAGGACGGCCGCGAGCGGCGCCAGGCAGTTGGTGGTGCAGGACGCATTCGAGATGACGATGTGGTCCTTGGTCAGCTTGTCGTGGTTGATGCCGTAGACGACGGTCAAGTCAGCGCCGTCGGCAGGTGCCGAGACCAGCACGCGCTTGGCCCCGGCGGTCAGGTGCGCGGCGGCCTTGTCGCGGGCGGTGAAGATGCCGGTGCATTCGAGCGCGATGTCGACGCCGAGTTCCTTCCATGGCAATTGCGTCGGGTCCTTGATCGCCGTGACCTTGAACTTCTCCTTGCCGACGGTGATCTGGTCGCCGTCGACCGACACTTCATGCGGGAAACGGCCGTGCACGCTGTCAAAGCGCAGCAGGTGGGCGTTGGTCTCGACGGGGCCGAGATCGTTGACGGCGACGACATCGATGTCCCTGCGGCCGGACTCATGGATGGCGCGCAGGATGTTGCGGCCGATGCGGCCAAACCCGTTGATGGCAACTCTGACGGTCATTGTTCTCTCCCTGGGAGCTGGAAGGCAGACGATTGTTCCGCAGCTTCATAGCGGCGGACGGGCGAAGAATCCAGCCGCAGCGGGCCGGATTTAAATCGATTAGGTTAGGCCAGTTCGGCAAAACCGCTTTTCACGCGATCTCGCCGGACCCCCAAAGTCATTTACCGTGCAAGCGAGCTTCCGCTGCCTTGGCGGCCGCCTCGGCGGTGATACCGAAATGCGGATAGAGCTGCTCGATGGTCCCCGAGGCACCGAAGCCGGTCATGCCGATGAAGATACCGTCCGAGCCGATGAGATGATCCCAGCCCTGGCGGATGCCGGCCTCGATCGCCATCTTGATCGGTGCGTCGCCGATCGTGTTCTTGCGATAGGCGTCGCTCTGCTTGTCGAACAGTTCGAAGCAAGGCACCGAGACGACACGGGTCGGGTGGCCATGTTTTTCCAAAAGGTCGCGGGCGCCAAGCGCGATCTCGACCTCGGAACCGGTGGCGAAGATCGTCACGGCGGCCTCGCCGCTGGCGGCGGCGAGTTCATAAGCCCCCTGGCTGCTCAGGTTCTTTTCGGTGAACTCGGTGCGCACCGTCGGCAGGTTCTGACGGGTCAGCGCCAGGGTCGACGGCGTCTTTTCGGATTCGAGCGCGATCTGCCAGCATTCGGCGGTCTCCACGGCGTCGGCCGGACGGAACACATTGTGATTGGGAATGGCGCGCAGGGCCGCCATGTGCTCGACCGGCTGGTGGGTCGGGCCGTCTTCGCCCAGACCAATGGAATCATGGGTCATGACGAAGATCGAGCGGATGCCCATCAGCGAGGCAAGCCGCATCGACGGACGGGCATAGTCGGAGAAACACAGAAAGGTGCCGCCATAGGCGATG
This sequence comes from Mesorhizobium sp. B2-5-4, assembly GCF_006441095.1. Taxonomy (NCBI): domain Bacteria; kingdom Pseudomonadati; phylum Pseudomonadota; class Alphaproteobacteria; order Hyphomicrobiales; family Phyllobacteriaceae; genus Mesorhizobium; species Mesorhizobium sp. B2-5-4. The sequence continues at coordinate 246,475 of NZ_VFUR01000006.1, read as the reverse complement.
AGGCCGCCATGCAGCGTCAACCCATTGATGGCCGCGGCCATGCCATGCTCGCGAACGCCGTAGTGAACGTAGCGCTGGCCGTAATCGTCCGGCGTGATGTTCTTGGTCTGGCTGGTCTTGGTGTTGTTGGAGCCAGTCAGATCGGCCGAGCCGCCGATGGTCTCGGGCACCGCGCCGTTGATGACTTCCAGCGCCATCTCGGACGATTTGCGGGTGGCGACCTTCGGCTTGTCGGCCGTAAGCTTCTTCTTGTAGTCGGCGATGACGGCGTCGAAATTCGCCGGCAGCTTGCCCGCGGTGCGGCGCTCGAACTCGGCCTTCAGCTTCGGATCGGCCTTGGCGAGGCGGCCTTCCCAGTCGGTGCGCGCCTTGACGCCAGCCTTACCGGCGGTGCGCCAGGCGTCGAGGATGTCGGCTGGAATCTCGAAGGGCGGCGAGTCCCAGCTGAAGAACTTGCGCGCGCCGGCGATCTCGTCGGCGCCCAGCGGCGAGCCATGCGCCTTGTTCGTGCCGGCCTTGGTCGGGGCGCCGAAACCGATCGTCGTCTTGCAGGCGATCATCGTCGGCTTGTCCGAGTGGCGTGCGGCCTCGATGGCGTAGGCGATCGCTTCCGGATCGGTGCCGTCGATATGGCTCGCATTCCAGCCGGATGCCTGGAAGCGGGCAACCTGGTCGGTGTTGTCGGCGAGCGAGACCGGGCCGTCGATCGAGATGTTGTTGTTGTCCCAGAAGACGATCAGCTTGTTGAGCTTGAGGTGGCCAGCAAGCGCGATGGCTTCCTGGGAAACACCTTCCATCAGGCAGCCGTCGCCGGCCAGCACATAGGTGTAGTGGTTGACGAGGTCGTTGCCGAAGGCGGCGTTCATGATGCGCTCACCAAGCGCGAAGCCGACCGAATTGGCGAGGCCCTGGCCGAGCGGACCGGTCGTGGTCTCGATGCCGGTGGCATGGCCGTATTCGGGATGGCCCGCTGTCTTCGAGCCCAGCTGGCGGAAGTGCTTGATCTGGTCGATGGTCATGTCTTCGTAACCGGTCAGATGCAGCAACGAGTAGAGCAGCATCGAGCCATGGCCCGCCGACAGGATGAAGCGGTCGCGGTCGGCCCAGTGCGGGGCCTTGGGATCGTATTTCAGGAAGCGGGTGAACAGCACCGTGGCGATGTCGGCGCAGCCCATGGGCAGGCCAGGATGGCCGGAATTCGCCTTCTCGACGGCGTCCATGGAGAGAAAACGGATCGCATTGGCCATCCGGTCATGTTGTTCACGCGACGTCATGGTACCTCCAGGGTGGGGGTTTGGGGGCTTGGGAGAGCCCTTGAAAAGGGTGCGCGACACATAGCAGGCGCGGGCTTTTAGTCAACAAATCGGGTGCACATTTGCCGGTCTTGTGATGCCGCAGGCGGGACTACTTTAGCGTTAGCGGGGGACAGTCGCGAGAGCTTTGTTGACGTGGCCTTCACCCGGTGCCTAATGTTTCTGACATAACGCGTTCTGAACGCGAACGATTCGGTGATGGGCAGGGCACAGGACGAAGGCCATGACCGGGGAAACCACGCTCAAGGAAGTAATCGCCAGGCTGAGCAAGGCCATCGAGGGGCTGGAAAACGCCGTCGCGGCCAAGCTCGAGCACGAACGCGACTATTCGGAAGCCGAGGCAGAAGTGCAGCGGATGAATGCCGATCGCTCGCGGCTGGCGCAGGAGCTCGACAATTCCGAAGCGCGCGCCGAACGGCTGGAAGACGCCAACAAGGAAGTCTCGCGACGGCTGGTGACCGCGATGGAAACCATCCGCGCCGTGTTGGACAGATAGGAGCTGGCCCGATGGCACAGGTCACGGTTTCAATCGACGGCAAGCAGTACCGCATGGCCTGCGACGAGGGCCAGGAAGAGCATCTGATCGATCTCGCCGAACGCTTCGATCGTTATGTCTCGCATCTGAAGGATTCTTTTGGCGAGATTGGCGACCAGCGGCTGACCGTCATGGCCGGCATCATGGTGATGGACGAGCTTTCCGAACTGCAGAAGCGCGTCAAGGGCATGGAGAGCGAAGTGCTGACCTTGCGCAAGACGCGCGACGAGGCACTGACCAAGGCCGACAAGAGCGACAGCGTGCTGACCAACGCGCTCGGCGCCTTGGCGCAGCGCATGGAAGACCTGGCGACGTCGCTGGCGATCACCAAGGCCTGAGGCGGGCCTCGCCGATCCCTGGCGTTTGTCTCATGCCCAATGTCACGCTTTATTTTCGCCCCGATCCGAAGGCGCGGAAAAATTTTTGCCCGTCGGGTGAATAGCCGTCATCTCCACCGTTTAATCAGTCACGTAGCGGTGCTAGGAATAGGTGCCGGCGCCGGCCGGCGATAGAATGCAGGCTAAATTTCACCAGGGGTAGGGATAGGTCATGAGTCTTCGTATCAACGACATCGCGCCGGACTTCACCGCCGAGACCACGCAAGGGACCATCAAGTTCCATGATTGGATCGGCGACGGTTGGGCGATCCTGTTCAGCCATCCGAAGAATTTCACGCCGGTCTGCACGACCGAGCTTGGCACGATGGCGGGGCTCGAGGGCGAGTTCAAGAAGCGCAACGTCAAGATCATCGGCATTTCGGTCGACCCGGTCGAAAGCCACGGCAAATGGCAGGACGACATCAAGACGGCGACGGGCCATTCGGTGCATTATCCGCTGATCGGCGACAAGGACCTCAAGGTCGCCAAGCTCTACGACATGCTGCCAGGCGGCGCCGGCGAAACCTCGGAAGGCCGCACGCCCGCCGACAACGCCACCGTGCGCTCGGTCTACGTCATCGGACCGGACAAGAAGATCAAGCTGGTGCTGACCTATCCGATGACGACGGGGCGCAACTTCGACGAGATCCTGCGCGCGGTCGATTCCATGCAGCTCACCGCCAAGCACCAGGTGGCGACGCCGGCGAACTGGAAGCAGGGCGAGGACGTCATCATCACGGCCGCCGTTTCCAACGAGGATGCGATCAAGCGCTTCGGCGCTTACGAGACCATCCTGCCCTACCTCAGGAAGACCAAACAACCTTCCGCCTGAAGCCGACTCGTCGGAACAGTTTTTGGTTTTCCTCTCCTGCGAGCCAAGTCATGCTTGACTGGCTCGACGGGGCGGACAACCATGCTCGCGGCGGGTTCCGGCGGAGAAAATCGTTCCTGCCGGCTGTGAGCGATGGAGCCGGGAATGGATGTAGCTTTGGCCAGGCCTTTGGTCAGCGGCTTCTATGACAAGCCGACCGGAGCCATCCAGTATGTCGTCGCGGACCCGACGACGAAGCGCTGCGCCATCATCGATCCGATCCTGGATTTCGACGAGAAATCCGGCGCAACGGGTACGAGGAGCGCGGATGCGCTGCTCGCTTTCATTGGAGAAAATGGGCTGGAGCTCGAGTGGATTCTCGACACCCATCCCCACGCCGACCATTTCTCAGCGGCGCACTATCTGAAACAGAAGACCGAAGCGCCGATGGCGATCGGCGACAGGATCGTCGACGTCCAGGCACTATGGAAGGTCATCTACAACTGGCCCGATTTTCCCGCCGACGGTTCGCAGTGGGACAGGCTGTTTGCCGAAGGCGAGACGTTTCGGATCGGAACCCTTCCAGTCAAGGTGCTGTTCTCACCCGGACATACGCTGGCCTCGATCACCTATGTGATCGGTGACGCCGCCTTCGTGCATGACTCGCTGTTCATGCCCGACAGCGGCACGGCAAGGACGGATTTTCCCGGCGGCAGCGCCGCGCGGCTCTGGCGTTCGATCCGGGGCATCCTGGCCTTGCCGGAGGAAACCCGGCTGTTCGTCGGCCATGATTACCAGGCCGGCGGGCGCGAGCCGATGTGGGAGAGCACGGTCGGAGCGCAAAAGGCGACCAACATCCATCTTGTCGCTGCCCGCAGCGAGGCCGAGTTCGTCGCCCTGCGCGAGGCGCGTGACCGGACATTGCCGATGCCGCGGCTGATCCTGCATGCGCTGCAGGTCAACATGAATGGCGGACGGCTGCCGGAGCCGGAAGCCAATGGCCGGCGGTACCTCAAGTTTCCGCTTGATGGGCTTTGAGGGTACGCTCCGGCTTCTTGTATACGAAGAGGGCGGCGCCAGTTTCCTGACGCCGCCCTCTATTTCGTAATCGGTCCCGGCTTTAAGCCGCCGGCTGCGCCTCGATGGTGCGCAGCGCCTGCATCTGGCGCTTGGCGGCGGCCTTGACGGCATCCTGCACCTTCTCGAAAGCGCGCACCTCGATCTGGCGCACGCGCTCGCGGCTGATGTCGAACTCGGCCGAAAGCTCTTCCAGGGTGAGCGGCTCCTCGGCGAGGCGACGCGCCTCGAAGATGCGCCGCTCGCGATCGTTGAGCACGGCCAGAGCGCCCGACAGCATGCCGCGCCGGTTTTCCAGTTCGTCCTGCTCGATCAGCATCTCTTCCTGGCTTTCGTGGTCGTCGACCAGCCAGTCCTGCCATTCGCCGGACTCGCCTTCCGTCGCCCGGATCGGCGCGTTGAGTGACGCGTCGCCGGACAGGCGGCGGTTCATCGACACCACTTCGGCCTCGGAAACGTTCAGCCGCGTGGCGATTTCGGCGATCTGGTCGGGCTTGAGATCGCCGTCGTCCAGCGCTTGAATCTTGCCCTTCACCTTGCGGAGATTGAAGAACAGGCGCTTCTGGTTGGCGGTCGTGCCCATCTTGACCAGGCTCCACGAGCGCAGGATGTATTCCTGGATCGAGGCCTTGATCCACCACATGGCGTAGGTCGCGAGGCGGAAACCGCGCTCGGGTTCGAATTTCTTGACGGCCTGCATCAGGCCGACATTGCCTTCCGAGATCACCTCGCCGATCGGCAAGCCGTAGCCGCGATAGCCCATGGCGATCTTGGCGACGAGCCTCAAATGGCTGGTGACGAGCTTATGCGCGGCCGTGGTGTCTTCATGCTCGGCATAACGCTTGGCGAGCATGTATTCTTCCTGCGGCTGAAGCATGGGAAAGCGGCGGATTTCTTCCAGATAGCGGCTGAGGCCGCCTTCGCCGGAAACGATACTGGGTAATGACTGGGCCATGATAGCGCCCCCTCTCTATTGGAGTAATGCCCCCGAAACGCGGCGGGCATGTGACGCGAGCACCAAAAGGCTCGCCCGCGACATCAGATCTTATACAGGAACAAAACCAGAAAAGACAGGCATTTGTTCAACACGAAACAGTGTGTCACGCTGAAGTGAACAATGACAGTCAGGTTTTTTGATGGTTGGTTCAGAGTTTGCGGAAGCCTTCGACGAGTTCCTCCATATCCTCCGGTATCGACGCCTCGAACCTCATCGTTAAATGGGTAGTGGGGTGCCGAAATGCAAGGAGCCAGGCATGCAAAGCTTGCCGGGAAAATGCCTTGACCTGAGTTTTCAGGGGCTCCGGCAGCCGATTGGCCTTGGTGCGGAATGCCAAGCCGTAATCGGGATCGCCGATAACGGGATGGCCGATATGGGCCATGTGGACGCGGATCTGGTGGGTGCGGCCGGTTTCCAGCCGGCATTCGACGAGGCTCGCGGTGGCGAATTCCCGCTGGCCCTCGCCGAAGCGCTCTTGCACGGCAAAGCGGGTGACGGCGTGGCGCGCGTCGTCGCGGCCTTCCGGCACGACGGCGCGGCGCACCCGGTCGGCGGCGCGGCCAAGCGGCGCATCGATCGTGCCGGTCGGCCTTTGCGGTGTACCCCAGACCAAAGCCAGGTAGGCGCGTTCGAGGTCGCCGGTCAGGCCGTGGTCGGCGAAAGCTTCCGATAGCGACTTATGGGCGCGGTCGGTCTTGGCGACCACCATGACGCCGCTGGTCTCCTTGTCGAGGCGGTGGACGATGCCCGGGCGACGCACCCCGCCAATGCCCGACAGGCTGTCGCCGCAATGGTGGATGAGCGCATTGACCAGCGTGCCGGTCCAGTTGCCGGCGCCGGGGTGCACGACAAGCCCCGCCGGCTTGTTGATGACGATCAACTCGTTGTCTTCGTAGAGCACGTCGAGCGCGATGTTCTCGCCCTGCGGCAGCGCCGGTTCCGGTTCCGGCATAGCGACCGACACATTTTCGCCAGCGCTCATCTTGCGCTTGGTTTCGTTGACCGGCTTGCCGTCGATGACGACGCCGCCTTGCCTGATCAGCATCTGCACGCGACTGCGTGACATGTCCGGGCCAAGCGCTGCCGCCAGCCACTGGTCGAGGCGTTGGCCGGCCGCATCCGCGCCGGCGACCAGCAAGGTGGGCGCGGCCTCTATCAATTCAGGGGCCTCTTCGCTATGAGCGCTCATCGAAAAACCATTCCGGAATATTTGCCATGGCCCGGCCCGATGCCGATGAAGAGCAGGAAAAGCCGCTTGACCCCGCGGTCGACAAGCTGCGCGGCAGGCTCATCCGCTTCATGGCCATCAATCTCGGCCTGCTCCTTCTGGCTCTTATGGTGGTGATCGCGGCGATTGTCTACAAATCACGCAAGGCAACGCCGGTGAGCCCGCCGCTGGCCGGCGACGTCCAGGTGCCCGCCGGCGAACCGCTCAGCGGGGACATCGTGCTGCCGGTAGGCTCCCGGGTGGTCGGTCAGTCACTGTCGGGCAGCCGCCTTTCTATCGACGCCGAGCTTGCCGACGGCAGCCGTGCGATCTTCGTCTATGATATCGCCGAGCGCCGCCTGATCGGCCGTTTTGCAATCCGCAACAAATAGGCAGGCGGCAATGCAGCAAACAAGTTTGCGCCGGATATGACCGGGTTTGCCGAACATCGCCGTGTCGCGACCGTGACGCTGGTCGTCGCCGATTATGACGAGGCGATCGCCTGGTATGTCGAGCGGCTGGGTTTTACCCTGACCGAGGATGTCGATCTCGGCGGCGGCAAGCGCTGGGTGACCGTCGCGCCGGACAACGGACAGGGTGCCAGGCTGCTGCTTGCCGAGGCGTCCGACGAGGCGCAGAGGAAAAGCATCGGCAACCAGACCGGCGGCCGGGTCTTCCTGTTCCTCGAAACCGACGATTTTCTCCGTGATCACGCCGCCATGCTGAACAAGGGCGTCGAATTCCGCGAGGCGCCGCGCTTCGAGCCCTACGGCACCGTGGCCGTTTTCGCCGATCTCCACGGCAATCTCTGGGACCTGATCGAGCTGAAACGCTAGCTTGCCGGCTGTTTTTCGTTCGATGCTGCAAAGCCGGCAAACCCCAGTTGCTTTTTCCCAGCCGCCAGCCTATATCGCCCCTTCTTGAACGCGCCCATCGTCTAGCGGTCAGGACACCGCCCTCTCACGGCGGGAACAGGGGTTCGATTCCCCTTGGGCGTACCAAGCAACGGCCCGGTCGTTGCCCTCCTGACAAGCTAACAAGTTCGGACCAATACCTGCATGGCTCGGCATGCCTCGAAAGCGTGCACGATGCCCCGTGAAAAACCGGCAGTTCCCATGCCCGAATCCACCTGCCGGAAGCCGAGTTCAGGGCGGTCGCCTGGACCATTCTACCGCAAGATGATGATGGTCTTCACGGCTATCGAATCCTGACTTGGTGCGTGGGACGGCAGGCACGTTAAGGTTTGGTTTACCAATAGCCTGTCTACTGGAGACAATTCGCTTTCGGCCCGCGACCACGGATGTACTGGCGCAACTGTCGAGGCGGAAAGGAAAGGTCGGCTCAGTGCCGGCCTTTTTGTTTTCGGCATTGGCTCGCATCGGTCTCGCTCCGTCGCCCGGGCGGCTTCGCAGTCGGCTCTCTCCGAACAACTTTTTGGCGAGGGATATTGCCATTGCCTGTATCGGCCCTACCATCGATTCCGGCAGTCCGCGCGCGGATTGCCGGCTGGTCGTGACGATGAGGCGTGCGATGAAAGGCGTTGCAAAGCTGGTGATCGCGGGTGTGGTGTCGACAGGTGTCGTATGCACATCGGTTGCCGCAACGCTCAACACCATGGACGCTGTCGGGGCCGCGATTCAGTCGTGCTGGACGCCGCCCGCCGACGCCGGGAATTCGACTGTAACCCTGAGTTTCAGTTTCAAGCGCGACGGTACTCTGATCGGCGCGCCGCGACCAACCGCCGTCAAGGTGGCCGGCGACGACAAGGCGCGTCAGTCGTTCATCGAGGCGGCAATAGCGGCGGTGAAGAATTGTACGCCGCTGAGTTTATCGCCGGAGCTGTCGCAAGGAATTGCCGGCAACGTGTTCACACAGCAATTCGTTTCGCCCAAGCAGTAGCGGCACGCCCAAAAAAGTCTGCCATGGAACGGGCATCAAGGTGGCTGGTTCGTCTGAATCGGAAAGCTGCGTCGGGCGTCTTTCCCTGGTTGGCGCAAATCAACGGCTCAGGCGCCGTACTTCGGCATGCCGTGCCAGATCCGGTGTCTCAAAGACATAGTCGCTCCATGCCGATTCAGGAATCTGCCCGGCCAGATAGCACTCGAGCAACAGGTTTTGCTCGGGGTTGAGCGGCCGTGGGCCACGCTCGTGATCTCGCCCGAGGGAGTGAAAAAGGTTTCTTGTCAGTTCCGACACCGTGAAGTGGATCGACATCCGCGTTCTCCTTCGCCCCTCAACGCAGCAGCACGAGCAAAGGTTTCAAGGCCAGAGACCGGTAACGCCCGATTGATCGCATGGCTCGACACATCGGCCTGCCGACGAACGCGGATCTGTCTCCGTTGCTTCCCTTTTCGTCTCAATCTTGAAATAAAAATGTAATATGGAATTTACATGCAGGACTATATTACACCAGATGAAGGTTTGTTGAGGTTAAAAGCCTTAAAATATTAGGTATAGCTCATTTAGTGGAAGTTTGCCCAAGTCGAAAGAGCGTAGTTGCGGACTATCTGCAACAAGGATCATGGCGTTCGGATGACCCGTTTCTGTCTTTCGATGATGATGGCGCTGGCAACGGTCGCTGCGTTTGCGTCCGGCACGACACCTTCCTACGCGGACAGTTGTGGTGCGATCAAAAGTCAATTGCTGTCCGCTGGTCACGGCGGAGGCGTGAGCCCGGCACTGGCTCAGCTTCGTCGCCAGCTCGCGGCAATCCAGGGCCTGGAGAGGCAGCGCAAGTGCACCGCGCAAAGTGCCGCGAGCGGCTTCTTCAACGCTTGTGCCGACCTCGCTCGAAACCGGACTGAGGTGCAGCGCCAGATCGCGGCTGCGTCCAATTCCGGCCGTGACAATCTGCAGGCGCGGTTCGCGGCGCTCGGCTGTTCATCGGGGGTAAAGCAGGAGCGCCCGGCGCCGAAGGCGAAATCCGCGACGGCAGCGGCCGGGGCCACGACCGGCGGCAATGCGATGCTGTTTTGCGTCCGCCTTTCCGATGGGTATTTCTTCCCCGCGCCAAAGTCGCAATTCGCCGGCAACCGCGATCTCAAGGAAATGGCCGATCAATGCCGCTACATCTGCGATGATCCGGCGGTCGATCTCTACACGCTGAGCGATATCAGCCAGGAAACCGACAGCATGGTGGCGCTCGACACGCGCAAACCATACACCGAGTTGCCGGCCGCTTTCCGGTATCGTGACGATGCCAATTTCAAGGCCTGCGACGTCAAGCGTTATTGTCAGCGGGTTGCCGAACTGAGGGCTAGGACGGTGACGCCCACGAACATGACCAATGCAATCATCCCTTTGCCTCAGGCAAAGCCGGACCTCGGCAGCGTCGCGGCAATTCCGGAAACCGACATCGAGGCTCCGGGTGCCGCTCAACTCCAGTCGATCGACCCCGGCAAGCGCACCGTGCGTGTGGTCGGTCCCGCCTTCTTCCCGGCTGAATGACAGGCTGGAGCCAAGCAACCGAGGAAGGTCGCGGCGTCGCTATAGGACATTGTTCGCGGGAGCGGTCTGGCGGCACTGTCAAACGCCGAACCGCTCTATTCGCAGACCATGCGAACCCTTTGGCCGGGCGCGCTCACGTTCCTGCATGCCAATTGCTTTTCGGAGTCCGATGACGGGGAAGGCGGCGGTGACGCCCTGGCCTGATGCCGTCTGTGCGGCGCAGGTTTCAGGGCCTTGCGCTCGGAAACCGGTCCGGGGGGTTGTGGCGGCCCCGGAAAGGCGCCGTTGTCGACCTGCGGCTGGTAATCGACATTGGGCGGTGGCCGGTCCCAGATCCGCCTGGCGTCGAGCGGCCGCGGGATGATGACCGTGCCGTCATAGCTGCGCGAGCAGCCGCCGCCGAAAAGCAGCGCCATGCCCAGCAAGAAAGACCCTATTCGTCCATACATTAGCAACACCCCTGCGCATGCTTATAGCGCGGCCTTGCCGCGCGCCACAACCGGACGGAATAACGCAGCAGGAACAAGCCGGTTGCGCCGTTAAGGTTAGCGGATCGTTAATGCTTCTGCGGCACATTCCGCCGACGAACCGCGGAGGGAGGGTTCGGCCTTGATTTTCGGGGTGGGGACAGCATGGCGGAATCGAACGAAGCAATCGGCGCGCGCGGCAAGCGTGAGCCCGGCAAGGCCGCCGCGCATGGCGGCGATGGACCGTCCGGCGTAGACATGGATCGCGCCGGCGCGCTTCGCCAGCTCGTCGAAGCGGCTTCGGACTGGACCTGGGAAACCGACGCGGAGCTTCGCTTTTCCTGGCTTTCTCAAGACTACCAGGCTGCGACGGGCATCGATCCGGCTGATGTGCTTGGCCGGTTCCGGTTCGATTTTCTCAATCAGGTCCGGAAGGGCAACCGCAGCGCGGCAGCCCATCTGGAGGACTTGCAGGCGCACCGGCCGTTCCGCGACTTCGTCTACGAACTGAAGGGTGGCCGCCCCGACTGCCGCTGGGTGCTGACGTCAGGTTTCCCGCGTTTCGACAGTGACGGAAAATTTGCCGGCTATCGCGGCATAGGCCGCAATGTCACCGCGATGGCCAGTGCCTTCGAGGACATGGAGCCTCCGGCTGGCGGCGAGCCCGTCCAGCATCTTGCCGATCTCGAGCGGACGATGGACGCCATGCATATGGGCGTCGTGCTTCTGGATGGCGGGCTCGACACGCTGATCGTCAACAAGGCCTATCGCGATCTCTCCAGGATTCCGGATGGGGCCGTCACGGTTGGAGCGCCGTTCAGCCTTTTGATGGAACTCAACCGCCGCAACGGCATCTATGGCGACATCGACGAAGAGCAATGGCAGCGCTACCTCGCCACTCGCATCGAGGAGATCAGGGGCGGTACCGTCGCACCTCGGGAGTTTGTCCACACCGATGGGCGGACCATGATGTTCTCGGTGACGGCTCTGTCGGGAGGCAAGCGGCTGCTGACCTACTATGAGGTCACCGAGGTCAAGCGTCGTGACGCGGAGATCGAGAATGCCAACGCCAAGATCGCCGAGACATTCGCCAATCTCCGCACCATGGTCGATCAGATGCCGATCGGTGTCCTCGTCCTCGATGCCGACATGCGTGCCGAGGTCATCAACCGCGCCTTTTACGATTTCTGGCAGATCGACGCCCGGCGCGCCGAGATCGGCTGCAGCTTCCGCGATCTGATGGACGCGAGCCGCGACATAGACCCCTATGGTTCGGACGACGCGACATGGCAGCGACATGTCGCCGAACGCGAGGCTGAAATCAGAGCCGGCACAGCCGGATCGCGGCAGTTCCCGCGCAATGACGGCCGGACGCTGATCTCGTCGATGGCGGCGCTGGCCGGCGGCAAGCGGTTCATTTCCTACGTCGATATCACCGACATGAAGGACCGAGAGGCTGAACTTGCCGAAGCACTGGAGAAGGCGCGGCTGGCGGAGGCCGTGATCAACGGCGTCAAGGATCCGATCTTCGTCAAGGACGACAATCTGCGATTCGTCTTCGTCAACGAGGCCTTCGCGGCGCTGTTCAAGCAGGCGCCGCAAGCCATGCTTGGCAGGCCGGGGGGCGATTTCCTCGGGCCGGCCGACGTCGCGCTTTTCGAAAGCAGCGAACGTGAGGTGCTGGCTGGCGGGCGGCAATATGAAGTGGAAGAAAGCTTCGAGGCCGACGGCGCCAGCCGTTCGCGCATTGTGAGGAAGAACCGCGTCCGCATGGCAAGCGGCCGCGACTATGTCGCCGGCTTTCTCTTCGATATTTCCGACATGAAGCGGCGCGAGACCGAAGCCGAAGATGCGCGCAAGCATCTCGCCAGCGTGCTGGAATCGCTGCCGGCAGGCGTTATCATCTACGACCGGGACGACAAGTTCGTCTTCGCCAACCACAGGCTGCAGGATTCGCTGCCGGCGCTGAAGCCCTTCTGGCAGCCCGGCCGCACTTTCCGCGAAGCGCTGGAGTTCGGCCATTCGGTCGGCTATTTCCGGTCGAGCGGCGATCCTGGAATCGACAGCCTTCACGAAGTCGATTCCGAACGCTGGCTTGATGGCATCCTGGCGCGTTACCGCCTGCCGAATTCCTCCTATGAGCGCCTCAATGGGGATGGACGCTGGTACCAGGTCTACGACATGCGCACCGGAGACGGCACCTTCATCGGCGTGCGCGTCGACATCACCGACCTGAAGAGCCGCGAGGCTGCGCTTCATCACTCGATGCGCCAGCTCGATCTCTTCCGGCATGTCATGGACGAGTTGCCGGTAGCCGCCTTCATCAAGGCGCAGGACCTGAGCATCGAATTCGTCAACAAGGCCTGGTGCGCGCTGACCGGTCTCGCCAAGGACGATGTCATCGGCCGGACCGACCGCCAGCTGTTCAGCGGCGAGGAAGCAGAGGGCTTCAGCCAGGACGACACCGATGTCGTGACGAACGGCAATGTGCGTGAGGTCGAGGAGCCCGTCACCCATCGTGACGGAACGGTGCGGCAGTTGGTGACGCGCAAGAGCCGCCTGGTGGCTACGGACGGATCGGTGCATCTGGTCGGCTCCAGCACCGACATCACCGAGGTCAAGGCACGCGAGCAAGCTCTGGAAGAGAGCATGCGCGAGAACGAGGTGTTCCGCAGCCTGATCGACAATGTACCGGTGTCGATCTACGCCAAGCGCTCCGATCTCAGGCAGTTCTATGTCAACAAGGGCTGGTGCGACCTCACCGGCTTCAGCAAGCAGGAGGCGATCGGCAACACCGACGTCGAGATCTTCGGGCCGGATGGCGAGGCCTTCGTGGCCAGCGATCTCGCCGTGCTGCGTACCGGCGAGACCCAGGAGATTGAGGAGACGGTGCGCCTTCCCGACGGCAGCGTCAGACATCAGTTCGCCCGCAAGGGCGCAATGATCGCCTCCGACGGTTCGCTCTATTTGATCGGTTCGACGACCGACATCACGGAACTGAAGCAGCGTGAGGCGGAGCTCAGCGAAGCGCGTCAGCGCGCCGTGCTCGCCGACCGCGCCAAATCGGAATTCCTCGCCAATATGAGCCATGAGATCCGCACGCCGATGAATGGCGTGCTGGGCATGGCTGAACTGCTGGCCAAATCCAATCTCGACCCGAAGCAGAAGACATTCACCGACATCATCGTCAAATCGGGCAATGCGCTGTTGACCATCATCAACGACATCCTGGATTTCTCCAAGATCGATGCCGGCCAGCTGGTGCTCGACCCGGCGCCCTTCAATCTCGCCGAGGCGATCGAGGACGTGGCGACGCTGGTGTCTACGCGGGCCAAGGAAAAGGACCTCGAGCTCATCGTGCGCATCGAGCCGCGGCTCGAAAGCCTGTTCATCGGCGATGTCGGCCGCATCCGGCAAATCGTCACCAACCTGGTCGGCAATGCGGTGAAGTTCACCGAAGAAGGCCACGTGCTGGTCGATGTGAGCGGCGAACGAGTTCCGACGGGAACCAGGCTGACGATCTCGGTCACCGACACCGGCATCGGCGTCCCCGACGAAAAACAGAAACTGGTGTTCGAGAAATTCAGCCAGGTCGACACGTCGTCGACAAGGCGCCACGAGGGCACCGGGCTTGGCCTTGCCATCACCTCGCGGCTGGTCGACCTGATGGGTGGCGACATCGGCGTCGAGAGCGCCGAAGGCAAGGGGTCGACCTTCTGGTTCACGGTGACGCTGCCGGGGGCCGGGCAGCAGAACGGGCAGCGCATCACGCCGGTGGACGTGACGGGCGCACGCGTGCTGATCGTCGACGACAATGCCGTCAACCGCGCCATCCTGACCGAGCAGATGACCTCGTGGACGTTCGATTCCTGCGCGGCCGAAAGCGGCGCCGAAGGTCTCAAGGTGCTGATCGCCGCGGCAGCCTATGGCGTGGCGGTGGATTGTGTCGTGCTCGACTACCAGATGCCTGAGATGAGCGGCGCCGAAATGGCGCGCATCGTGCGCAACACCGAGGGCCTCGCGGACACGCCGATCATCATGCTGACCTCGGTCGACCAGTCGCTTGCCAACACCAGCTACCGCGATCTCGGCATCGACGCGCAGTTGATAAAGCCGGCACGCTCCTCGGTCCTCCTGGAGACCTTGGTCGCGACCATCCAGCGCCATCGCCACGCCACCAACGATCAGGCCGTTCAGCCGCCAGCGAGCGAGGCGCTCGAGATTACCCCGCGGTCGCCTCTGGCGCTTTCCGAGCAGCGCGCGCAGCTGCAGCCGCCGCCGGTTCGTCCCAGACTGCCTGCCACCGGGGGCGGGCACAGGCTGGATATCCTCGTGGCGGAGGACAATGAGGTGAACCAGATGGTCTTCACCCAGATCCTCGGCGAGACCGGCTACGGTTTCGAGATCGTCGGCAATGGCCGCAAGGCACTCGACGCCTTCGGCACGCTCAATCCGTGCATGATCCTGATGGATGTCTCGATGCCGGAGATGAGCGGTCTCGAAGCGACGGCCGCGATCCGCCTGCTGGAGCAGGAAACCGGTACGCATGTGCCGATCGTCGGGGTCACCGCGCATGCGCTCAAGGGTGACCGCGAACGCTGCCTGGAGGCGGGCATGGACGACTATCTGCCCAAGCCGATCAGCCCCAAGGCCCTGCTCGAGAAGGTCGAGCGTTGGGTCGGCGCCGGCCGTCAGGTCCATCGCAACGCGGGATAGCGCCCGCGTCGCTGGATTTTGGATCCGGTGAGGCAAATCGAGGGAATCAGCTGGGGATTTGCCGCTACTTCCGCGTGCAGTGACTATGGTGCGATCGCGCCATATCAAAGACGGTGTCCAGCCGGAACAATAGCAAAATCGAATTCCGCTCTTCTCAGTTACGGGCGGGAGCAGCGACCGCCTGCAAGAAACAGTGTCACTCTACCCCAACGGACCTGTTTTTGGCGATGGCCCAGCCATGACACGCTCTGGCTGCGAGCAACGCGCTCCCGTCCGGATTTTCTTCACTTGGGAAAGCCCCGTCGAATTCCGGGTGCTTCCAGCCGTCGAACGGCTCAAGCCCCTGATTCCGGCGGTAAACTCGGATCGCGCCGCGAAGCGCCCGACACCGGTGCTTTTCCCGGTGCCGACGACGCGTTACCGGGCTGACATGAAACTGTCATGCGACTGTTATAATCCAAGGCTATTGGCCTCAGCGGGCGCCGGAAAGAAGTGGCGCCGAGAGACCATCTTCCGAACAGGAGCAGGCCACATGAGACACTTCATCCGCTCGGCGGCCGTTGCGATTGCAATGGCTGCGGCGTCCACCCTCACCCTTTCCGCAGCAATGGCAGCTGACCTTTCCGGCGCCGGCTCGACCTTCATCTATCCGGTGTTCGCCAAATGGGCCGACACCTACAAGAAGGATACCGGCATCGGCCTCAACTACCAGTCGATCGGCTCCGGCGGCGGCATCAAGCAGGTCATCGCCAAGACCGTGACCTTCGGCGCCACCGACAAGCCGATGTCCGACGCAGACCTCGAAAAGAACGGCCTCGTGCAGTTCCCGATGGTGATGGGCGGTATCGTGCCGATCGTCAACCTCACGGGCATCAAGCCGGGCGAACTCGTCCTCGACGGCAAGACGCTGGCCCAGATCTATCTCGGCGCCATCACCACCTGGGACGACGCCGCGATCAAGGCGCTGAACCCCTCGCTCACCCTGCCGTCGACCGCGATCGCGGTCGTGCATCGCTCGGACGGTTCGGGCACGACCTTCAACTTCACCGACTACCTGGTGAAACTGTCGCCCGACTGGAAGAACAAGGTTGGTTCGGACACGGCCGTCGAATGGCCAACCGGCGTCGGTGCCAAGGGCAGCGAAGGCGTTGCAAACACCGTCAAGCAGACCGACGGCGGCATCGGCTACGTCGAATATGCCTATGCCAAGCAGAACAAGCTGTCCTACTCCAAGATGGTGAATGCAGCCGGCAAGGTCGTCGAGCCGTCGCTCGAATCCTTCGGCGCCGCCGCTTCGAATGCCGACTTCAAGGGCGCGAAGAACTTCAACGTCATCATCACCAACGAGCCCGGCGACGCCACCTGGCCGATCGCCGCCTCGACCTGGGTGCTGATCCACAAGGCTCCGGACGATGCCGCGGCCACCGGCGAAGCGCTCAAGTTCTTTGCCTGGGCTTACAAGGACGGCAAGGAAACCGCCAAGGCGCTCGACTATGTGTCGATCCCCGATAGCGTCGTCGACCTGATCAAGGCTTCGTGGAAGGCCGACATCAAGGCCGACGGCAAGCCCGTCTACGCCGGCGAGTAATATCTTTCTGGAGGAGCGCCGCCCCGCGGCGCTCCTTTTCAATCAACACAAAGAGCCGAGCTTGACATGAGCGCTGCCCAGGAAGCCTTGCCAGCCATTCGAGGTTCACGCGACGCCACCGTCAGACGGTTCGCGTTGACCGATTCGATCTTCCATGGGCTGACCCGCGCCGCCGCCATTCTCGTGCTGGTGCTGCTCGGCGGCGTTGCCATCTCCTTGTTCGCCGGTTCCTGGCAGGCACTGTCGACCTTCGGCTTCTCCTTTCTGACCACCGAGAGCTGGAATCCCGTTACCGAGAAATTCGGCGCCTTGGCGCCGATCTATGGCACCATCATCACTTCGGCCATCGCTATCCTGATCGCCGTGCCGCTCGGCATCGGCATCGCCATTTTTCTGACCGAGCTTTGCCCGCGCCCACTTCGGCGCCCAATCGGCATGGCGGTGGAGCTGCTGGCCGGCATTCCTTCGATCATCTACGGTATCTGGGGTCTGTTCGTGCTGGCACCGTTCCTGCAGACGACAGTGCAACCTTTCATCATCAGCGTGTTCCATGGCATTCCCGGCCTTAACAGCCTGTTCGCCGGGCCCCCTTATGGCATTGGCCTGCTGACCTCGGCGATGATCCTGGCCATCATGATCCTGCCTTTCATCACCTCGATCACCAAGGATGTGTTCGACACGGTGCCGCCGGTGCTGAAGGAGTCCGCCTACGGCATTGGCTGCACGACCTGGGAGGTAACACGCCGGGTCGTCGTCCCCTACACCCGCATCGGCATAATGGGCGGCGTCATGCTTGCTCTCGGCCGTGCGCTCGGTGAAACCATGGCGGTCACCTTCGTCATCGGCAACGCCCACCGGATCAGCGCCTCGCTGTTCGCGCCGGCAACGACGATCTCGGCAACCATCGCCAACGAATTCACCGAAGCCGTCGGCGATCTCTACACCTCCTCGCTGGTGGCGCTCGGCCTGATCCTGTTCGTCATCACCTTCCTCATCCTTGCCATCGCCCGGTACATGCTGATGCGCATCGATGCCCGTACCGGAGTCTGACCGATGTCGACAGCCGCATCGCTTCACCAGAGCCGCAAGCGCAAGAACGGCGTGATGATGACGCTCTGCGTCATCGCCGCCGGCATCGGCCTTGCCTGGCTGGCGCTGATCCTCGGCGCGCTGCTCTATAAGGGTCTGTCGGGCGTTTCGCTCTCGGTGTTCACGGAAATGACCCCGCCGCCCGGTGATGCCGGTGGCCTGCTCAACGCCATCTACGGCAGCATCGTGATGACCATCATCGGCATCGTCGTCGGCACGCCGATCGGCGTGCTGGCCGGCACCTACATGGCCGAATACGGCCGCTTTTCGAAACTCACCACCGTGGTACGCTTTATCAACGACATCCTGCTGTCGGCGCCCTCAATCATCATCGGCCTGTTCGTCTACGAATTGATGGTGCGGCCGATGGGGCATTTCTCGGCCATCGCCGGTGCCGTGGCACTGGCCATCCTGGTCATTCCCGTCGTGGTGCGCACCACCGAGGACATGCTCAACCTTGTGCCGAACGCCTTGCGCGAGGCCGGCACGGCGATTGGCGCGCCACGCTGGGTGGTCATCCGTTCGGTGGCCTACCGCGCGGCGATGTCCGGCATCGTCACCGGCATATTGCTGGCCATCGCCCGCATTTCCGGCGAGACGGCGCCACTTCTTTTCACGGCGCTGAACAACCAGTTCTGGTCGAGCAACCTCAACGCGCCGATGGCCAGCCTGCCGGTCACCATCTTCCAGTTCGCTCTCAGCCCCTATGAGGAATGGCAGCAACTGGCCTGGACCGGCGCACTCATAATCACATTGACGGTTCTCGCGCTCAGCATCTTTGCGCGCAGCCTGACCGGACGCAGAGAGGACAAATGAGCCAGATGTTGTCTCCAGACATGACGATTGCCACCGAGGCGGCCGCCAAGGCGAAGATCGAGGTCAAGAACCTCAATTTCTACTACGGCCAGTCGAAGGCGCTGAAGGACATCACGCTGTCGCTGCCCGAGCGCAGCGTGACGGCCTTCATTGGACCGTCGGGTTGCGGAAAGTCGACGCTGCTGCGCGTCTTCAACCGCATCTACGAACTCTACCCCAAGCAGACCGCCGAGGGTCAGGTGCTGCTCGACGGCCAGAACGTTCTCGACCGCTCGCAGGATCTCAACCTGTTGCGCACCAAGATCGGCATGGTGTTCCAGAAGCCGACGCCGTTCCCGATGTCGATCTATGAGAACATCGCCTTCGGCGTCAGGCTCTATGAGAAGATCGGCAAGGCCGAGATGGACGGCCGTGTCGAGCAGGCGCTGAAGCGCGCCGCGCTGTGGAACGAGGTCAAGGACAAGCTCAATGCCAGCGGCCTCAGTCTGTCGGGCGGCCAGCAGCAGCGGCTTTGCATCGCCCGCACCGTGGCGGTGAAGCCGGAGGTCATCCTGCTCGACGAGCCGGCCTCGGCGCTCGACCCATTGTCGACTGCCAAGATCGAGGAATTGATCGACGAGTTGCAGGCCGACTACACGATCGTCATCGTCACACACAACATGCAGCAGGCCGCGCGGGTCTCGAAGCAGACGGCTTTCATGTATCTGGGCGAGCTGGTCGAATTCGACAAGACCGAGAAGATCTTCACGTCGCCTCGCGAGAAGCGCACGCAGGACTACATCACCGGCCGCTTCGGCTGATCTCACGCATACGAGGACCAGGATCATGGCCGAACACACAGTCGCAGCCTTCGACGAGGATCTCGGACAGATCAGCAAGCTGATCAGCGACATGGGCGATCTTGCCGGCACGATGGTCGGCGGCGCCACCAAGGCGCTGCTGAATTCCGACAATGCGCTGGCACAGCGCGTCGTCTCCGACGACGCCATCATGGACGCGCGCCAGCGCGAACTCGACGATCGCGCCATCACCCTGATCGCCAAGCGCCAGCCGATGGCCGACGATCTGCGTCATGTCGTCGGCTCCATCCGCATGGCGGGCGATCTCGAACGCATCGGCGACCTTGCCAAGAACATTGCAAAGCGCGTCGGCTCCGTCGGCCTTACCGCCACCCCGCGCGATCTGTCGCACTCGATAGATTCCATGGCGCAGCTGGTGCTGATCCAGGTGCAGGGGGTAGTCGAGGAATACGCGGCAGGCGATGCCGCCGCCCTCGCCAAGCTCAGGAATGACGACGAACGCATCGACATCAAATACACTTCGGTGTTCCGCGAACTCCTGACCTACATGATGGAGGATCCCCGCAACATCACGGCTTGCACGCATCTTTTGTTCTGCGCCAAGAATCTCGAACGCATCGGCGACCACGTGACCAACATCGCCGAGAATGCGTATTATGTGCTGACCGGCACGCAACTGCCCGCCAACCGTCCGAAGCAGGACGAGACGGCGATGTCGGTGCCGGCGGCTTGACGGCAGGGATGATCAATCGATGATCGCGCCACGCATCATGGTGGTGGAGGACGAGGAGCCGCTCGGCGTGCTTCTCCGCTACAATCTGGAATCGGAAGGCTACCAGGTCGAGGTGGTGACACGCGGCGACGAAGCCGAGATCCGCCTCCAGGAGAACGTGCCCGACCTCCTGGTGCTCGACTGGATGGTGCCGGCGGTTTCCGGCATCGAACTCTGTCGGCGCCTGCGAATGCGGCCCGAGACCGAGAGGCTGCCGATCATCATGTTGACGGCGCGCGGCGAGGAGAGCGACCGCGTGCGCGGCCTCTCGACCGGTGCCGACGACTATCTGGTCAAGCCGTTCTCGACACCGGAATTCATGGCCCGGGTCAAGGCGCTGCTGCGCCGCGCCAAGCCGGAAGTGCTGTCCAGCGTGCTCAAGGTCGGCGACATCGTGCTCGACCGGGAATCGCACCGTGTCTATCGCAAGAAGAGCGAGATCCGGCTCGGACCGACCGAGTTCCGCCTGCTCGAATTCATGATGCGTCATCCCGGCCGCGTGTTCTCGCGCAGCCAGCTGCTCGACAATGTCTGGGGCGAGACGATCTATATCGATGAACGCACCGTGGACGTGCATGTCGGCCGGCTGCGCAAGGCGGTCAACAACGGCCGTATGCCGGACGTGATCCGCACCATTCGCGGCGCTGGTTACGCGATCCGCGAAGACTGAAATCAGGCTACATTCTTGCCCGGAACGCCGGGCCTCGCCAGCACGCCCGGCGCGAAAATCTCCTGGTCCACGAAGGTCAATGCGCGCATAGCGCAACCTTCGCGGATGAGCGGCAGCTCGTTCGGCTCGGTGTCGAAGGAAATCGATTCCGAATGCTGGCCGCCGGCGGTCTGGCCGATGGCCTCGCGCAAGGCCGGCTCGATCAGGTCGAAGGCGGCGGCGCTGACGCCGACCATGGCGACGGGTGCGGGATCGATCAGCGCGAACAGGCTGCCCAGCCCATAGCCCAGCGCCTCGCCGGCCTTGCGATAGGCTTCGCGCTCCGGTCCGTCTTTCTCCCTTGCCGTCGCGGCGAGTGTCCGCATCTGCGCATCGCTGACATCTGCGACCGGTTCGGCGTCCTCGCCAAGCTGCCTGGCGTTGCGCCAGATGGCGTAGTTGCCGGCATAGGCCTCGACGCAGCCGCGCCGTCCGCAGCGGCAGAGCGCGCCTCCCGGGCGATGGATCATGTGGCCGAACTCGCCTCCCGATGAATGCGTGCCGGTGAACAGCTCGCCCTTCAGCACCAGGCCCATGCCGATGCCGTGCGAGAGCAGGATGGCGATGAAGTCGTCGCGGTAGCGTTCGGGGTCGCGCCAGCGCAGCGCCACCGCCATCATGTTGCAGTCGTTCTCCATGGTGGCGGGGATGCCGAACTCGGCTTCAAGTATGTCGGCGAAGGGAATGTTCGTCTGCGGCGTGATCGGCGACCACAGCATCGCACGCGCCTCGCTGTCGGTGATGCCCTGGATCGCCAGCGCGATGCGGGCAATACTGCGGACGTCGAGATCGGGGTCCTCGAGGCGCCGCCGCACTATTGCCGTGCATTCGCCGATCAGCGCCTCGCGCGACATGGTCAGCGTGTCCAGCCGTCGCTGTTCCTCGGCGACCACCTGGCCGGAATAATCGATGACGGCGACGGACAGGAAATTCAGCGACAGCACCACGGTCATCACAGCCGCGGCCTCGGGGTTGAGGCCAAGGCCAACCTGCGGCCGGCCGCGTTTCAGTGAACCGGCTTCGTTCGGCTTGCCTTCGGTCAGGATACCCTCGTCGATCAGGTCGGCTGATATCGCCGATATGGTCGAGTGGCTGAGGCCGGTGGTGGCGGCGATCTCGGTGCGCGAGGGCTGACCACCCTGACGCACGGCTGCAATCACCATGGCGCGGTTGCGCCGGCGCAGATCGTCGTGGCGGATTCCGACCGACATGCTTCCCACATCCTCCCGTCGCCGCGGTTCTTGACACCCCCTCGAACCTCTCCGGCAATGGGCCGAATACTGGCAGATGCGGCAGGAGCTGTCATTTATTTATTGCGGGACTCGAAAAAAGGCTCCCGGCACCTCAAAATCCATCAGAATCGATGTTGACAGTGTTCCGACGATGGATCAGTGTTTTTTCGAGGCTCGAAAAAATAGGGCCTATGCCGGCCTTCGGGCCAGTTTGGTCGCGCCATACGCGGCGCAGGGAGGATATACCATGAAGAGATTCACAGTCGCCATCCTGGCGGGTGTCGCCATGTCGCTGACGCTGGCGTCGGTGGCGCAGGCGAAGGACAAGGTCATCGGCGTTTCCTGGTCGAATTTCCAGGAAGAGCGCTGGAAGACCGACGAGGCCGCCATGAAGAAAGCGATCGAGGCCGCGGGCGACAAGTACATTTCCGCCGATGCGCAGTCCAATCCCGGCAAGCAGCTGACCGATGTCGAAAGCCTGATTTCCCAGGGCGCCAATTCGCTGATCATCCTGGCGCAGGATGCTTCGGCCATCGGCCCAGCGGTGCAGAAGGCGCTCGACGAGGGCATTCCGGTCGTCGGCTATGACCGCCTGATCGAGAACAAGGACGTCTTTTACCTGACCTTCGACAACAAGGAAGTCGGCCGCATGCAGGCTCGCGAGGTGTTCAAGGTCAAGCCTGAAGGCAATTACGTCTTCATCAAGGGCTCGGGTGCCGACCCGAATGCCGACTTCCTGTTCTCGGGCTCGATGGAAGTGCTGAAGGAAGCCATCGACAGCGGCAAGATCAAGAATGTCGGCGAAGCCTATACGGACGGCTGGCTGCCCGCCAACGCCCAGAAGAACATGGAGCAGTTCCTCACCGCCAACGACAATAAGGTCGACGCCGTGGTCGCGGCCAATGACGGCACCGCCGGCGGCGTCGTCGCGGCGCTGACGGCGCAGGGGCTCGCCGGCACCGTGCCGGTCTCTGGCCAGGACGGCGACCACGCCGCGCTCAACCGCATCGCGCTCGGCACCCAGACCGTGTCGGTGTGGAAGGATGCGCGTGAACTCGGCAAGAACGCCGCCGAGATCGCCTCGCAGCTCGCCGACGGCAAGAAGATGACCGACATCGCCGGCGCGAAGGACTTCACGACGCCTGGCGGCAACACCGTCAAGTCGCTGTTCCTGACCCCGGTCGCCATCACCAAGGACAATCTCAACCTCGTCATCGACGCCGGCTGGATCAAGAAGGACGAAGTCTGCGCGGGCGTCGCCGCCGGCAGCGTCGCGGCCTGCAACTGAGTTTGACCGCTTGAAGAATGAAGGCGCCGCGGCCCCCAAGCCGCGGCGTTTTCTCAAAAAGATTTGTGTTTCCGCATCACGCGGATAGCTTCTAGGCTGGGTTCGGCATCCGCGTCAGACGGCCAGCCGGTTGGAGGAAATCATGACCGACACGACGTCCAACCTGCAGGCCGATACCGCGCGCGCCTCGGAACTCGGCGCGGTTGCCCGGTTCCTGAAAGCGACCGAGATCGACACCCGTATGCTCGGCATGATTGGCGCCCTGCTGCTGATCTGGGTCGCGCTGCATGTGATTTCGAGCTTGCGTCTTGGCGTCAATCCGTTCGATTTCGACAGCCGCACGTTTCTGACGCCGCGCAATCTATGGAATCTGTCGGTGCAGACGTCCGCGGTCGCAATCATGGCCTGCGGCATGGTGCTGGTCATCGTCATGCGCAACATCGACCTGTCCGTCGGTTCCGCCGAGGGCCTGATCGGCATGGTCATGGGCTTTGCCCAGGTGCATTTCCTGGTCCGGTTCGTGGGGCTTGAACTCGGAAATCCATGGATTTGGGTGCTGGCACTGGTCATCGGCCTGGCGCTCGGCCTTTTGATCGGCGCCTTCCAGGGCTTCGTCATCGCCTATCTCGAAGTGCCGGCCTTCATCGTCACGCTGGGCGGCCTGCTGGTCTGGCGCGGTGCCGCCTGGTGGGTCACCAGCGGCCAGACGGTGGCACCGCTCGACGCCACCTTCCAGCTGATGGGCGGCGGACCGGCCGGATCGATCGGTGCGACCTGGAGCTGGGTCGTAGGCATCGTCGCCTGCCTGGCCGTCGTGTTGGCGCTGTTCAACGGGCGGGTGCAACGAAAGCGGTTCCGCTTCCCGCTGCGGCCGATCTGGGCCGAGACGCTGCTCGGCGTCGTCACCTGTGCCGTCATCATGGGCGTGGTGTGGCTGGCTAACTCCTATCCGTGGCCGATCGGCATCGTGAACCGGTACGCGGCCGCCAACAACATCACCGTGCCGGAGGGCGGGCTATTCATCGCCCACGGCATCGCCATACCGGTACTGATGGCCGTCGCCGTCGGTCTGGTCATGACCTTCATCACAAAACGCACCCGTTTCGGCCGTTATGTCTTTGCCATCGGCGGCAATCCGGAAGCGGCCAACCTCGCCGGCATCAACACGCGCTGGATCACCATGAAGGTGTTCATGATCATGGGCGTGCTGGCCACGATCGCCGCCGCCATTTCGTCGGCCCGGCAGAACTCGGCCACCAATGTGCTTGGAACATTGGATGAGCTGCTCGTCATTGCCGCGGCCGTCATCGGCGGCACGTCGCTTGCCGGCGGCTCGGGAACGATCATCGGCGCCATGCTCGGCGCGTTGCTGATGCAGTCGCTGCAGTCGGGCATGGTGCTGCTCGGCGTCGATTCGCCTCTGCAGAGCATCGTCGTCGGCGCCGTGCTGGTCATCGCGGTGTGGCTCGACACCGTTTACCGCAAGCGCGTTTAGGGAGGCATCACCGTGATTGACAAGACTGCTCCTGCAGCCACCGCGCTGGTCGACATGCGTAATATCTCGATCGCATTCGGCGGCATCCGTGCCGTCGACGATGCCTCGATCGATCTTTTCCCCGGCGAGGTCGTGGCGCTGCTCGGCCACAACGGCGCCGGCAAGTCGACGCTGATCAAGATCCTGTCCGGCGCCTACAAGCGCGACTCCGGCCAGATATTCGTCAATGGCGAGGAGGCAGCGATCTCCAACCCGCGCGACGCCAAGAAATACGGCATCGAGACGATCTACCAGACGCTGGCGTTGGCAGACAATGTCGATGCCGCCGCCAATCTGTTCCTCGGCCGAGAGCTGATGACCGCCTGGGGCACGCTCGACGACGTCGCCATGGAGGCCGAGGCGCGCAAGGTGATGGGGCGGCTCAATCCTCGCTTCCAGCGTTTCAAGGAACCGGTGATCAAACTATCGGGCGGACAGCGCCAGTCAGTGGCGATCGCACGCGCCATCCTGTTCAACGCCCGCATCCTGATCATGGACGAGCCGACGGCGGCACTCGGCCCCCAGGAAACGGCACAGGTCGGCGAACTGGTCAGGCAGCTCAAGTCCGACGGCATCGGCATCTTCCTGATCAGCCACGACATCCACGACGTGTTCGAGCTTGCCGACCGGGTCTGCGTGATGAAGAACGGTCAGGTCGTCGGCACGGCACGCACCACGGATGTCACCCAGGACGAGGTGCTGGGCATGATCATCCTGGGTAAATGTCCTCCAGGTGCCATACCGGGGCCGGGTGCGCTGAAGATCGCCGCCTGAGGCCGGCCAGGCTGCTCGGGCACGCGCCGTTGCCGTTCACATGATATGCCAGTGATCACGATGGCTTGGCCTGACCATTGTGTTGGCCCGGCGACTTGCCCATAAAGGTCCTGTTTGATCGTGGACCGCATCATCCGTTGAAGAAGCTTTTTCCAATCGTCGCGTTCATTGCCGTTGCATTGATCAGCATGACCATGGCGGGATTCGCTTATTTCGCGACGCAGGAAGCCGCCCGCATCAAGTTCGAAGGGGCGGCCGATGACGCCCTCAATCGGATCGAGAGCCGCATCGACCTGCATCTGTCGCTGCTGCGCTCGACGAAGGCCCTGTTCGACGCGCGCAACGGCGATATTTCCCAGAACGAGTTCAAGGCCTTCTTCAAGGCGCTGGATGTCGACAGCAATTTCGGCGGCCTGCGCGGCATCGGCTTCCTGCGGCTGGTCAAGACGGGCGACGAGGAAACGGTCGAACGCGACATCCTCCACGATTTCGGCGCCAGCCATCCGGTCTATCCGGATACGACGCAGCCCTGGCGCACGCCGATTGCGCTTTTCGAGCCGCTGGATCCGTCCAACCAGGCCAGCATCGGCTACGACATGTTCAGCGAGCCGGTGCGGCGCGCGGCGATCGAAAAGGCGATGGCCGACGACCAACAGCATGCAAGCGGGCTGGTGCAGCTCGGCCAGGGCACGGGTGCCGCGCAGACCTTCACCGGCTTCCTGGTCTTCGTGCGGCTCAACGTCGAAACGGCGCCGGAGGTCATCAACGCATCGCGCTCCTCGACCGCCGGCTTTCTCTATGCCGCCTTCCGCGCCCGGGATCTGTTCCAGATCGCGCTCAGCCGCGCGCCGCTGCTGCCGGTCAACACAGAGATCTATGACGGAACGGCAAACAGCGACAATCTGTTGTTCCGCTCGGAGACGCCACCGGCTTCATCCTTGGGAGACCGGCTGCTGGTCACCCGCAAGATGACCGTGGCGGGGCGCCCGTGGACCGTGTTGTTCAGGCCGACCAGTGCCTTCTCGCAACCCTCGTCGCGCGCCATCCCTGTGATGCTGGGACTGTTCGGCCTGCTCCTGGCCGGCGCCATCGCGCTGGTGGCGCGCTATCAGGAGCGAGCCTATGACGCGGTGTCGGCCTTGCATGAAACAACGGAAAAGAGCCTGCTCGAAAAGGACCTGATGCTGCAGGAGATGAAGCATCGCATCAAGAACTCGATCACCAGGGTGCTGGCGATCGCCCGGCAGACGGCGTCGCGGGCAACCGACGTCAATGAGTTCTCCAATTCCTTCTCGGCCAGGCTGCAGGCGATGGCCGCCTCGCAGGACATGTTGACGCGCTCACGCTGGCAGAAAGCCGACCTTGCCGACCTGCTGCGCATCGAGCTCGGCCAGGTGTTCGGCAAGGAGTTGCCGGAGGGGCTCCTGTCAGGCCCGGAGGTGCTGCTCGATGAAACCACAACGCAGGCGCTTGGCCTGACCTTTCATGAACTCGCCACCAATGCGCTGAAATATGGTGAAGCCGGCAATTCCGCGAATTCGTCCAAGGGGGATTGGGCGCTGAAAGTGGACTGGTCGCTGGAAGGGCGTGGACGCGAGCGGATCCTGGCGCTGAACTGGCGGGAAGCTGGAAAAAACAAGATCGAGGCGCCGGCCGTGACCGGATTCGGTACGAAACTGATCGACCTCAACGTCACCCGCGAATTGCGCGGCACGATCAAGCGGGATTTCCAGGCTGACGGCCTGAAGGTGGAAATCAGAATTCCGCTGGTCGGCTGAAATCCTGCCGATCGGCAACGGCCAAGAAAATCCGGAGGCCGGATATGGCCCCCGGTTTTGTATTCCATTAGAGCGGTTCAGCGTTTGATAGAAATCGCCGAGCCGCTCCTGATTGCTCTAATCGCTGAATTAGTTGCAGCGAGCCGTATAGATACGGCCGCGATGATCGCGATACTGGCAGTAGCCGTTGCGCAGGTTGCGAACCAGCAGGCCGGACCCGGCACCGACGGCCGCGCCTATCAGCGCGCCCTTGCCGCCGCCGACCAACCCGCCTACGCCCGCACCGATCAAGCCGCCGCCGACGACGTCCTGCTCGGTCGTGGTGCAGCCGCTGACGGCGACCACCGCAACCATGGCAATAAGTATTTTCCGCATAGAGTCACTCCTCACTTGTGTCCACACTTTAGTAAGCTCCAACCGCCGTTTAGCACGAAACGACGGCCTTTGCTGCTGCAATTTATTGTTGATTAACGTCGTCTTTTCCTGGGCGGAGGTCGGAAATGGTCAACGAAGCGTTAAGGCTACCGCCTGGCCGCATCTTGCAGACAATTTGATCGTACTCGTCCTCCGACGCAGGATCGACCGCGAGGCATTCGGTGACGACATGCTGCGCCTGCCCCTGTACGTCGCCCATCGCGAAGGGGCGCTCAGCGTTGCATTCGTCAGCAGTCGCAAAAACACTGACAGGGACCTGCAATTCCCGGCATTCGGCCAACGCGGTTATGTGTTGCATGACAGATGTTCCTCTGGCCGCAATAACGACCGACATCGTCAAAAAGTTCCTGTCATTCCAACGGGGCTCTCACGGTCGAAGGTGCCCCCGCGTTGACCGATCGGCGATTTCAACAGCGCGCACGGTGAGGTGAGCAGGACCTAAGTCAGCTCAACTGCCAAAGAACGGCCAGCGACATTATCGCGGCCAGCGCAAGAACGAGCCCCTTCATCAAACCCTTGCCTGCTTCAGGGAGTGTTCTTGCGGAGGATTCGGATTCCTGAAATTCGCCCATCGAAATCCGGGCGGCTTGTTCCAGTCTGTTCATGTCGGCAACCGTCAAGACGTTCCTCCCGTACCGCGCTGCAAGCCTGCCAACAATGTCCGAAAACGGGGTGGGTTCCGGCGATATCTGGGAAAAACAGTATTCGCTCTTATGGTGAACAGCCGGTTAAGAATCGCTGCTTGCCGGGCTCTCACTGCGTCTCGAAATTGCTGTGCGGAACGACCAGGCGGTATTCGAGGTGGCCGTCGCCGATATCGAGGTTCGCGGTTCCGTTCAGGGACGCTGGCACCACACGCTCCAACGCGACGCTGCCGAATCGCTTTTGACCGCTCCCATCGTCGTCGGTCCCTATCGTTTCGGCCCATGTCAAAGACAAGGCCACGTCCCCCGTGGCGGCGGCGTTAAGGTCGGCGGTGACCTCGACGAAACCGTCCGGCCGGGACAGGGCGCCGTAGCTGACGGAGTTGACGGCGAGTTCATGCATCGCCAGGCCAATATGCAGCGCGGCGTTGGGATTGAGGTAGGGATTGGCGCCACGGAAGCGAAGGCTGTGCGATGGGTTCGCTCCGTAGCGGCCGACCTGGCTCGCCACCAGTTCATGAAGGGCTGCCCCCCGCCAGTTGGAGGATGTCACCAGATCCTGGGAGGAGGCCAGCGACTGCAGCCGGCCGCGGAAGCGCGTCAGGAAGTCGCCGACGCCGTCGGAATAACGACCGGTCTGGGTCGCGATGCTCTGGATGATCGCCAGCAGGTTCTTCGAGCGGTGGCTGACTTCACGCAGCAACGTCGTCAATGTCTGTTCGCGCCGCTTCTGCTCGGTCGTCTCAACCATGGTGGTGACGACGCCTTGTACATCGCCACCATCGCCTCGGTCGGCATCGACCCAGATATGAAACCAGCGAACGCCATTCTCGACCGGGACACTGATTTCAAAGCGCTGAGCATCGCCGGTCGCGACCACCTCGCGCTTGGCGGCGGCGATGCGGTCGGCCTGCGCCATCGGCAGGGTGCCGTTCCCCTCGACCTCATCGGAGACCCAGGGCGCGCGCATGTTGCGGGCCCATACGGTCTTCATCTCGCGATCCTGATAAAGAACGGAAATGCCGGCATTGTGCAGGGCGTGAAGAAGGGCACGGCCAAGCTGCATGCCGCTTTCAGCGGGGTGCATGGCGATGACTTCATCGCTCCGTGCGCCTCCCGTCTTATCTGAAGTCTTGGAGCGCATAGGTCAATCTGTTCACCCAACTCAGGCTGAACGGCTCACTGTCGAATGGGTTCCGCTAAAAGCGGTCCGCCGGACGGTATCCATTGAAGGACGCCGCCCGGCGGTGGCTGGAAACCGTTTGAGGGGTGCGGCTTCCAGTGTTCGCCTGATAACTCGCCAGGCTCACGCCCGCCTAAACAGGCCGGCCAGAAGCGAAATGATCAGGAAAGCCAGGAAGATGAAGAACAATATCTGCGCGATACCAGCGGAGGTGCCGGCAATGCCGCCGAAACCAAGCGCACCGGCGATAATCGCCACAACGAGAAATACGAGCGCCCAGTAAAGCATGGCTCATCTCCTTCCAATGATGCGGTAAAAACGTGGGTGGATGCGGTTTGTTCCACCATTCGCCGAAAAAGACGGTGCTTGCAAATCGTTCCGGGCAGCGCGGGCCGGAAATTCGCCGGTGGCCGATCCGGCTTGTCAAAAAGGCCACCGGAAACAATCGCATCCAGCGGCCTTGATGTCTCTGTCCTGCGTCCGAGGCAGCGATCTATGCGGCAGCCTTGGCCTGCCGGTCGAAGAACAACGCCTGGCTGATCAGCGCCTTGACCATGTCGGGATTGAACGGCTTGGTCACGAGGAAGGCGGGTTCGGGGCGCTCTCCGGTCAGGAGACGTTCGGGAAAGGCGGTGATGAAGATCACCGGCACCGATGTCGAAGAGAGCATTTCGTTCACCGCCTCGATGCCTGAACTGCCGTCGGCGAGCTGGATATCGGCCAGGACCATCTTCGGCCGGGTCTTGCCGAACATCGTCACCGCTTCGGCATGGGTGCGCGCCGTTCCCACGACCCGATGACCGAGGCTTTCGACCATCTCCTCTATGTCCATGGCGATCAGCGGCTCATCCTCGATGATCAGCACGTCGGTCGCCACCTGACGGGAAATCTCGTTGCTTGCCTGGGCGAGCAGCTCGGAGAACTGCTGGTCGCCGACGTCGAGGATTTCGGCCGCCTCGTCCTCGCTGAAGCCTTCGACGGCAACCAGCAGGAAGGCCTGGCGGGGAAGCGGCGCGATCGCATTGAGATTGGCGGCCGCGCGCTGCTCCCAAGCCGATTGTGACTGCTCCTGCGGAACGCGGATGGCAACGGATGTGAAGAGCTTGGCAAAAACCTTGTACAAGGCGATCCGGTCACTCGACGCCTCCGGGAAGATGTCGATATCGGCAATGATGGCCTCAAGCATCGCGGCGACCAGCGCGTCGCCGCTCTCCTGCGATCCCGAGACGGCACGCGAGAAGCGCCGCAGGAACGGCAGATGCGGAGCGATGGTGGCGGACAAGCTCATGATGGACGTCTCCCTCAGATGACGCAGTTGGATGCATTGCAGGTCACTGATTGCAAGCCCGGTGGAAATAACGCCGCTTTCCCGAAAAAGTTCCGCCGATATGGAACGAATCAGTGGCAATGGCGTTTGGACGTCGGGTTGGGCAAACCAGACGAGGGTAGCGCTTGTCTCGTGTTATGTATGAGCGGCTTGAGCTCTGGGAATAAAAGGGCGAAATGAAGGATATGACGAAAGATATTCTGGCTGGCGCCGCGGGCAGGCGCCGGAACGGCGTCGGCGACCCTCTTGGGCCGAACTCCGAAATCGGGCGCAAACTCAAACAATATTATGACGAGCTGGTCTCCGACAATGTGCCGGATCGCTTCGCCCGGTTGCTCAGCCAACTGGAACAGGCCGAACCCGCACAGAAGAAGGACTGAGGCATGGCAGCGGTCTCCCAAGGCTTCAAGACCGATTTGCTTGGGGCAATCCCAAGCTTGCGGGCTTTTGCCGTGTCGCTGACTCAGAATGCCGACAAGGCCGACGATCTCGTTCAGGAAACGCTGGTCAAGGCCTGGGACAAGCATGAGAGCTTTCAGCCCGGCACCAACCTCAAGGCGTGGCTTTTCACGATCCTGCGCAATGAATTCTATTCGCAAATGCGCAAGCGCGGCCGCGAGGTGCAGGACAGCGACGGCATCATGACGGCCCGGCTTGCAGTGCACCCTGCCCAGCACGGCCAACTCGACCTCAAGGATTTTCGCGGCGCTCTCGAGCAATTGCCGGAGGACCAGCGCGAAGCCATCATCCTGATCGGCGCTTCGGGCTTCTCCTATGAGGAGGCCGCCGAAATCTGCGGTTGCGCGGTCGGAACGATCAAGAGCCGCGTCAGCAGGGCCCGCACGCGCCTGCAGGAAATCCTGAAAATCTCCGGCGAGGACGAGTATGGCCCCGATGCGATCTCGGCTCAGGTCACGGGGACGGCGGCGCATTGAACGCGGGCCGAATAACGGCGATGCGGACGTGTCGCGTCAGTCAGGGGAGCCGCGACCGTAGGCCAGCGCCACGGCTTCGACGAGGTCTTCGCCTGAATAGGGCTTGGTGACCAGCCTCACCCCGGGGAATGACGCCTTGATCTCGTCCGTATCCGAATAGCCGGACGCGAAAACGAACGGGACGCCGGTTTCACGCAGACCCGCGGCGAATTCAAGCGTCGAGGCACCGCCCAGCACTAGATCGACAATGGCCGCGTCGAAATCCGTCGCGACCTTCCGGCCATCGACCTCGGCCAGGTCGCGGGCAACCACCACCTCGCTTGCACCGTGGTCGCGGCAGAGTTGCTCGACATCCATGGCTATGAGGTATTCATCCTCCAGGACAAGAATGCGCAATCCGTCAAGTAATTGAGGCACAGGCAATTGCTCCTTGAAACGTCGGGAGTCATGATCGCAATTCGGTGTGTTGTCATTTAAAAAAGATACACGGCGCCGATGAAAGGCCAATCTCAGGCAAGCGCGTAGAACGGACCTGCTGCGGCAGGCATTTGCAAGCGGGCGAAATGCCCAGCAAGACCGAGTGCGGTTTTTCAAACCGGCAATATCCTTGCGAGCAATGGCCGTTACCGGCCGCTGACCTGACGCAGCGCTTCTTGCCAGAGGCGGGGGATCGGGTGCGCATGACCGGGTTTTCGGCTAGTTTGCCCCGGCATCGGAACCTTGAAGCGCAAGGCGCGTTTGAAACCGAGCAATCACAAGGAGTTAAGCAATGGCAACCGCCGCAGGGAAAACCGCCAACGAAGGCCGGACGAATTCGGATCTTGAAGCCGACATCAGGCAGTTGAAGGCCGATATCGACAAGCTCACCAAACAGTTGGCCCAGACCGGTCAACACGGTTACGGCACAGCGCGCCGGGCGGCGGCCGAAGGCGTCGAGCAGTTGCGCGCCCAAGGGGAGGCCGCCTTCGACAGCCTGCGCGGCAATGCCAGGGATATCGAGGCGCAGATGGTGGCAAGCGTACGCGAAAAGCCGGTAACGTCGCTGGCAATCGCCGCTGGCATCGGCTTCCTGTTCGCGCTGCTCGCGCGTCGCTAGTTTCGCCGAGATGGGACTGCTGGCTTCCCTGCTCTCGGGTTTCGCCTCGGGTGAGACCATGGCTGTGATGCGCCGTGCGCGCACAGCGGCCACCGCCTATGCGCTTGCAGCGCTGGCGGCATTCTGCGGCCTCGGCTTCCTGGTCGGGGCGGCTTACATCTGGACGTCGGCGCGCTATGGATCGCTGGCTGCCGCGGTTGGTTTCGGTGTCGGCTTCCTGGTGATCGCGGGCCTTATTGTTCTGATCCATCGGCTGGTGTCGGGCGCCCAGGTCCGCCGCGAAGCAAGGCGGCGCAAGGCCGACATGAAAGCGATCGGCATTACGGCCGCGCTCGCGGTGCTACCGGCATTGCTCAAGGGAAAAGGTGGGCTCAAGGGAAAAGGTGGACTCGGGATTATTCTTGGTCCGGCGGTGGCACTCGCGGCCTATGCCATCTACCGCGAGAACGTGAAGTCCGACGCCGACCGTCCGGATGCCGGCGAGGGATAGCAGCGCCGGCCGGCCCGCCTCGTGTCACTTCGACAGATCTTCCAGCGCCATCAATATCTCTCGCGCTGGACACCGTTTCCACCCAGTATCCAACGAAGTCTCCAACGGCTTGCCTTGATGTCCTCGCCAGCCAGAGACAACCTTGCAGCCGGAACCATCCTTGCGAGGGACCGTTACCCGAGCGTGATTTGCCGATCGGGCCAGCCGATGCGAAGCCAGACGAGGAACCGCCATGACCAAGAACATTCCCGAAAACAAAGCGCGTCAGGGGCGATGGGGTTGGCATGGGTTCCAAATCCTGATCGCCGGACTGCTCTTGGCACTCATCGCCTGGGGCGTCGCCGAGATCTACGGCGAGTTGATCAAAGCACCGAACACAGGCGAACAACCCGTCCCCGCTCCGCCGGATTCCGGCCCGGCGCCTTCCGGCTAAAATCGCGGCTCCCGTGGCGTCACACCGCATCAGGCGGCCTTCGCCTGGGCCACGCTGGCCGGCACCAGCACATTGAGCGCTCCGGGTTTGATTTCGATCGTCGTCTCACGATCGAGCCTGACCAGTTCGCCATCCATCACGGCGCGAAATTTTCTGCCGCCGGAGTGGATTTTCAGCACTGCACGGTCGGCTTGATGGATTTCGACGTGCTCGTTGTCGCGCCATTTGCCGCGCGCCATGTTGAAGAAGAACTTGACCAGTTCAGCGCGCTGTTGCGCCACCGTGACGTAGATGCCAAGCACGCCGCCCGCAGGGTTGTCGGCATAAGGCAAATGGCCTTCGCCGAACAGATTGTTGGTGACGCCGATGCCCGATATGCGCGCCGTCACCTCGGCGTCGCCAATGCCGAGCGTAACGTTCATTGCCGGGGGGTTCTTGATCGTCGCCCAGGCGGCCTTGGCTGAAGCACCGATCTTACCCAGGCGCGACCCGAATTCCATCTTCTGGCGCAGTTGCACCATCTTGGCATGCATGCCGATCGAGAACTGATGAACGAATGGCTGGCCATTGGCCGTGGCCATGTCGACCGAAATGATTTCGCCGTCGGCGAAGGATTCCAGCGCGGCATCGAGCGACTGCGGAATGCCGAGACCGCGCGCGAACAGGTTCATCGTGCCGGCCGGCAATATGGCGAGCGCCTTTTTCTTGCCCATCAGCCTGGCCGCCGCGGCTGAGATGGTTCCGTCGCCGCCGCCGGCGAGCACGACGTCGACGGTGCGGCGCGAGACGGCGCTGTCGAGGGTTTCCGCGATATCCCGGCCGGCAACGATGTCGATGCTGAGAGAATGGCCCGCCGATTCCAGCGTCTGACGCATCCGGTCGGAAAAGGCCATGAGATCGGTGGTGCGCAAGGTGCCGCCCTCCCGGTTCAGCACCGCTGCAAATTTCATGCCCGGCTCCGCTGTTCAATTAAAACTGGCCCAGGCGTACCTAGCCGGATGCCGAAACGCAGCGGACCAGGAAAGGTTCCGGTTGCGCTGAAATCCAGGCCGGTATCCAGGGTCGGAATCCGGGGGTTGCGTCGGCTGGCGCTACCCATCCGCATGGTGGTTTTGGTCTCGGATGCCGCGGTTTTTTGTCGGAACAACAGCATGGTCACGACGTTGTGAACCTGTAGAGATGCCGCACCCGATTTCCCAGCGATGGGTTCAACCGGCTGCGGCGTGCACGAAATCAGGCACGAGGAGAGATTATCATGATCCGCACCCTTTTAGCGACCACCGCCCTTGCAACAATGGTTGCAACCGGTGCCTTCGCGCAAAACGCAAACCCAGCCCCCGCGAATCCACCGGCCGCCCAGGAGCCGGCAGCGCCAGTGATCCGGGCGGAAGGCAGCATCGTCACCAATATCATCGGCGAAACCGTCTATAACGGCACTGGTGACAATGCCGAGAATATCGGCAAGGTCACTGACGTCGTCTTTGACAAGGACGGCATGGCGAAATCCGTCGTCATCGGCGTGGGCGGCTTCCTTGGCGTCGGAACCAAGAACGTCGCCTTCGACTATGACAAGCTGCAATGGGCCGAGAAGAACGGCGACCGCTGGCTCGTGGCCCAGACAACCAAGGACGAGCTGAAGGCGCGTCCGGAGTTCGACAGCAAAGCTTATGCGCCGGCCCCGGCCGCACCGACGACTGCCCAGGCACCGGCCACGTCGACCGACACCGCACAGAAGCCCGCAGAGGCGAACGCGCAACCGGTGAAACAGGCTGATGGCAACCTGGCCACAAACATAATCGGCGAAAATGTCTACAACGGCACAGGCGATGACGCCCAGAAGATCGGTGACGTGAACGACATCGTACTGACCAAGGAAGGCAAGGCGCAGTCGCTGATTATGGGCGTGGGCGGCTTCCTCGGCATGGGCGAAAAGAACGTCGCCTATGATTTCGCCAAGGCGCAGTGGGCACAGAAGAATGGCGACCGCTGGCTGGTGGCGCAGACCACCAAGGAAGAGCTGCAGGCGCAGCCGGACTTTAACCGCAAGGCCTATGATCCGGCGCCGGCCACGACGGCATCGAACGCGCCGGCGGCAATTGCGCCCGCGACGGCGCCTTCCGCCGCGACAGCTCCCGCTGCCGCTCCGGCGGCCAAGACGGCGGCTGCGCCGGCTGACGCCACGGCTCCCGACCAGACAAAGACCGCGGCTATCGACAAGTCCAAGCTGACGGAGATGCCGATTGGCGAGATCAGGGGTGACGATCTGAAGGGTACGACGGTCTATGGCGCCAACGACGCCAAGGTCGGCGAGATCGGCGATGTCGTGCTGACGCCCGACAAGAAAACCGATGCCGTGATCGTCGATGTCGGCGGCTTCCTCGGCATCGGCTCGAAGGAGGTCGCGGTCGGCATGGATAATTTGAAGTTCATGACCGACAAGAACGGCAAGAAGTACCTTTATACGACCTTCACCAAGGAGCAGCTTGAGAAGCAAGCGGCCTACGACAAGGGCTCCTACGCCCAGAAGCGCGACGAGCAGCGCCTCGTCGTCCGGTAGGCAAGGATGCGGGCGGTAGGGGAAATCCCTTATCGCCCTGCTTGCTACCTAGAATATCCAGCCACCCCGTTTTCCGTCAGTTCCCAGAGTGCAAGCGACTGGTCGAGATGTTCGGCCCGCCAGGCAAGCAGCCTTTCGGCGAATTCCAGTCGGGTGGGACGGTGTGCCGGACTGCTGGCGAGGTTCTTCAGTTCGCCAGGGTCGGCCTCCATGTCGAAAAGCAGGGGCGGCAAGCCGCCGCCAAAATGCACGTATTTGAATTTCTGTGTGCGGATGACAGCGAGGTTGCACTGGCGCGAGGTAATACCGAAGTGCTGTTCGGCTTCACCGTCCGCGACCGAGCGGAAGTCGAACTCCCAGTGCGCGGCGTCGCGCCAAACGGCTGGAGTTCCACCGCTCAAGAAGGGTTTCAGCGAGCACCCGTCAAGATGCGGCTCGGGGGCCACGCCGAGCAGGTCGATGAGCGTAGGCAAAATGTCCACCGCTTCGGTGAAACGATCGATCTTGCTGGCGGCCGCCTTACGGTGGCGCGGATCGCGGATGATCAGCGGGATATGGTAGCTGCCGTCGAAATAGCCGCCCTTGCCCAGCATGAAATGGTCGCCCATCATTTCGGCGTGGTCGGAGGTGAGCACGATGATGGTGTTGTCCCACGCGCCTTCGGTCTTCAGCGCTTGCCATAGGCGGCCGAGCTGTGCGTCGACCTCCGAGATCATGCCGTAATAGATTGCCCGGATACGGCGGAAATCGTCCTCGCTCCAGTCGTGTACCTTGCCCGTGGCGCCGGGGCGGAACTTCGCGCGTTCTTGCCGGCCAAGATCATAGGCGATGTAGGGGTGGCCCTGAGATTCGGCACGCCAATTTTCCGCGCGGTGAAAAGCGGGGCCGTCCGCCGGATCGTATTGGATGTTGTACGGTTCCGGCACGATGAAGGGCGGATGCGGGCTGATAAAGGAAAGATGCGCAAACCATGGCGTGGCTTCCTCTTGCTCGCTCAGCCAGCGGATGAATTCGCCGGCGAGGAAGGCCGTTGGCGTCTGATCCTTCGAGTAGATGGGTGGCGCCTCAGTCACCGCGCCGTCCGCCTCGCCAACGGGGCGATGGATATCAGGACTTCCAGCGCTGGCATCGATACCCTGCTGCTTCAGCCAGGACAACCACTGCTTCTGATGTTCGGGCAGCAATTGGCGCACAGTGAAGCCGGGCAGCACGCCTTCGTAGCTGTGCGACCGCGGATCGGCCGGTGCAAGCTGGCGCGGATCGAGCGACACATCGGTATAGCCGAACAAGGTTGGATCGTAACCGACGCTGCGCGCGGCAAGCGCAATATTGCCGTGGCGGGCATCGAGCGGTGTGCCGTTGCGACAGACACGGTTGTTCATCTGGTAGAGGCCCGTGTAGAGGCAGGCACGCGCGGGCGAGCACGGAGCCGCACCGCCGTAATGGTGCTTGAACAGCACACCTTCGGCGGCCAGCGCATCGGCATTCGGTGTCTTCACCTGGGCATGGCCGGCAGCCGACAGGCAATCACCGCGCCACTGGTCGCAAGTGATGAGGAGGACATTCGGCCGGCTGCCTTTTCCAGTCACTTGCGCTACCCCTTCCCAGTATATTCGAATGCGCACATGGAACCGATTTCCATCAACCGCGCAAGACCAAGGCTGTTGGCTGGATGGTGAACAAGCGCCTTCTCATTGTTCACTTTTGAAGCACAGTCCATTCTGTGTTTGCCGCCTTTGCCACAATCGATCGCGTCCTCATATTGGCGTGGACAGCGGCGAGGCCGCACAAGCACCAAGGGAAGGAGCAAAGACCATGCTCGACCAGATCAAGGGCCTGCATCACGTCACCTCGATGGCCAGGGATGCACGGCAGAACAATGATTTCTTCACCCACAAGCTTGGCCTGCGCCGGGTCAAGAAGACGGTCAATTTCGATGCGCCCGACGTCTACCATCTCTACTATGCCGACGAGGTCGGAACGCCGGGTTCCGTGATGACCTATTTCCCGTTTCCCAATATTGGCAAAGGCCGCCATGGCGTCGGCGAAGTCGGCACCACGGTCTACTCCGTGCCGGAAGGCACGCTCGCCTATTGGGAAAAACGCTTCACCGACGAAGGCGTAACCAATGTCGCCCGCGAGGACAGCTTTGGCGAGAAGCGGCTCGGATTTGCCGGCCCGGACGGCGATGGC
This sequence comes from Mesorhizobium sp. B2-5-4, assembly GCF_006441095.1. Taxonomy (NCBI): domain Bacteria; kingdom Pseudomonadati; phylum Pseudomonadota; class Alphaproteobacteria; order Hyphomicrobiales; family Phyllobacteriaceae; genus Mesorhizobium; species Mesorhizobium sp. B2-5-4. The sequence continues at coordinate 207,855 of NZ_VFUR01000006.1, read as the reverse complement.
TTTGCCCTCGTCGAGGACAAGGCCGACAGCAGAGCGCCCTGGGTGAAAGGCGGCATTGCCGCGGACGAGGCGATCCGCGGCTTTCACTCGGTTTCGCTCAGGCTGAAGGATGGCGGCGCCACCGAGGAGCTATTGAAGTTCATGGGCTACGAGGAGGTCGACAAGTCAGGCAATGTCAGGCGGCTCGCCATCAGGAACGGCAACGGCGCCGATGTCGTCGACATCGAATCGCTGCCGACTGCTCCTTTCGCCGATCTCGGCGCGGGCTCCGTCCATCATGTCGCCTTCTCCGTCGAGAACCGCGCCAAGCAGCTCGAAGTGCGCAAAGCGCTGATGGATACGGGCTATGGCGTGACGCCGGTGATCGACCGCGACTATTTCTGGGCGATCTATTTCCGCACCCCTGGCGGCGTGCTGTTCGAAGTCGCCACGAACGAGCCGGGCTTCGACCGTGATGAGGACACCGCCCATCTCGGCGAGGCACTGAAGCTGCCCACCCAGCATCAGCACCTGCGGCCCTATCTCGAACAGCATCTGCAGAAGCTGGAGGGCTGAGACGATGAGCAAGGACGCTTTCATCCACAAGGTGCTGCCCGGTTCGCCGGGCGGTTCGCTGCTCTTCGTCTTCCATGGCACGGGCGGCGACGAGAGCCAGCTTGTTTCGCTGGGGCGTGATCTCGCGCCCCAGGCCACCATCATCTCGCCGCGCGGCGATGTTTCCGAACAAGGTGCGGCGCGTTTCTTCCGCCGCACCGGCGAGGGCGTCTACGACATGGACGACCTGGCGCGGGCGACGGGCAAGATGGCTGAATTCGTCAAGGCCCATGTCGAGGCTGCGACGCCGTCGGCCGTGCTGGGCCTCGGCTATTCCAACGGCGCCAACATCCTGGCCTCGCTGGTGTTCGAAGCCCCTGACCTGTTCGACGCTTCGGTGCTGATGCATCCGCTGATCCCGTTCGAACCGGAGGTGAAAGGCAGCCTTGCCGGCCGTCACATCCTGGTGACCGCCGGCAGGCGCGATCCGATCTGCCCGCCGAACCTGACGGCGCGGCTAGAAGCCTATTTGCGTGCCGATGGCGCCGATGTCACAGTGGAGTGGCACGACGGCGGGCACGAGGTGCGGCCAAACGAAATCGAGGCGGCGCGGCGGCTTTTTGCCGGTGTCGTCCAAGGAGTGTAGAGATGCCCGATCAACTGCCAGAGATCGAACTTGAAGATCGCGGATCCAAGGGTCGCTACTTCCTGCGCGGCCCCGGCGGCGCCGAGGCCGAGATGACCTTCACCAAGATCGGCGAGCACCAGCTCATCATCGACCACACCGAAGTACCGGACGCCTTTCGCGGCCAGGGCGCCGGGCTTCGGCTCGTCACCCGCGCCGTCGAGGACGCGCGGGCAGCGGGCAAGAAGATCATCCCGCTCTGCCCGTTCGCCAATGCCCAGTTCCGCCGCCATCCGGAATGGGCCGACGTGCTGAAGCAGTAGGTCGGTCAGGCTTTGTCATTTGCGCGGGTAGCACATCTTGCCTAAGTGGGTATGATATATCGCTCCCGCGCCGATGAACGAACCGAATGACCCCCTATGACAGACTCCGACCTCGTCCCCGTCTTCGACGGCCATAACGACACGCTGCTGCGGCTCTACCAGTCCAAGGACAGCGAAGTCGAAAAGCTGTTCATCGACGGGAAATCGGGCGGCCATATCGACCTGCCGCGCGCGAAGGCCGGCGGATTCGCCGGCGGCATGTTCGCCATCTTCCCGCCGCCGGTCGAGAAAGCGCGGCGCAGCGCCGTGCCTTCGGCGCCGAGCGACAGCGAGCCGCTGCCGCCCGAGGTTCCGCGCGCCGATGCGCTCAACTCGACGATCGCCATGGCGTCCATCCTGTTCCGGCTTGAGCGCGCCGGCGCGTTGGCGATCTGCCGCAGTGCCGGCGACGTGCGCAACGCCATGGCACAACGCACGATTGCCGCGGTGTTCCACATCGAGGGCGTCGAGGCGATCGATCCCGAACTCACCATGCTCGACGTTCTGCATGCCGCGGGCCTGCGTTCGCTCGGCATCGTCTGGAGTCGGCCGAATGAGTTCGGTAATGGCGTGCCGTTCCGCTTTCCGTCCTCGCCCGACACCGGACCTGGCCTGACCGATGCCGGCAAGGCGCTGGTCAAGGCCTGCAATGAACTGAAGATCATGATCGACCTCTCGCATCTCAACGAGAAGGGCTTCCGCGATGTTGCAGCACTTAGCGATGCGCCGCTGGTCGCCACCCACTCCAACGTGCACGCGATCTGCGGCCATTCGCGCAATCTGACGGACTGGCAGCTCGGAGCGATCCGCGAGTCCGGCGGCATGGTCGGCCTCAACTTCGCCACCGGCTTCCTGCGCGAGGACGGCCGCATGAATGCCGACACCAGCCTCGACATCATGGTGCGCCATATCGATTCCCTGCTGCAGGCTTTGGGCGAGAACGGCGTCGGTCTCGGCTCGGATTTCGACGGTGCCATGATCCCGGCCGTCATCGGCGACGTCGCTGGCCTGCCGAAACTCATCGATGCGCTGGCGGCACGCGGTTTCGGCCGCGCGCTGATCGAAAAGATCGCCTACCGCAACTGGCTGAGCATGCTGGAAAGAACGATAGGTTAGAGTGGTTTATTCGAAGCCCATGCGCTTCAGCCAGTCCTTGCCGACACCACGATCGCGAATGATCGGCAAGGGGTTTTCCGCATCCAACCGCGCGCAGATGCGGTAGACTTCGAGCGTCTCGGCGCTCATCTCGCCCTGCTTGTAGAAGAACATGGCGGCGGCATAGCGCGTGCGGCCGGACCATTTCTCGCCGAGCGGCGTGTTGACCAGCTCCCACTGCTCGGCGGCCTCGCCTTCTTCCTGGTGCTTGCCCGCTTCCTCGGTCATGGTCAGAAATCCGATGGCGGGTTGGCGGTGCGGCGGTCGAGCTTTATGAAAGGCCGCGCCACGACCTTGGCCCGTTTCATCAGCTTCTGGTACTGCAGCTCGCGCATGGCGTAGATCTCGACCCAGAGGTCCTCTACGACAGTATCACCATAGGGCCGCGCCAGCGAGGCGATGGCGATGTTGCGCTTGGCCGTCGGCGACCACATGGCGGCGCTGACCAGGCCGACGTCCTTTGACTTCTTGTGGTAGACGATCGCGTGTTCGGCCGGGATGTTGCCCTCGATCTCCAGCCCGACCAGGACATGGCGCAGCTTGCGTTTCGCCCTCGCTTCGAGGATGGCACGACGGCCGTTGAAATGGCCTTTTTCCAGATCGATCATGAAGCCGAGCCCGACCTCGTCGGGCATGCGCCGGCGGTCGGCGCGAATGGCGTGTTCGGCGGTGGTGAAATCGGCATTGGCGACGATCAGCCCGGCTTCGAGCCTAGCCCGATTAAGCGCGGTGTAGCCGATGGCGCGGATGCCGCGAAGTTCGCCCGCGGCCATCAACCGGTCCCACAGGCTGAGCGCCTTGTCGACCGGCACGAACAGCTCGTAGCCGAGATCGCCGGTAAAGCCGGTGCGCGAGATGGTGACCGTGTCGCCGTCATGCGGGAACTCGGCAAGGTCGAATATTTTCAGCTTCTCGGCACCGGCGAAACCGGCATCGCGCAGCACGGCGAAGGCGGTTGGGCCCTGCAAGGCGAGCCCTGCGACGGCCTCGGTTTCTTCCTCGACAATGACCTCGAAGCCAAGGGCACTGTCCAGCAGCCACGGCAGATGCCGCTCCTGCGAACACAGCCGGAAGCGTGTCGGCGACAAGCGAAAAAGCGTACCATCATCCAGGACGAAACCTTCGTCGTCACACCACGCGGTGTAATGAACACGGCCGGGCCTGAGCTTCGTGACATCGCGCAAGGTGACGCGGTCGAGAAAGGCTTCGGCATCCGGTCCCTCGATCCGGTATTTGGTCATCGGCGAGATGTCGAACAGTGCTGCCTGGCTGCGGATGGCGAAATATTCGAGCTCCTCGTCCCAAAGCGAATGCGGCGCGCGGTAGCCGGCCCAATTGTACCAGTCCTGGGTCTTGGCTAGCGCGTCGATACGCGGCTGGAACGGCGTGCCAATGCGCAGCGTGCGGAAGTGGGATTGCGCCAGGCTGCGGGCCGCGTTGTCGAGCTGGCTGGTCATGGCAGCGTTCCTTCGCAGTGGAAGCCGATGTTGGCCAACTGAGACATCCCGTCACCCTTTCATCGCGATGATGTGCCGTGCCGCGTTCAAGCCGGGCGCACCCGAAACACCACCACCGGGATGCGAACCCGCACCGGCCAGGAACAGCCCGTCGAGCGGCGTGTCGTGGCCCGACCGGCCGGAGACGGGGCGCGAGATCAGCATCTGATCGGCCTGCAGTTCACCATGGTGCCAGTGGCCGCCTGGCATGCGGAAGCGCTTCTCGATGTCGGCAGGGGTGAGCAGTTCGGCTTGAACCACCGTCTTGCCTACGCCAGGCGCGTAGGCCTCCAACTGAGCCATGATAGCCTCGAGGAATTTCGGCTTGCCGGCATCCCAGCCTTCCTTCAGTGCATAAGGCGCATATTGCACCACGGCCGACAGCACGCAGGCGCCGCCTGGCGCCAGCGATGGGTCCGCAAGGCTGGGCAAGGTGATTTCCATCACCGGCTCGGGCGAGAACTCGCCATATTTGGATGGATTGAAGGCACGCTCGACATGGTCTGGGGAGGGCGCAATGACCAGCCGCCCCTTGCTGCCGGCAGCATCGACCCCGGAAAATTGCGGCGGCCGGTCGAGCGCCAAATGGAGCTTGGCGGCATTGCCCTTCATGCGGATATTTCTGACCTTGCGCATGAAGCCGGTGTCGATCCCGCGCGGCCCGACAAGCTCAAGGAAGGTGGTCGCCGGATTGGTGGCGGAGACGATCGTCCTGGCGCGAAGCTCCTCGCTATTGTCGAGGACGACGCCGACGGCGCGGCCTTTCTCGACAATGATCCTTGCGACGGGCACCGACGTGCGGATCGTGACGCCAGCCTTTTCGGCAGCGGCGCGGAGCGTGGCGACCACCGCGCCCATGCCGCCCTGTGGCAGTAGCTGCGCTCCGGCCGCACCGCCGATCTCTCCGGCCAGACGATAATAGAGGCCGAGCAGCGAGGTCGGCGAGCGCGGGCCAAGATGGCTGCCGAGCGTGGCATCGAAGGCGAGCAGGCCTTTCAGCCTGTCGTCGGTAAGCTGCTCGTCAAGCATGTCGGCGACGTTCATCAAAAGCACGCGCAGGAAATCGCGCATGTCTTCCTTGCCGAGCTTCTTCAGCGCCAGCGCGGTCTGGCCAAGTGCCGCGCCTTCGAACAGCGACATGCCGCCGAGATCGGGCGGCCGGCGCGACAGGAAGGGTTTCAGGACGCCTGCATAGCGCAGCAGTTGCGCGCGCAATTCCCTCCAGGCGGACTGTTCAGACGGACTGGCGCCAGTCAGCACCTCGCCATAGGCGCCATGCAGGACAAGCGGCGGCCCATCCTTCGACAAGGCGACCGACGGGGCGAAGTCGGCGCGAGCGATTTGCAGCCCGTGTTTTTCCAGCCCCAGCGTCTTCACCACATCGGGATGCAGCCGGTTCAGCACATGCGCGACCGACGAGATGCGAAAGCCGGGCGCGAATTCCTCGATGCGCGCGGCGCCGCCGAGTTCGGCTCCGGCTTCCAGCACCAGCGCCTTGCGGCCGGCCTTCGCCAGCGTGGCGGCGGCGACAAGCCCGTTGTGGCCGCCGCCAATGACAAGCACATCCCATTTTGGCGCATCAGATGACGTCATGGGCCGGGCTCATATGCGAGGTGGATTTTGCGAGATCGCGCAGGATTTCGGCCGCGGCATTGCGTCCGGGCGCACCCATGACGCCGCCGCCGGGGTGGGTCGAGGAACCGCACATATAGAGCCCACTGAGCGGTGAACGATACTGCGCGTAGCCCGGCACCGGGCGGTTGAACAGCAGCTGGTCGAAGGTGAGTTCGCCCTGAAAGATGTTGCCCTCGGTGAGGCCGACCTCGGCTTCGATCTCGCGCGGCGTGCGCACCTCCATATGGACGATGTGGTCGCGAAAACCCGGCGAATACTCAGCGATCTGCGCGACCACGCTTTCGGCAAAACCGTCGCAATCGGCGTCCGTCCACTCGCGACCAGCGATCTTGTGCGGCGCGTACTGCACGAAGCAGCTCATGAAATGCTTGCCAGGCGGCGCCATGGTCGGGTCGAGTGTCGTCGGGATGACCATGTCGAGGAAGGGATCGGCGGACCAGCGGCCGGCCTTCCAGTCGTCATAAGCGCGCTCCATGCGCTCGATCGAATCGGTGAAATGCATGTCGCCGCGATAGACTGGCGAGTCCTTCGGCAGCGCGGGAAATTCCGGCAGCGAATCGAGCGCGATGTTGACCTTGCCTGAGGAGCCCCGGATCTTGAAATTCTTGACCCGGCGCAGGAAGATGTCGGGCAGTTCCTTTTCCTCGACCAGCTTCAGGAAGGTGCGCTTCACGTCGGCATTGGAGACAACCAGCTTGCCGTAAATCTCCTCGCCGCCGGCCAGAACGACGCCTTTCGCCTTGCCTCTGTTTACCAGCACGTGGTCGACCTCGGCGCCGGTGCGGATGGTTCCACCCGAGGCCTTGAAGGAAGCGGCCAGTGCCTTGGTGACCGCGCCCATGCCGCCGCGCGCATAGCCCCAGGCACCGACCGAACCGTCGACCTCGCCCATATAGTGGTGCAGCAGGACGTAAGCCGTGCCGGGCGACATCGGCCCGAGTGCCGTGCCAATGATGCCGGACAGCGCGAAGTTCGACTTGATGACATCGGTCTCGAAATATTCGTCGAGGAAGTCCGAGATGGACATGGTCCAGAAGCGCAGAGTCAGCGCCATTTCCTCGGCGGAGAGACCGGCGAATTTCTTGCCGAGATAGAGCAGTTCGCCGAGATCGCGCGGACGCAGGCTGGTCGGATCTGGCGCCGTGCGCATCAGCAGCGGCTGGATGAAACGGCACTGTCGCGTCACGTCGCGGGAGTAGCGGTCATAGGCCTCGGCATCCCTTTTGGAGAAGCGGGCGAATTCGCGCCGGTGCGCGTCGTGGTCGCGGTAGTTGGCGAGATAATCGCCATCCCGGGTGAAGACCGCGCCGCCTTCATAGGAAATCACCTGCAGGCCGAAGCGCGGCAGCTCGAGATCACGCATGATCTCCGGCCGGAACAGCGAGCAGACATAAGAGCAGTTGGAATAGAGGAAGCCCGGCGTCAGCTCGCGGCTGGTGGCGGCACCGCCGACCCAGTCGTTCTTCTCCACCACCAGCACGTCGAGCCCGGCGCGCTGCAGGTAACAGGCGTTGACCAGGCCGTTGTGTCCGCCGCCGATGATGATCGCGTCCCAAGCTTTCATTTTGGCCCAGTTCTCATCTGCGACCCGCTCTTCATTTTCGCGTGATCTGTTCCCCGAATACGTGGAATTTGGCATGGCGTCAGCCATTCTGTCCAGCCATTCTGAATGAATGTTCAACAAATGATGTTGCATTTTTCCAGACATGGATTACGCTCTGCCGGCGTTCGAAACAGGCGTTCGTCCATTGGGGACCGAGGGCTGATGATCGAAACGGCCGAGGCCGAGCCGGAGTATGACTACACCGCCATCCGCTCCCAGAGGCGCTATGGGGTTGAAGGGATCGCTATTCGGCCGTTGCCGCCGTGGTCGGTCGGCCTGTGTCGACAACATTCGAACCTGGGAAGCCATGCAGAAGGTGCTTGACAGTGGCGAGCACCGTCCCACTCATCTTCGCGGGTTGAAGCCGGACGCAAAGGGATAGCCGGCGATGCTGGAGACCATCATACGCATGAAGACGGCAGACGCCAGGGACGCGCTCCTTGAACCCGTACGGAAGGCTGAATCCGAAAAGCGCGGGCGCAAGGCCGCGAAGGAGGTCAGGCAGCTTCAGCTTATCGAGGCGACGATCGATTCGCTGGCCAAGCGCGGCTATTCGGAAACGACGATGGCCGATGTCGCCGATGGCGCCGGTCTGTCGCGCGGCATCGTCAATTTCCATTTCGAGAGCAAGGAAAAGCTGCTCATCGCGACCTTGCAGTACATGTATGACGAATACTCGGCGCATTGGCGCAATGCGCTGCACAAGGCAGGCGACGATCCTGCCGACCAGCTCCAGGCGCTGGTCGCGGCCGATTTCGACCGCTCGATCTGCAACAAGCGCAAGCTTGCCGCCTGGTGCGCCTTCTGGGGCGAGGCCAAATCGCGGCCGACCTACCAGGCGCTGAGCAGTGCGCGGGATGCCGTTTACCAGAACATTTTCATCGACCTCTGCACGGCGCTCAAGCAAAACGGCGGCTATGCCTACGAGCCGCAGGTCATGGCGCTGGCGCTGAGCGCCATGCTGGAAGGCTTGTGGCTGCGGTTGATGATGGGCACCGAGGACACGACCCGCGAGACGGCCTTGCAGGCGGCCAATGAATTCCTGTCGGCGGCTTTCCCGAAACACTACCCACGGAAGGGGGCCGGCCCAACGAAATCATAAGAAAATCACAGAGGATGGAGCAGCAATGAAGACACTGACAAGACGCCTGACACTGACGCTTGCACTGGCCGGTGCACTGGCGGCTTCCGCCGCCGCCCTGGCGATCGCCGCCGACAAGGATCTTATCGTGTTCGACTGGTCCGGCTACGAGGCCCCGGGCTTCCACCCGAAATACGTCGAGAAGAACGGCGATTCGCCGACCTTCGCATTCTTCGGCGATGAGGACGAGGCGTTCGAGAAGGTCCGTTCCGGCTTCAAGGCCGACCTTGGCCATCCCTGCTCGCAGAGCGTGGTGAAGTGGCGCGAGGCTGGCCTGCTGCAGCCGCTCGACACCTCTAGGATCACGGGCTGGAAGGACCTCAATCCCGGCATCATGGCGATGAAGAATCTCGCCACAACCGATGACGGAAAAGCCTGGTTCATGCCCTGGGACTGGGGCAACACGCAGCTTACCTACAATTCCTCCAAGATCGACGAGAAGGACGTGCAGTCGCTGAAAGCGTTCGTAGATCCGAAGTTCAAGGGCCGGGTCTCGATCGGCGACAATGTCGACGATGCCTATGCGCTGGCGAGCCTCGCCATCGGCCTGAGGGACTGGACCAAGATGACCGACGACCAGTTCAAGCAGGCCTCCGACTTCCTGCGCCAGGTACACAAGAATGTGCGCTCCTACTGGACCGACACCACCGACGTCGTCCAGCTTCTGAGCGGCGGCGAGGTCGATCTCGCCTGGGCCTGGAACGATGCGACCGTGCAGTCGGTCGCCGCCGGCGTGCCGATCAAGTCGAAGAAGGACACGGCGGAAGGCATCTCGACCTGGGTCTGCGGCTATGTGCTGTTCAAGGACTCACCCGGCAATACCGACAAGGCCTATGATTATCTCAACGCAGTCAATGATCCGGAGATCGCCAAGGTGCTGGTCAAGGATTGGGGCTACGGCCAGGCCAATGCCAAGGGCATGACCGGCGTCGATCAGGCCGTCCTGAAGGAAAAGGGCTATGACGACGTGCAGAAATTCGTCGACAAGACGCTGTTCCAACAGCCGCTGCCGTCGGATCTCAAGCTCAAGATGATCGCCGAGTTCGAGAAGATCAAAGCGGGCTATTAAGCCTTTGACTGGCGGACCCGTCCGTGCGCCGGCAGGAGCGGCGGATGGGCTCGCCAAAGCGCTTGAATTTGCCTAACCTCGCTCTCGGCATCTTTCGCGATGGGGGAGTTTTTCGCACCATGAATTCCGTGCTTCGCCACCTTGTCATAGCCGCTGCCTGCACGTTCGGTGCCGGCGCGGTTTATGCGCTCGCCGAGGGCGGCGGCGACCTCGTCGTGTTCGACTGGTCGGGCCATGAGGACCCGCTGCTACACCCGGCCTACACGACAATCTCGACAAGTTCCTCGACAAGACCCTGTTCCAGCAGCCGGTACCGCCGGAGCTGAAGAAGCGCATGATCGACGAGTTCGAGAAAATCAAGGCTGGCTATTGAACGACAAGATCGAAAGAACCGACGTCGTTATCGTCGGCGCCGGCTTCACCGGCCTATCGGCCGCGATTGAATTGAAGCGCGCCGGCGTCGACTTCGTGCTTGTGGAGGCCCGCGATCGTGTCGGCGGCCGCGTCGAGACCGTGCGAAATGGACTTGGCGAGCGCATCGACAGCGGCGGCCAATTCCTGTGCGAGGACATGCCGCAGTTGATGGAACTGGCCCGGGCTCGCGGCAAGACATTCGTCGAGACTTACGTCGAGGGTGATTTCATCACCCACCCGTCAATGTCGGTCGACCAGGCCGAGCGGACCTATCACGCCTCCATGGCAATCCGCGAGCGCATGAACAGGATCGAGCCCAACGATCCTGCCATTGCGGGATTGACCGTTGCCGGGTGGCTGGAGACGCAGGGTGACGCCGGCGAGGCCAAGGCGGCCTTCCGGTCGATGATCGAAGGCCTGTGGTGCCTGGCATTGGAGAAGGTGCCACTGTGGTATCTCATCGACAATGACCGGCGCATCACCAACGAGGTGCCGGAGCTGCAATATTCCCTGCGCGAGACCATGCAGTCGATGGCCGATGATCTGGCCGAGGACCTCGGCGGCCGTGTGAGGCTCGGTGAACCGGTGAGCCGCATCGAATACGGTCCGCCAAGGGTTCGGGTCGTCTCGATCAATAGCGTGGTCGAAGCGCGCGAAGTTCTGGTCGCCGTGCCGCCGGCGACAGCCGCGAAGCTCGATTTTACGCCAGCCTTGCCAGCAGCCCTGGAAACGGCGCTCGGCGCCTGGGAAAGCGGCGCTGTGATCAAGATCCTGGTGCGCTATCCCAAGCCATTCTGGCGCGAACGGAATTTGAGCGGGATGGTGATGTGGCGGGATCTGCCGGGGCTGTTTGCCTGCGACGCCAGCAGGGATTCCGAGCATGCGGCGCTAGTCGTTTTCATTGGCGGGCCGCTGGCGCTGCGCTGGCACGAACTCGGCCAGGCGGACCTGCGGGCGCAGGTGACGACGAGACTTGTGGAGGCTCTTGGTTCGGAGGCTGCCGATATTCTCGATTTCAACCGCCGCGACTGGACGCATGATGGCTGGAGCGGCGGTGCCTATAGCGACCTGATCGTCGATGTGACGGCGAGGGATGCCGAGCGCACCATTCTTGCCGGTGCGCCGCCGGTGCATTTCGCTTCGTCGGAACTGTCGCCGTCATTCCCGGGCTATGTCGAAGGCGCGATCGTGGCCGGGCGCATCGCGGCGCGCAGGATCATCGTCGACGTTCAGTCGGCCATCGCGACCAGGGCTTCGGGATCGTAGGCGAGGCGGATGGAGGTGCCGACTGGGATATCATCGGCACCGAAATCGTTGGTCTCGGTCACCGATAGCGGCTTTTCCAGCCCGGGGATCTCGACGATCAGATGGGTGATCTCGCCGAAATAGTGGCGCTCGACCACCTTGCCGGCGACCTCGAACTTGGCTGTCGCATTGTCCCATAGCACGCGCAGGCGCTCAGGCCTGATGCCGAGCGTGGCGCCGCCGCCGTTGCGCACGAAAGCCTTGGGCTTGTCGGTCTTGATGCGGCCGAAACCCAGCGTGTCGAGGATCAGCGAGGCGCCGTTCTCCTCGACGATCTCGGCCTTGACGAAGTTCATGCCGCCAAGGAAGTCGGCGACTTGGCGGTTGACCGGGCGCTGGTAGATCTCCTTCGGCGAGGCGACCTGGGCGATCTTGCCGCCGAACATCACGGCGATGCGGTCGGACATGGCGAGCGCCTCATACTGATCGTGGGTGACCAATACGAAGGTGATGCCGACGGCCTGCTGCAGGCGGCGCAGTTCGACCTGCATCTGCTCGCGGAGCTTCTTGTCGAGCGCCGAGAGCGGCTCGTCGAGCAAAAGCACCTTGGGCCGCATCACCAGGGCACGGGCGAGCGCGACGCGCTGGCGCTGGCCGCCGGAAAGCTCCGTGGCAAGCCGCCTGCCGAGGCCGGTGAGCGAGACCTGCGCCAGCGCTTCCTCGACGCGGCGCTTCTCCTCGCCGGCCCGCAGCTTCAGCCGCTTCAGTCCGTAGGCGACGTTCTGCTCGACATTGAGGTGCGGGAAGATCGCATAGCTCTGGAACACCATGTTGGTCGGCCGGCGGTTGGCCGGGATGCCTTCCATGGACTGGCCGCCAACCGCGATCGAACCTCTGGTCGGATTGTCGAACCCGGCGATCATGCGCAAAAGCGTGGTCTTGCCGCAGCCGGACGGACCAAGCAGCGAGAAGAACTCGCCTTCCCTGATGGTCAAGGAGGCGTCGTCCAGCGCCCTGAAGGCTCCGTAGCTGCGGGTGACGTTGCGGATCTCAATCATCGGTCTTTCGGATTGGATCCTGTCCGCGTGAGTGCGCTCGATCCGCGGCCGCTCAGGCATAGAGGCCTCCCTCGTTCTGGGTGCGTCTGGCCGCGCGGCGACGCAGCATTTCAGCGATCGTCATCAGCAGGAAGGAGGCGACCAGCAGCAGCGTGCCCAGCGCCAGAACGCCGGGCAGTTTCGATGCGAAACGCAACTGGCCCCAGATGTAGATCGGCAGCGTCGCCTTGGTGCCGGTGAGGAAGAAGGCGATGATGAATTCATCCAGAGAGATGGTGAAGCAGACCAGCAGGCTGGAAATGATCGCCGGCGCCACCATCGGCAACGTCACGCGCCGGAAAGTGCCGAAGGCGCTCTCGCCGAGATCGGCGGAGGCTTCCTCGAGGCTGCGGTCGAAACCTTCGAAGCCGGAGGTCAACACTGTCATCGAATAGGGAATGCAGATCAGCACGTGGCCGAGCACGACGGTGACCAGCGACAGGCTCAAGCCAAGCTGCAGCATCACCAGCAGCATGGAGATGGCAACGATCACTTCAGGCAGCACAAGCGGCGCCATGATCAGGCCATTGATGGCGGGGCGGCCGGGATAGCGGTAGCGGGTGATCGAGCGGGCGGCGAGGATGCCGAGTACGGTCGAGAGGATGGCCGCCGAGACGCCGACGATCAGGCTGTTCCAGGCGGCATCGAGCAGCGCCGGTGTGCGCGGCAGGTCTTCGTACCACTGCAGGGTGAAGCCGGTCAGCGGGAATTTCGGCGTCGCCGCCGTGTTGATCGAGAAGATCGGCAGGAAGATGACGGGCAGATAGAGGAAGACAATATAGAGGAACGCGTAGGCGGACAGCCAGCCGCCCGGCAGGAGGCGCCGCGCCCTCATCGCGCCATCCTTTGCAAAGTGCGGATGATCAGCACCGTGGCGCCGGCCATCAGGGAGACGATCAGCATGGTGGTGACGGAAAGTGCGGCACCGAGCGGCCAGTTGGCTGCCTTGCCGAACTGTGCCTGGATGGCGTTGGCGATCATAACGCCGTCCTTGCCGCCGACGAGCTTTGGCGTGACGTAGTCGCCGACCGTCGGGATCATGACGATCAGCGCCGCGGAAATGATGCCAGGCGCCGAGAGCGGCAAGGTCACGCGCAGGAACGAGCGCAAGGGGCCATCGCCAAGATCGGTGGCCGCTTCGACCAGCGTGCGATCGACCTTCTCCAGGGACACGAAGATCGGCAGAATGGCGAAGGCCGCCCAGGCATGGGTAAGGGTGATGATGACGGCGCTCGAATTGTAGAGCAGGGCTGTCGACGGTTCGTCGATGATGCCCAGACCCATCAGGCCGGAATTCAAGACGCCGTTATAGCCCAGGATGACCTTCCACGACATCACGCGCAAGAGATAGCTGGTCCAGAACGGGATGGTGATGAGGAACAGCCACAGGCTCTTGTGACGGCCGCCGCGGAAGGAAATGAAGTAGGCGATCGGGTAGGCGAGGACGACGGTGAACAGGCTGACCGTCAGCGAGATATAGAGCGAGCGCCATAACAGATCGCGGTAAATCGGCTCGGTCAGCGCGACGCGGTAATTCTCCAGCGTGAAGGTGCGGTCGATGGTCAGGTAGTGCTGCGTCCAGAAGGAGTGGGCGATGACCACCAGTATCGGCAGGACCAGCAGGATGAGCGCGTAGAGCAAGGTCGGGCTGATCAGGGCAAAGCCCTGTACGGGCTCGGATTGCAGAAGGGCATTTCGTCTGGCCCGCGTCGTGCGCAACGGAGGCAACCCTTCCGCAGCCACCGTCATTGCAGGGCACCAGAGGGCGGGGCTCCGGTTGTGATCTCGGTTGCTGGCCTGGACTGTCCCGCCATACGGCATCCCATTGGGCTGGCGCCGGCTATTGTTCCCCTTGCCGGCTTTCTTTCATCATGCGCGCATCCGCGGATTGAAATCAAGCGCCATTTCTGCAATGTTGATTGAACGGACATTCAAAATCGTGTGAGCGGAGCGATGATTTCGGCCATAGCGAATCGGATTGATACCCGGGAAAATTCGGTGATGTGGAGGCGATGATGGCGGCGGTGAGAGATCTGAAGGCAGGCGAAACGGCTGGCCCTGGCGACGACGATGCGGTCGAGCTGGCCAAGCGTCATCTCATCCAGCCCTGGCCTTATGCCGGTTCCGTCGGTTCGGAGGCGCGTGCGCTGATCGGCGAGGGCGATGGCATCTACATCACCGACAACACCGGCAAGCGGCTCATCGACGGCCCGGCCGGCATGTGGTGCGTCAATGTCGGCCATCGTCGCGAGGAACTCGCCAGGGTGATGTACGACCAGGCGATGGCGCTGTCCTACAACACGCCCTGGTACACGATGAACGCGCCATCGGCGGAGCTTGCCAAACGTCTCGCCGGCCATGCCCCAGGCGACCTCAGCCATGTCTTCTACACCACGGGCGGCTCATCCGCGGTCGAGACGGCGTTGCGCTTCATGCAGTTCTACAACAATGTACGTGGCCGGCCGGAAAAGAAGCTGATCCTGAGCCGTGGCGGCGCCTACCATGGCTCGACCTATCTTTCGGCCTCGCTCAATGGCCGCCCGCGCGATCGCGACTGGATGGACGGCGCCGGCGATATGGTGGTCAAGCTCTCCTCGCCCGACCCGTTCCGGCGTCCGCAAGGGATGAGCATCGCTGCCTTCACCGATTTCCTCGTCGACCAGTTCCGCGACGCGGTCGCGCGCCTCGGAGCCGACAGAATAGGCGCGTTCGTCGGCGAACCGGTGCAGGCGTCCGGCGGCGTCGTCGTGCCGCCCGACGGCTATCTCAAGCGCATCCGCGAGATCTGCCGTGACAACGACATTCTCTATGTTTCCGACGAGGTGGTGACGGGCTTCGGCCGGCTTGGCCATGTCTTTGCCTCCGGCGACGTCTTCGGCATCGACCCCGACATGATCACGTTTGCCAAGGGCGTCACCTCAGGCTATTTCCCGCTCGGCGGCGTCATCATCTCGGAACGGCTGCTGGAGGAGCTGCGCCGCTCGAACCATCCCGACGCAATGTTCGGCCACGGGCTGACCTACACCAGCCATCCCGTCGGCTGCGCGGTGGCCTTGAAGAACCTCGACCTGCTGGAAGAAAGCGTGCTTGCCCACGCGCAGGCGGTCGCCCCCTATTTCCAGGCGCAGCTGAAGACGCTGGAAGAGCTGCCGCTGGTCGGCGAGGTGCGCGGCGTGGGGCTGATGGGTTGTGTCGAATGCGTCGCCGACCGCGAAAGCAAGGATCCGCTGCAACTCGACAAGAATGTCGGAAAACGCATCGACGCCCACTGCCATGAGCTTGGCCTGCTGGTGCGGCCACTGATCAACATGTGCGTGATGTCGCCGCCGCTCATCATCACGCGCGAGCAGATCGACGACATGGTCGGCACCCTGCGCGAAGGCATTTCGCGCACCATGGATGACCTCAGGAAAGAGGGTGTCTGGCGGGGGTGATAGCCAATCTTCCTCTTGTGGGGGAGAGTTTCGCGGCTTGCGCCGCTACCCTCGCGATCTCAGCGCATCGTTTAGGTTCCACATGTCCTTTTCTTCCGGCGCTGTTTCCAGGCCGAGCACCGGAAGCTGCTTGCGCAGATGGTCGTGGTGGGTGCGCACCCCATATTCGAGGTCGGAGAAGTAAAAACCCTCGAAGGACTCGGACAGCATGGATTCGTTCGACCAGACCGAAAGCTGCACGTCTTCCGACATGGTGTCGCGATCGATACGGAAGGAGAGATAGCGGGCAGCGGCCTGCTCGCGACTTTCGTCGCGGTAGCGATAGATGGCGCCACGCAGCAGCGTCTCACCCGTCGACAGCGGGAACTCCTGATAGAACTGCACCGATTCCGGCATCACCGACAGGACGGCGTTCGGGAAGATTCCGTAATAGACCCAGGCCTTCCTGAGGTGGTCCGGCAGATGCGTCGGCTCCGGCGCGATCTTGACGTAGTTCCTGACGCTCCAGCGACGACCGGCATGCGGGTTGTAGGTGGCGAAGGAGCGCGAGACGCCGTTGACGAAAGGCTCGTCGAAATAGGTGGCGCCGTAGAGATCCTGCAGGGCCGGATGCGCCATGGCGACGTGATAGCCTTCATTGTCGACGTCGCGCACGGACTTCCAGTTGACCGGTGTTTTCTGGGTCCAGATGCCCCAGGAGGGCACCATGTCGGCGGCATTGTAATGCGCGAATTCGGGTTCGATCGGCTTCAACAGCTCGGCAACGGAAGGCTGTGGCCCGCCATTGCGGAAGCGGATGAAGATGAAGCCCATCCAGATTTCGAGATCGAGCGGCATCAGGCCGAACTCGGTCTTGTCGAGATTGGGGAAGGAGCGCGGGCGGGCGGCGCCGCGCAGCGTACCGTCAAGATTGTAGACCCAGCCATGGAACGGGCAGACCAGCGCGTTCTTACAATTGCCCTGGTTGTCGGCCACGACGCGGCTGCCGCGGTGGCGGCACATGTTGTTGAAGCCGCGCACGACGCCGTCCTTGCCGCGCACGATCAAAGCGCGCTCGCCGATGATATCCATGGTGAGGTAGTCGCCGGCATTGGGTATGTCGCAGATATGCCCGGCGATCTGCCAATGATTGCGGAAGACATGCTCCTTCTCCAGTTCGAGAAGGGCGGTGGAATGGTAACTCCAGCCCGGCAATCCCCGCCGGTCCCAATCGTTCGGGATTGCCACGTCACGGAGGTGCGGGTTCATGAAACGTCTCTTCTTTTTATTGAATATGCATTCAATATAATCATATTTTGCGTTGAAATGCAATGGTTTGTGGAAATGCTCAGGTTTCAGGGCGAAAATGTCAGCCCCGGTTCCAGCGGAATCCTGCTCCACCGTGACCTCTGAAAACCCCGGAAAATCCGGGTGTTAGCCAGAGTTCATAACCTCCACCCGTTGCCGGTCACGCTGCAAATCGCGCCCTCCGACAAGGTATTCCGGGGGCAAGAAAAAGCCCTGCCGTTCGCGTCGGCCACCAGCGGGGCACGCTGGGCAACCCGCTATCCCGGATCAAAATAGTCGATGACCGATTTTGACCGTCTCTGCCCGTATTAATGTTTCAATCCGGTTACATTGCCGGGCTCTCGTCACCTTTCCGTCGTTACAAGGCGCGATTAAATTCGCTTTATCGCAAAAAGAAAATCAACGAAGGGGATAATGATGCATGCGAAAGTCCAGATCACCAGCAGCAACCGCTTTCAGGCTCCAGAGCGCGCTGACCGCCGCCCGAAGTTGGCGCTTCGCCAGCGTGCCAGCGACCACCCGATGGCAATGTTCATGGCGCTGGCTGGTTGCGCCTTCGCCGGCATGGCGTTCACGCCGACGGTCGGCCCAGCCTTCGCTTCGTTGAATCCGCCCGCCAACATCGTCGAAGGTGCGCCGACCACGACCACGACCGCCCGCCTGCCGATGCCCGCGATCGATTTCGCCTGCAAGGGGCAGGCTTGGGGCGCCGAGAGCGTGGATTGCCTGCGCGCCATTGCCGAGCAGTCCGGAACGCACAAGGCCCGCGCGATCCGCATGATCGCCAACGCCGCGCCGCTGACCAGCACGCCCAACATCTTCTGATTTCTGTCTCTGGATTTGCCTGGCATGATCCCGAAAACCGGTTCCCGTTTGGGGATCATGCCCTGATCTCCCCGAGCGTCCTCCAGCGCTCCCTTCGGCTCCCGCCGCGATGTCGGCCGGGGGCCTCTTTTTTATGCTTTCGACACGGCCTGCTCGGCGATGGTCGAAAGCACGCTGCGCACATCCAGCGTGCTGAACGGTTTTTCGAGGATCTGTGGCCGCTGCTGCGCCGGCAAGGCTTCGATTTCCGCCTTTGCGCCTATGAGGTCGCCGGTGACCAGCACGAAGCGCCGCGCCAGGTCGGGCCGCTCGGCAAGTAGTTCGCGGTAGATCGAAATGCCTGATGTGCCGGGCATGCGCAGATCCGAAAAGACGATGTCCGGCGGCATGTGGCCGCTCAAGGTGGCGGCGCCCGATTCCCAGACCGGCGCGATCCGCGACTTGATGCCCATCAATTCGAGAATGTCGGACAAGGAACCGGCGACGTCGGGTTCGTCATCGATGATCAAGGCGTGGCGCAGGCCGCTCGATCGTGGCTGGCTTTCGCCAGCGGCGGCGATGCCCGCCGAGATAGCCGGCAACTGGACGACGAAACGCGCGCCTCTCGGCTGCACTTCCTCGAACCAGACATTGCCATTGTGCCGCTCGATGATGGACTTCGAAATCGACAGGCCGATACCGGTGCCGACGCCGACCGGCTTGGTGGTGAAATAGGATTCGAAAATGCGCGACCGGATGGCCTCGGGAATGCCGGGTCCGTTGTCCTCGACCGAGAAGCCCGGATTGCCCCGGTCGCTGCGGAAGCTCCGTACCTTGATTAGCCGGTCGCCGGCAATGCCAGCCAGAGCATGCTGGCTGTTGATGAGGAAATTGGCCGCCACCTGCGTCACGTGGTCGGCGTCGGCCATGGCCAGCAGGGGACCCGGCGCGAAATCGGTATCGATGATGATGCCGCTCGAGCGCGCCCCGTAGGCGGTCACCTCGAGAGCGGCGCGGATCACCTGGTTGAGATCGGTCTCGGTCTGCGCCGCCGGATGGAGGCGGACCATCGACAGGAAGCTCTTGACGATGCGCCCGCAGCGCTCGGCTGCGGCGCGCACTTTTTCGGCACGGACCTTGGTCTGCGGGTCCGAGGCGAATTCATGCAGCAGCGTCGATTGCGCGACCACCACCGCCAGCGGGTTGTTGAGCTCGTGCGAAACGCCCGCGAGCAGCGAGCCCATCGCCGCCATCTTCTCGTTCTGGTGCAGCTTCTCGCGCTGCCGGTTGATCTCCTCCTCGGCGCGCAGCCTCTCGCGCAGGTCGCGGATGGAGCCGAAGATAAGCCGGCGGTCGGCGACCCGCATCTCGGTCGCCGTCAGCTCGATCGGGAAGACCTCGCCGGCGGCATTCTGCGTCACCGTCTCGAGCCGCTGGCCGACCATCGGCGCGCCGCGGCCGGACATGTAGTCGGCGCCCGAGGCATAACCCTTGCGGTAGTATTCCGGAACGACGGTATCGAGCAGGTCCTTGCCAAGGATATCGCTGCGCTGGAAGCCGAACATCTTTTCCGCAGCCGGATTGAATTCGATGATCGATCCGGCCTCGTCGATGACGATGATGGCATCGAGCGAGGCCTGCAGCATGGTGCGGCGGATCACTTCGCTGGCATGGGCGTCGGAGGGGGAGTGTTCTATGGCGTCGCCGATGGCGAGCGCGATGATGTGCAGCGTCGCCTCTTCCTCGTCGGTCCATTCACGCTCCTCGACGCAATCATTGACGGCGAGCGTGCCCCACAGATGGCCGTGCGCGAAGACGGATACCGACAGGAAGGACTTGATGTTCTGCTTTTCGAAATCGGCTCTCAGGAACCCTTCGAGATCGCGTGTGTGCCCGGCGAAGACCTTGCCCTGCCGCTCATCCTCGGCCAGCCGCTCCAACAGCGGATCCGAATTGACGATCGACTGCATGATGACGGTCGGCGAGGCCAGTTCGCCGCCGAAATCAGGGTCGATCCAGTAGGCGGCGACCGACTGGGCGAAACCTTGGCCGGGCAATTCGCGCAGGCGGAACAGGATACCGCGCTGGCATTCCATGGCGTGGCACAGCGTTTCCAGTATGCCGTCCATTTCGCGCTGCCAGTCGCCGGCCTCGCGCAGCCGGCGCACGACACGCACGGCCGCCATCGCCGCGCCTTGCCTGAAACCCTGCATATCCGTGCTTGCCGTCTCGCCCGTCATTGTCAGCCGTCATTCCAGAGTCACGTCACTTCGATCGGCTGGCAACGGCTGCGGAGCGGAAACCCTGTGGGTCTGACGCTCAGTTGCCGTCGCCGGTCGGCAGCGAGAAGATATAACCTTCGCCGCGCACCGTGCGCAGGAATTTCGGGTTGGCCGGATCAGTCTCGATCTTCTTGCGCAGCCGCATGATGCGGATGTCGACGGCGCGCGATGATTCCGGATCCTCGGTGAAGCCGATCGCCTCGGAGATCGCGGCCCTGGTCAGCAGCCGGTTGGCTCGGGTCAGGAAAACCTCCAGCACGTCGAACTCGCTCTTGGCCATGTCGATCACCGTACCATTGGCGCCGGTGACCAGCCTGCCGTCGAGATCCGCCTGGAAGGGGCCGAAGGCCACGGAACGGCGGTCGGTTCTGGCTTTCCTGTCCTGCGGCTCCGTCGGCTGCGGGACACGGCGCAGCACGCTGCGCACCCTGGCCAGCACTTCGCGCAGTTCATATGGCTTGACGATATAGTCGTCGGCGCCGAGTTCCAGCCCGACGATGCGGTCGAGCGCGGTGCCGGCGGCGGTCGCATAGATGATGCCGATGGGCATTTTCGAGCGCAGCCAGCGGCCGAGCGACAGGCCATCCTCGCCCGGCATGGCGATGTCGAGGATGGCCAGATGGAAGAGCTGCGTCTCGATCAGGCTGCGCGCGGCGGCCGCGGTTTCCGCGGTCGCCACATCATAGCCGGCGGCGCCGAGATATTCGGCGACCGCGTCCCTCAGGTCGGGCTCGTCCTCGACGATGACAATTCTTGCCCGCACGATGCTCTCGCTCCCACTTTCAGTGGAAAGTAGATTGGGTATAAACATGATGTCCAGTACTCATATCCGGTTGCCAGGGAACGGTTGGAAAACATGGCCGCACGAGCCGTCATCGCGCTTGTTTCCGTTGCCGACGTCGTGGCGACCGAGCTTGCCGACCATCTTGAGCGGCGCGGCCATGACGTGCGCCAGGCGCGGCAGCCCTGGGAGGCGGAATCGCTGCTGGCGGGCAGAGGCATCGATGTCGTCGTCGTCGGGGACAGCGTTAGCCAGGCGGAAGGGCGAGATCTGCTCAGGCGTTATGGCGGCCAAAGTGGGGGCGGCGAGCATGGACCGGATTTCATCCTGATATGCCGGCCGGCCGATCTCCTCGACAAGGTGCTGGCGCTCGAGCTTGGCGCCGCCGACGTCGTCGAAAGTCCGCTCAATGTCAGGGAACTCGCCGCGCGTGTAGGCGGCCTGCTTTCGCGGCGCGGCAGGGGCACCCAGGAACTGATCGTGCTGGAGAACGCGACCGTCGATCTGAGATCGGCGATCGTCATGCATCGCTCCGGTACGCAGGAGCAGCTCTCGCCCGGCCAGGTGGCGCTGCTCAGGCTGTTCCTGGCGAGCCCGCGCAAGGTGCTGACGCGTGACGACATTATCGCCGCCGCACCGGCCGAGAATGCCGACGCTTTCGATCGCTCGATCGACTCGCGTATCGTGCGGCTGCGCCGCAAGCTCGACACCGAGACCATCACCACCATACGCGGCGCCGGCTACAGGTTCGATCCGCCACGGCAGTTCGCCGACTGACGGCTGGTTTTTCCAGCTGGCTCCCCGGATGAGCATCGGACTTTCCATTTCCGCGCCGATGCCCGCGAGGTTCAGCGCACCACCAGCAATGACGGGCCCGAGGCCATGTCGCCGCCGGCGGCGAACTCGCTTGCATGAGCGCGCTCCTTGAAGAGCACACTGGCGAGAGCGGCAAAGCCGAGCAGGCCCTGCGCATAGAGCAGTGCGGAAAGCACCGAAGCCGCGAATTTTGTTTTCATATCGGAATTCCCCAAAAAGATGACTGTATCGCGGGTCGCTTCAGGAAACTCCCGAAGTGCCCGCGCCGCCCACGGAGCCCCCCGTCGCGGCGCGGGCCTTCGGTCCTCTCGGCAGCAAGTTGCCGGAGGGGCGGGCAGTGCCGAGATGCGGGGTTTGGCCTGTTAACCAGAGGAAACAGTTTCGAAACACAAACGAACATTTCGCGAAATCTCTCCGAAACATGCCGCAGGGATAAGCCGCTCATCGAATTGGAGCCGGCCGGGCCGGCAGAGAGGGGACATCATGCACACCACTATTTCCGCAAAGCTCATCAACATCACCTTCGCGGCGCTCGTGGGCAGCGCGCTTCTATTCGGCGCCAACGCCGCCCACGCCGCCAACAGCATCGTGGCGCGCGTTTCGCTGTCGCAGCAGGTCATGGAAGTCTCGGTCGACGGCCGGCCGACTTTCGCCTGGAAGGTTTCCACCGGCGACAGGGCGCATGTCACGCCGACCGGTTCGTTCAAGCCGACGCGCATACATGAGATGTGGTATTCGAAAAAGTACGACAACGCGCCGATGCCGCATTCGGTCTTTTTCAGCGGCGGCTATGCGGTTCACGCCACCTATGCCATCAAGCGCCTCGGCCAGCCGGCCTCGCACGGCTGCGTGCGGCTGCACCCGGACAATGCCGCCGATTTCTACCAGCTCGTCGAGACCTTCGGCCCGGCCAACACCAGCATCGTCATCGTCAAGTAGCAGGCAGGTTGCCGCATTCGGCCATGTGCCGGAGTTGCTGGAGCGACCCCCAAAAAAAGAGGCCGGAGAAATCCCGGCCTCTTTTTGTTTCTTGCGCCTTGTGCCTCAGCTCGGCAGCGCCGGCATCAGCTTTGGATCCGGCTTTTCCGCCAGATGCGGCAGGTCCTTGCTGGCGATGAAGGTGTAGAACATAGGCACGACGAACAGCGTGAACATGGTGCCGACCAGGATGCCTGTGAAGATGACCAGGCCCATCGAATAGCGGGCCGCGGCGCCGGCGCCGCTGGAAACGATCAGCGGCACCACGCCCAGCGCCATCGCGGCCGTCGTCATCAGGATCGGCCGCAGGCGCACCTTGGCCGAGGCGATGATGGCGTCACGCCGCCTCATGCCATGCAGTTCGCGCTGCTGGTTGGCGAATTCGACCAGCAGAATGCCGTGCTTGGTGATCAGGCCGATCAGCGTGATCAGGCCGACCTGCGTATAGATGTTGAGCGTGCCGAGGCCCAGATTGAGCGGCACGATCGCGCCGAAGATCGACAATGGCACCGCCATCATGATGATCAGCGGATCGCGGAAGCTTTCAAACTGCGCCGCCAGCACCAGGTAGATGACGATGACGGCCGCGCCGAAAGCGATCAGGATCGTGTTGCCCTGTTCCTTCTCCTGCCGGGATTGGCCGGAATAGTCGATGAAGAAGGTGTCGGGCAGGCTCTCCCTGGCAATGTCCTCGAGGACTTTCAAACCATCGCCGGTGGTAACGCCGGGCAGCGGCAGCGCCGAGATCGTCGATGAATTCAGCTGGTTGAACTGCTCGATTGCCGCTGGCGACGCATTGTTCGAAATCTTCACCACGGCTGATAGCGGCACCATCTCGCCCGTCACACTGCGCACGAAGTACTCGCCGAGCTTTTCGGGATTGTCGCGGAATTCCTGCGGCACCTGCGGGATGATGTCATAGCTGTTGGAGTCGCGGTCGAACTGCGCCACTTCGGCGCCGCCGACCAGCAGCGTCAGCGTCCGGCCGATGTCGGCGATCGGCAGGTTGAGCGCGGCCGCGCGGTCGCGGTCGATGGTCACCGTCACCTGCGGTGCGTCATAGGCCATCGAATTCTGCACGACGATGAAGCGGCCCGACGCCTGCGCCTTGTTCTTGATCTTCTCGGCTTCCTCGTAGACCTGAGCGGAATCCCCGGTCGAGCGCACCACCATGGATATCGGCAAGCCGCCGCCGGAGCCCGGCAGCGTCGGCGGTGCGAAGACAAACGCCTGGACACCCGCCACCTTGGCAATACGAGCCGTGATGTCGGCCTGCAGCTCCTTCGAATTGCGCTTCCGCTCCGCCCAATCCTTGAAGGCAAAACCGACGAAGGCGCTGTTGGTCGTGCCGCCGAACGCGACGGCCGAGAACTGCGCCCGGGTTTCGGGAATATCCTTGACCAGGCCCAGGATCTGGTTGACGTAGGTTTCGGTGTAATTGGAGGTCGCATAGCGCGGCCCCGTCACCAGCGAGAGCAGGAAGCCCTGGTCTTCTTCCGGCGCCAGTTCCGTCGAGGTTTTGGTGAACATGAAGCCGGTCACGCCGACAAGCGCCAGCACGATGAGCAGCGTCAGCGGGCGATAGTTCAAAGAGCCGGTGACGGCGCGCTCATAGACGTGCTCGACGCGCGAGAAGGTGCCGTCGACGATACGCTGGAAACGGCCGGCATTGCCGGGCTTCAGGAGACGCGCCGACATCATCGGCGTGATGGTGATGGCAATGACGCCAGACAGCACCACCGATCCGGCGAGCGTCACCGCGAATTCGCGGAACAGGGCGCCGGTCAGGCCGCCGGTGAAGGCCAGCGGCGCGAACACGGCGGCCAGCGTCATCGTCATGGCGACGATGGCCGACGCGATCTCACGCATGCCGCTGAAGGCCGCCTGCATGGGCGGCATGTGGTCTTCTTCCATGTGGCGATGGATGTTTTCCACCACCACGATGGCGTCGTCGACGACAAGGCCGATCGCCAGCACCATGGCCAGCAGCGACAGAAGGTTGATCGAATAGCCCACCGCGAACAAAAGGAAGCAGACGCCGATCAACGACAGCGGAATGGTGATGATCGGCATCATCACCGAGCGGAACGAACCGAGGAACAGGAGGATGACGACGACGACGATGGCGACCGCCTCGCCGATGGTCTTGAACACTTCTTCGATCGAGGCGCTGATCTGTCCGGTCGCGTCGTAGACGACCTCGATCGTCATGCCTTTGGGCAGCGTCTCCTGGATCTGCGGGACGAGCTTGGTGAGCGCTGCCGCGGTGGTCAGCGGATTGGCTGCCGGGGTCGGGAAGATGGCGAGGAAGGTCCCGGGCTTGCCGTTGAAGGAGACCCTGGTGTCGGTGTTCTCGGCGCCGAGTTCGACGCGGGCAACGTCGCGCAGGCGCACGACATTGCCGTCTGCCGAGCGCAATGGCAGCGCGGCGAAGGCTTCCGGTGTCTGCAGCGTCGAGCGCACGGTGATCGATGAGACGACATATTCGTTCTGGGTGTTGCCGGGCGCCGACAGGAAGTTGGAATTGTTGATCGCCGTCAGCACTTCGGCCGCCGTCACGCCGCGCGCTGCAAGCCTGACCGGGTCGATCCAGACGCGCATCGAATATTCCTGGGCGCCGAAGATCTGCACGTCGGCGACGCCTTCGACCGTCGACATGCGGGGCCTGATGACGCGCTCGATATACTCCGTCAGCTGCTCCTTGGTCATGTTCGGATTCTGCATCGAGATGTACATCATCGCGAACTGCTGACCCGTACCCTTGACGATGACCGGGTCCTTGGAGGCGTCCGGCAAGGTGCCGCGCACGCCCTGGACCTTGGACAGCACTTCGGTCAGCGCCACGTCGGGATTGGAACCGAGCTTCATCTGCACCGTCACGGTGCTGGAGGACGGCCGGCTGGACGAGGTGACGTAGTCGATGTTCTCGGTCGAGGCGACGGCGCGCGCGATCGGGGCTGAAATGAAGCCCTGGATCAGGTCGGCGCTGGCGCCCGGATAGGCCGTCGTGATGGTGATCGCGGTTTCGTCGACCTTCGGATACTGCCGGATAGACAGGTTGAAGATGCCCTGGAAACCGAGCAGCAGGATCATGCAGGCAAGGACGGTCGAAAGGACCGGCCGGCGGATGAAGAGATCGGAAAAGCTCATTGCTGGTCGGCCTGCTTGTTTGCCGATTTGGTCGGGTCGATGGTGTTGTCGACGTTGACGATCATGCCGTTGAAGAGGCGGTTCTGACCCGCGGTGACGACCTCGTCGCCGGCCTTGAGCCCTTCGACGATCTCGACCATGCCTTGATTGCGGCGGCCGGGCTTGACGAAGACCTGCGACAGCACCAGCGTGGGCTTCTCACCTTCGGCCGCCGGCTTGGCCGGATCGGCCGCTGCTGGCTTGGCGGCATCGGAAGCGGCCTTGTCCGCTGGCTTGGCGTCCGCCGGCTTGGTGGCATCGGCCGCCGGCTTCATTGCGTCCGCAGGCTTGGTGTCCGCCTGCTTGTTGGTGGCCGCAGCGGCTGGCTTTTCGCCCGGCTTGGCCGGCTGCGCCGGGGGCGCCCCGGCGGGTTTCGCCGGTTGCACCACGAATATGTAGTCGCCATAGAGGCTGGTGGTCAGCGCCGTCTGCGGCAGGGAGAGCACGTTCTGCTCCGCGGGCAGTTCGACGCGCACCTGCACGAACTGGCCTGGGGTCAACTTCCCTTCGGGATTGGCGACTTCCGCCCGGATGTTCACCAGCCGGCTGGAGGGGTCGATCTTGGGGTCGATGCCCCGAATGGCGCCGGCAAATGGCTTGTCGTCGCCACCAAGGCCGAGCCGAACGGTCTGGCCGATCTTGAGCAGCGGGAGTTGCTGTTCGGGCACTGAAAAGTCGACCCGCATCGTGTCGAGATCCTGGAGCGTCACCACCGAGGTGCCAGGTGACAGGTACTGGCCGAGATCGATCTTCGGGATGCCGACGGTGCCGTTGAAAGGCGCGGTAAGCTGCTTCTGGTCGAGCACGGCCTGCAGCCTGGTGACCTGGGATGCCGAAGCGGACGCCGCCGCACGCGCGGTGTCCAGCGTCGAGTCGGAGCCGACACCACGCTTTGTCAGTTCGATGGCGCGGGTCAGCGTGGTCTGATCGAGCGCCGCCTGCGCCTTCTGCGCATCAAGATCGGCGCGCTCGACGGCGTCGTCGAGTTGCAGCAGCACCGCATTGGCCGCCACCTTCTGGTTGGCATGGAAAGGGATTTGCTTGACGATGCCGGCGGTCTCGACCGTCAGGTCGACACCGCGCACGGCCCGCACCGTACCGATCGCCTCGACGCCCGGCGTCCAGCTCGACGGCTTGACGATGGTCGTCGACACGGTCGCCGCCGGCGGCTTCATGGTGGCGAAATACTGCTTGATGCCGTTGTCGCGCAGGAAGTTGAAGCCGACGATGCCGCCGACCACAATGACGAGCACGGCAAGAACCACAATAATGATAAAGACACGGAGTATGCGCTTGAACAAGGAAGTCCCCTCAGTCGAAAATCCGGCGCGAAGCACGGACTCGGGACACATACGGACTGTGGGTCCCGATTTCAAATGGTGGCGGTCTTACTGTACCGTCTGGACGGTCTTGTCAATTGGGCCTAAGCTTGCGATGGGAGGCACCATGAGAGCCCAAAGACCGAACTCGCGCGAGAAGATTCTCGCCGCGGCGGCTGATGTTGCCCGGGAATCCGGGCCCGGTAGCCTGTCGCTCGATGCAGTCGCCAGCCGCGCCGGCGTGTCGAAGGGGGGGCTGCTCTACAATTTCCCGACCAAGGCCAAATTGATGCAGGGCCTCGTCGAAGACTATCTGCGCGATTTCGAGCAAGCGCTGGAAACCGCGAACAGCAACGACAACGGCAAAAATCCCCTCGCCGTCTATATCAGACTGTCAGCCGAGGATTGCGAGGAAAAGCAGCCGTCGGCATCCTGGATTTTTTCGGCGATCGCCGAGGATCCCGATTTCATGACGCCGATAAAGACATTCAAGCGGCAGCTTTTCGAGCGCCTGAAGGGCGAGGCGCCGGACCTCAGATCGCTGCTGGTCTGCTATCTCGCCATCGAAGGACTGCGCAGCATGAACCTGTTCGATTCCGACGTGCTGTCGAAGGACGAGCGCCAACTCTTGGTATCGTCACTTCTCGAGATCGCCAAATAGGCCTGCCTGCGCGGGTGCAGGACGACGCTGTGATCTCAAATCGCCGGCAAGGCCTTGCCTGTCGAGGGGTCGAACAAGCGAAGCGCGGCCTCGTCGAAGGTGAGGTTGCGCTTTTCGCCCTTGGCGAGCTGGGCTCGCGGCGGCAAGCAAGCCGTCAGCCGCTGCGCGCCGATCCGGGCCGTGGTGACCAGTTCAGGGCCAGTCAGTTCGACCACCTCGATCTCCACCGGCAATGACAGGTCCGTGGCGGCTCCGGTCGCCACACGAAGCGCTTCCGGCCTGATGCCGACGACCATTTGTGCGCGCTCATGAGCCGCATTCGCATAGCGCGCGGGCAAAGGGATCCGTACATCGGACCCGGCAATGGCCAGCCTGCCGCCGGCAATGGTGGCCTGAAGCGTATTCATCGACGGCGCGCCGACGAAGCCGGCGACATAGAGTGTTGCCGGGTCGTTGTAGATTTCTTCCGGGGTGCCGAGCTGCTCGATCCTGCCGTCGCGCATGACAGCGATGCGGCTGGCCAGCGTCATCGCCTCGATCTGGTCGTGGGTGACATAGACGACGGTGGTCTGCAGCATCTGGTGCAGGCGCTTCAACTCGGTGCGCATTTCCAGGCGCAGCTTGGCGTCGAGGTTGGACAACGGCTCGTCGAAGAGGAAGACCTGCGGCTTGCGTACCAGCGCCCGGCCGATGGCGACGCGCTGGCGTTGGCCGCCGGACAGCTGGCTCGGCTTGCGGTCGAGCAGAGCTTCGATCTGCAGCAGCCTTGCCGCTTCGTTCACCGCCCTGTCACGCTCGTCGGCCGCGACGCCGCGCATCTCCAGTCCGAAGCCGATGTTGCGGCGCACGGTCAGGTTCGGATAGAGCGCATAGGACTGGAAAACCATGGCTATGTCGCGGTTCTTGGGGTGTACGCCGAGTATCGAGCGGCCGCCGATCAGCACGTCGCCGCTCGTGGCTTCGGCCAGTCCCGCGATGATGTTGAGAAGCGTCGATTTTCCGCAGCCGGATGAGCCGAGCAGCACCAGGAATTCACCGCTCTGCAGCGCGATGTCGATGCCTTTCAGCGTTTCGACACTGCCATAGCTCTTGCGGATGCCGCGGATTTCAAGCGCGCTCATGCATGGGACCCTCGAACTGCATCGGCCCGCCATAGTTGCGGGGCAAGGTGGAAATGGCGCGCGAGGCGACATGCGTCGCGGCGCGGAGGCAGGCGGACAGCGGCTGTTCCTGTGCCAATGCGGCCAGGAAGGCGGCATTGAAGACGTCGCCGGCCCCGATCGTGTCGACGACACGGACATCGGGCGCGACGGCTTCGACAAGCGTATTGTCCGGGCCGATGGCGATGGCGCCACGCGGTCCGCGCTTGACCACAAAGGTCGCACCTTGCCTCATGCTGGATCGGATTTCACGCGCCGCTTCCTCAGGACCTGGCAATCCCGCCAGGGTCACCGTCTCGACTTCGTTGAACAACGCCAGCGCGCAGCGCGAGAGCCACGCCCTTGTCGCGGCGCAATTGGCCTCGGTCCAGCGATCGATCGGCCAGCCAGTGTCGAGCGCCACTGATATGCCGTGGCTGTCGGTCCAGTCGAAGAAAGCTTCATAGTCGCGCGTGAGGTCCTCGGTCAGGAAGGAGCCGGAGAGCAATGCATAGCCACCGGAAAGCGCGCCGCCGTCGAGAACGGACAAGACATCGCCGAGGCTGAAGCGGGGCAGGTGGCCGCGCGTGGTCAAGAAAGTTCGTTCGCCATCGGGATGGGTCATGCCGACCGACAAGGTCGTACCTTCGGGACGGACCGCCCATTTCTCGGCGCGAAATCCAAACGCTTCGCGAAGCCAGCGGCCGAACTGGTCGTCACCGACATTGGCGGCAATCGCGAAATCGATGCCCAGCGCTTGCCAGGCAAGCCCGGTGTTGCCGGCCTGGCCGCCGACCCGCAATTCGTCATGGTCGACGACGGTCTCGGTTCCCGCCTTCGGCCATGGCGCGATCGGGCCGACAATCAGGTCGACATTGACGTTACCGATTACCGCCAGCGGACGCATCACTCGCTCCTGGTGATCT
Source organism: Mesorhizobium sp. B2-5-4 (assembly GCF_006441095.1). NCBI lineage: Bacteria > Pseudomonadati > Pseudomonadota > Alphaproteobacteria > Hyphomicrobiales > Phyllobacteriaceae > Mesorhizobium > Mesorhizobium sp. B2-5-4. The sequence continues at coordinate 177,863 of NZ_VFUR01000006.1, read as the reverse complement.
TGGTGGTGCGCACGGGCGTGCCGGCATTGTCGACGCGGCTGTCGGCGAAGGCGATCATCAGGCGCTGCGCCACCGGCAGCATGGCGAAGACAGCGGCCATCCCCGATGCTGATCTGAACGAGAGCGTGACGGCGCCGACGACAGGCGGTTGCCCGGACGCGTCGAAGATGACCAGCGGCGCGCCGGCCTCTACCACCGAAAGGGCCATGGCGGTGACAAGGTCCGACGTCAGGTCGTCACCACGAAACAGGACGACGCCGATCTGGGGGCCGAGCATCTCCATCGGCCCGTGCCGCAACTGGCCGCCTTCCAGCGAAAAGCAGGGGAGCCGCGACAGTTCGGTCAGCCCAAGCGCCAGGGCTTCGGCCACGCCTTGCAGGCGGCGACCGGAGGTGACGATCGTGTCCACCTTGCCAAGCGCGACAAGTGCGGGGGCGATGACGCAATCCTGCGGAGCCTCGAGCACAGCAAGCGCGGCGGCCGGATCCTCACCCAGAGCAGCCAGGATGGCCAGATGCAGGGCCAGGGTCACGGTCAGGCTGCGGGTCGCGGCGAAAGCCAGCTCAGTGCCACCAGCGCCGACCAGGCAAGGCGCAGTGCGGGCGAGAAATGAACTGCCTTCGAGCGTCAGGCCGAAAATATCCGAGCTGCCGCCGGTCTGCGAAAACCATCTGACGACCTCGGCGCTCTCGCCGGATTGCGAGGTCACGATCACGGTGCGGTCTTCGAGCGGCAGCGGCTGGCCGAGTTGTTCGGACAGCGGCAGCGCCAGCGCATCGATGCCCAGCGTGCGATAGAGCGGCTCAACGGCACGCCCCACCGCATGCGAGCCGCCCATGCCAAGCAGGAGCAGGCGTCCGGTCTTCCTGATCGAGCCGGCGACCTTTAGCGCCATGGCGGTGTTTTGTTCGAATGAAGCGCGCGCATCCGCATGCTGGCGCTGCATTTCGCGATCGATGGCGACCAGTCCGGCCGGCCGAATCCCTGTTGCAGTCATGGTCATCCTTTCACACCGCCGCTGGTCAGGCCCGAGATCAGCGCCCGCTGCATGACAAGGCCGATCAGCACCGGCGGTAGCGCGGCCAGCACCCCGGCCGTGGCGATCAATCCGTAGTCGGAAACACGGCCGCCGGCCGAATCGGCGATGGCGACGGTCAAGGTCTTGGCGCGCTGGTCCGAGGTGAACAGCAGCGCATAGAAAAATTCGTCCCAGGCCAGCAGCACGGCGAACAGCGCCGATGTCGCCATCACCGGTGCCGCCAGCGGCAATGTGATGATGCGCAGTGTCTGGAACAGGCCGGCGCCGTCGATCATCGCCGCCGCCTCGATCTCACGCGGGATGGAATCGAAACCAGATTTCATCAGCCAGGTGGTGAAGGGCGCCAGGATAGTGAGATATACCAAAGCCAGGCCGAAGACATTGTTGAGCAGGCCGAGATGCGACAGGCCCATATAGAGCGGCACGGCCAGCGCCACCGGCGGCAGCATGTAGGTGGCGATGACCATCGACAGCGACCAGCCGATCGCGGGCGTGCGCGACACCGCCCAGCCGGCGGGAATGGCCAAGGCGAGTGCCGCCAGCGTCGCCATGCCGGCGATCTCGAGACTGTTGCGCAGCGAAGAGGTGAAGGCGGCGCCGGCGCTGTTTTCAGCCGTCGACAGCAATAGCTGGTAGCGGGAGAAATCGGCTGCCTGCGGCCACCAGCGCAGCGGCTTGGCGGCAAGATCGGCGGCCGGCGAAATGCTCATGATGAACAGCCAGGCGATGGGCGCAAGGATGATCGCGGCGAGCAGCAGCGCGCAGGCATAGATGAAGATGGTGAAAGCGGGGCTCTTGCGTTCCATCAGGCGGCACTCCCTGCGGTCTTCCTCACCAGGGCCGCATAGGCGACGGCGAGCAGCGTGATGAGCAAGGTGACGATCAGCGCCAGCGACGCGCCCGAGCCGGCACGCTGGAAGGAGAACGCTTCCTGGTAGACGAGGATCGACAGTGTTCGCGTGGTGTTTGCCGGCCCGCCGCGGGTCATCACCCAGATGATGTCGAAGACCTTGAAAGCCTCGATGGTGCGCAGCACCAGCGCCACCATCAGCGGGCCTGCGAGATAGGGCAGGATGACGAAACGGAAGCGATTGAACGGTCCCGCGCCGTCGACGAGCGAGGCCGCGGTGATGTCGCGTGGTACCGCCTGCAGGGCGGCGAGCGCGATCAGCGCCACCAGCGGAAAGTTCTTCCAGCAATCGGCGACGATGAGGGCAGCCAGCGCCGTGCCCGGCTCGCCGAGCCAGGACCGATAGGCGTCGATAAGATGCAGTTGCGTCAGCGCGGCGTTGAGCGCGCCATATTCGGGATTGTAGATCAGCCGCCACAGCGTGGCGTTGACCACGGTCGGCAGCGCCCACGGCAGGATCATGAGGGCGCGCAGCATGGCACGGCCGCGAAATTCCTGGTTGAGCAGAAGGGCGGCCAGGACGCCGATCACCATTTCGGCGGCGACCGAAATGACCGCGAACAATGTCGTGGTGATCAGCGTACGCGAGAAATTCGAGCTCGATAGCATGTTGGTGTAATTGTCGACGCCGACGAAATTGCCGGCCGTGCCGACCAGCTTGGCATCGGTAAAGGAGAGCCCGACCGTATCGACCAGCGGCCAGCCGATGACGGCGACCATGACCATGAGCAGCGGCAGCATCAGCAGCCAGGCGCGGGTTGTCATCCAGGTGCTCGACATCGGAGCAGCCTCTTTCAATTCAACACGATTTCAGAAATAGCACGGGCGGCACAAGGCCGCCCGCAATGGGTGGAAATCAGAGGCCGCTGTTCTGCGCGGCGGTTTTCAGGGCATCTTCCGGCGAGGCCGTGCCGAGCAGCGATTCCTGGATTGCCTGCTGCAGGGCGGTCGACAACTCCTGGTACTTCGGGGTGGTCGGGCGCGGATACATGGCGGCCAGGCCAAGCTTGGCGGCGGCGATCAGTTCCTCCTGGCCCTTGGTGACGGCCGGGTCGTCATAGGACGAGGCCCAAATCGGCAGCGAGAGTTTGGCGTACTGGTTCTGCGTTGCCTGCGAGGTCATGAAGGTGATGTACTTCCAGGCCTCGTCCTGATGCTTGGAGACCGCGGTGACGCCGAGACCCATCGAGCCGTTGACGGCCGACACTTCGCTGGTGCCGGCAACGCCCGGCGCCGGCACGACGCCGACCTTGCCGGCTACCTTCGAGTCCTTCGGGTCGTTGGCCATGTTATACATGTAGGTCCAGTTCAGCGCGAAGGCGGCATCGCCGTTTTCGAAGACCTTGCGAACGTCCTCTTCCAGGAATTCCTTGGAATTGGGATTGGTGAGACCCGACTTGTAGCTGTCTACCATGTATTTCAGAGCCAGCAGGCCGCCGCCATTCTGGAAGTCCGGCTTGCCGTCCTTGAGGAAGTCGCCGCCATAGGCGCTGACCAGCGTGGTGTAGTCGCAGATCGCGGCTTCGGCCTGCGACCAGCTCCAGGCGATTGGTGTCTTCAGCAGACCCTTGTCCTGGATGATCTTGGCCTGTGCGCCGAGCTCTTCCCAGGTCTTCGGCGGGGCCTTGATGCCGGCCTTTTCCAGGATGCCCTTGTTGTAGAACAGGTATTTGGTGTCAAGGATCCACGGCATGCCGTAATACTTGCCGTCATACTGGACGGTGGTCCAGGCGCCGGGCAGCACGCCCTTCTTCATGTCGTCTGTGATCTTCGACGACACATCGACCAGCACCTTGTTGGTGGCGTATTCGGCCGGCCAGATGACGTCGAACAGCACAACGTCATAGCCGCCGCCCGACCCTTGGGCGAGCACGGTCTTGTCATGCAGGCCTTCATAGGGAACGAATTCGAGATTGATCTTGACGTCGGGGTTGGCCTTGGTGAAGGCATCCGTCATGGCGCGCACGTCGGCCTCGCTGTAGGCGGCCTGCGCCATGAAGAGCGCATTGAGCGTCGTCTCGGCGAAGGCATGGGGGACGAGCAGTCCTCCGGCAAAAACCGCGCCGACCAGTGTCTTGGTGATCGTCCTAAGCATTTTCTTCTCCCATTGCAGCGTTGACGGGCCGGCGCTGCCAGGCATTCGGCATCGTCTTCCCGGATCCGTGTCGCGTGACCTGATGGTTACCCGGCTGACCAGTGGCGACAGGCGGAGGCCTTGGCCATCTTGTTTTTGGGCGCTCGGTTTGCATTAAGTCAATTCGCTTGACTTAATTAGTCGATCAATATCCTAATGGAGTCAAGAGGGGAAACGCCGATGGACGACATCAGCCAGATCCGCGCCAAGAGCGGCACCAACCAGGAGGGCACAAGCGCGCACAATCGCCGCGTCATGATCGAGGCACTGCGCCTCAATGGCGCGCTGTCGCGGGCCGACCTCGCGCGAGCGACGCAGCTCACCAAGCAGGCGGTCTCCAACATCATCGAGGACCTGGAAAGCGATGGCCTGGTCGTCGCGCTCAAGGCGGTGCGCAAGGGCCGGGGCCAGCCGTCGACCCCCTACAGGCTGGTTCCTGAAGGCGCTTTCGCCATCGGCCTGCAGATCGACCGTCATCTGACGCGGGCGGTCGCGGTCGACCTGATGGGCAGCGTGCTGACGCGCGCCGAGGCGAACCTGCCTTTCGATGAGCCGTCAAGGGGCGTCGAGGTGATCCTGGACCTGATCGATGGCGTCCGGCGCGAGCTGTCCGGCATCTCCTCGCAGTCGGAAAAACGCCTCGTCGGTCTTGGCGTCGCCATGCCCGGCCCGTTCGGCTTGAAGAATTCGGACGACAAATGGATGATGCCGGCCTGGCAGAAGTTTCCGCTGCTGGACACGCTGGCCAAAGGCACTGGACTGAATGTCGGCCTGCAGAACGATGCCGCGGCCTGCGCGACGGCCGAGCGCATCGTGGGTGCCGCGCATGGCGTCGATCACGCGGTGTGTCTCTATGTCGGCTATGGCATCGGCGCCGGACTGATCCTGAACGGCGAGCTGTACAGCGGTGGTCATGGCAATGCAGGCGAAATCGGCATGGCCTTGCTGTCGCCGGCCGGTCCGGGCTCGACGCCGCTGGAACATCGCGCGTCGCTCGCCTCGCTCTACCAGCATCTTGATCTCGATCCTGCCGACGAGGATCTCTACGGAAAGATCGACGCGCTGGTCGCGGCGGATGATCTGAAGATCATGCGCTGGATCGAGGGCGCGGCGCATGACCTGCGCTGGAGCGTGCATCTCATCGAAACCATCTTCGATCCGCAGACAGTCATCCTGACCAGCGGCGCGCCGGAAGCGCTGGCGCGCCGGCTTGTCGAGGCCATGCATCCGCTGCTTTCGTCAATCGCCGACCGGCCGGGCCGGACCTTGCCGCGCCTGCAGCTCGGCACAACCGATCCCTGGTCGATCGCGCTGGGAGCCGCCGCAGCGCCGATCAGCCGAGCCTTCGATCCGCTGTTCTCGGCGATCCTAAAGACACGCTCCGGTCCCGCCTGAAGGAGACCGCGCGAAAGGCCAGGCCTCTCCGGCGTCACACAGGGTTCATCGTCCGGCCATAGCGTCTTTTCCAGTTCTTTGCTGCAATGCAATAGGAGTGGGACATGGTGGACATAGTTTCCAGTGAGGCGGGCATTCCAAGGCCGGATCATCCGCTGGATAGTTCGGGCGGCGCGAAGTGGTTCCTGCCGGTCTTCGGTGTGCTGGTGCTGGTCGGCGTGGTCTATGTCGGCTACGCGCTGAGCCAGGATCTGGCGGTGGCCAGGACGGTGCCGTGGATCCTGCTCGGCATCGCCTTGCTGATCGCGCTCGGCTTCGAATTCGTCAACGGTTTCCATGACACCGCCAATGCGGTGGCGACCGTCATCTACACGCGCTCGCTGCCGGCGGAATTCGCCGTCATGTGGTCGGGCGCCTTCAATTTCCTCGGCGTTCTCACCTCCAGCGGCGCGGTCGCCTTCGGCATCCTGTCGCTGCTGCCGGTCGAGCTGATCCTGCAGGTAGGCTCCTCCTCCGGCTTTGCCATGGTGTTCGCACTGCTGGTGGCCGCGATCCTGTGGAACCTCGGCACCTGGTTCCTCGGCCTGCCGGCGTCGAGCTCGCACACCATGGTCGGCTCGATCATCGGCGTCGGCCTCGCCAACCAATTCATGGCACCTGCCGGCAGCGCCACCAGCGGCGTCGACTGGTCGCAGGCCACCAATGTCGGCGTGACGTTGCTGGTGTCGCCGATCATCGGCTTCTTCGCCGCCGCCATCCTGCTCTACGCGATGAAGCTTCTCGTCCGCAATCCGGCGCTCTACGAGGCGCCGAAAGGCAATGCCCCGCCGCCCTGGTGGATCCGCGCGCTGCTGATCTTCACCTGCACCGGCGTCAGCTTCGCGCATGGCTCCAATGACGGACAAAAGGGCATGGGCCTGATCATGCTGATCCTGATCGGCGTGGTGCCGACGGCCTATGCGCTCAACCGCACGCCCGACATCAACTATCTCGAAGCCTACAAGTCGGCTTCGGTCAGCGTGGAGACCGCGCTAGGCAAATATGTGAAGCCCGGTGTCACCGTCGCCGATGCGAAGGATGCCAAGGCTGCCGTGCAGGATGCCGTGCGCACCCGGAGCTGGAGCGACAAGACGACCGTCGCTCTGCAGAGCTACATCCACAACACGACGGCCGAGTTGCAGCCTTACGCTTCGGTCGACAACGTGCCGACAGATCTGGTCAGCAACGCCCGCAACGACATCTATCTGATCGGCGAGGCGCTTAAGCTGATCGACAAGAAGAAGTTGCTGCCGATGGAGGCCGCCGATCTCAAGGCGGTCACCGACTATCACAAGGCCGTCGACAATGCGACGAAGTTCATCCCGATATGGGTGAAGGTCGCGGTGGCCCTGGCGCTTGGCCTGGGCACCATGGTCGGCTGGAAACGCATCGTCGTCACGGTCGGCGAGAAGATCGGCAAAAGCCACCTGACCTATGGCCAGGGCGCTGCCGCCGAACTCGTGGCGATGGTCACTATCGGCATGGCCGACCGCTTGGGTCTGCCGGTGTCGACGACCCATGTGCTGTCGTCCGGCGTCGCCGGAACCATGGCTGCCAACGGCTCGGGTCTGCAATGGTCGACGGTTCGCAACCTGCTGCTCGCCTGGGTGCTGACCCTGCCCTGCTCGATCACGCTGGCCTTCGTGCTGTTCATCATCTTCCGCCAGGTGTTCTGAGCGGGCGAAGCGACGACACTAACGACGGCGCCACATTGGCGCCGTCTCGTTTTCCGGCGACAGGTTCGCGACGATTTCGGGCGGCAGTCATGAACGACGCATCGCATCTGGCCCTGCTTGCCGTCGACGACCAGCATCCGGCGCCTGGCCTGGTCTGGGCCTGTCACGGCTTGCCAGGCAAACCGCCGGTGGCGCTTGCTCCGCGCGACATCGCCACAGCACTGGCGATGCCGGAAGGCTGGGTGTGGCTGCATGTCGATCTCGTCGACCAGCGCGCCCATTCCTGGGTCAGCCGTACCTGCGACTTGCCGGCTTCGGCCAACGCGATCCTCGAAGGCCATGAGGACAGCCCCGCGCTGGCGCATGAGGGCGGTGTGGTTCATGGCATTTCCGCCGACCTGCACAGCGAAATCGCGCGTCAGTCGACCACCATCGGCAGATTGCGCTTCGCGGTCTCGGAGCGGCTGCTGGTGACCGGCCGCCGCCATTCGCTGGCAGCGGTCGAGGAGGTGCACGAGGCGCTGGCCGCGGGGCTGCGGCCCGCCACCGCCTTCGAACTGTTCGAGGCGATCGTGCTGGCGTTCTGCGGCGGAACGAGCCTGCGGCTCGCAGTCGCCACCAAGCGGCTCGACGAGGTGGAAGATCATCTGGTGACCGAACGGCTTGCCGACGAAAGGCGGCGGCTGAAAGATGTTCGCCGGCTGGCGGTCTCCCTGCACCGCCCGATCTCGGCGCTGGCGGCACTTTTCCAGGACGAGGACCGGTCGGACTGGAAGCTGTCGGGAGGGGCGCACGAGATCCTGCGCCGGCTTACCACGCGGCTCGAAAGGCTCGACCGCGAAGTCGTCATGGTCAACGACCGTGCGCGGCTGTTGCAGGACGAGGTCGCCGCCGAGCTCGCGGACGAATCCAACCGCAGCCTGAAGGCGCTGGCGGTGATGAGCGCGCTGCTTTTGCCGGGCTCGCTGATCGTCGGCATGTTCGGCATGAACACCGCCGGGCTGCCGCTCACGCAAACGCCGGGCGGCTTCGAGCTGGCGCTGTTGATCGCGGCGGGGGCGACCGGCCTGTTCTATTGGCTCTTGCTGAGAGCCGGCGCCAATCTCAGATTCTGAGCCCGGCTCAGTATTCCGAGCCGGGCGCCCCGCCCGAAACTCAGGTCGGATCTTCGCGATGCAGGTCGTGGATGGTAACGCCGTCGGCATTGGTCGGCAGCATCAGCCATTTCTTGTGACGCAGCGTGCGCTCGGTGTCCTCGAGGCCCATCTCCCAATGCTCGCGCATCGAGGTGCCCGAAAACTCATAGTCCTTGGCGTGGCCCTCATAGCCTTTGTGCTGGTAGATCAGGTGGACGATGTTGACCACGCCGGCGTTGGAATAGTCGGCGATCAACTCCTGCTCGCCTTCCCTAAGCTGCTCCGGCGGCACGCGCTTCAGCGCATCGAGCAGCTTCATCTTCAGCGCATGGATGCGCTCGAAATTATCGGTGTTCTGCCGCGTACGGCTCGAATACATGATGTCCTTGTGGCGCGACAGCACGTCGGCCATGCCGCGCGGCAGCACGCCGCGGGCGCTGAACAGATCGACCTGGAAGACCAGCGAGGAACGGTCCTCTTCCTGGTCGAGCAGATATTGCAGCGGCGTGTTGGAGACGATGCCGCCATCCCAGTAATACTCGCCCTCGATGCGGATCGAGGGGAAGGCCGGCGGCAGCGCGCCGCTCGCCATGATGTGCTCCGGCTCGATACGCACGTTCTCGGTGTCGAAATAGACGAAGTTACCGGTCCTGACATTGACCGCGCCGACGCTCAGCCGCTTCTTGCCGTCGTTCAGCACGTCGAAATCGATCAGGCTCTCCAGCGTGTCCTTCAACTCGGCGGTGTCGTAGAAGCTGGTGGCGCCTTCCGCTCCCGACAGCTGGAACCAGGGATTGGGATTGCGCGGCTTGAAGAAGCCGGGCTGGCCCATCGTCATCGTCATCAACGACGAGGTCTGGTTGCGGATGTCGCGGTAGATGTCACCTTCGGGCGTGTAGGACCAGATCTTGCGGCCGGAAATCGTCTGCCAGAACTGTTCCAGCCGTTGCAGTCGGCGGCTCGGTTCATTGCCGGCGATGATCGCGGCGTTGATGGCGCCGATTGAGACGCCTGATAGCCAGCTCGGCTCGCAGCCTGCGTCGGCCAGCGCCTGGTAGACCCCTGCCTGATAGGCGCCGAGCGCGCCGCCGCCCTGAAAGACCAGCGCGATACGGTCATACTGCGCCGTGATTTCCTCGATGGTGGCGGCGGCTGCCTTGTTGCGGTTACGCTCAAGCACCGACTTTCTCCAGCTCGGTTGCGCTGGCAGCGGATCGGCTGTGGTCAGGGAGGTAATCATGCACGACTTCGCCCAGGCCGAGCGTCAGATCGGCCTTGAAGTGAACCGCCGACACGATGTCAAGCACAGGCAGCTTCGCCACGTCGGCCATGACATGAGGCCGCAGATCGAGCGCGGCCGGCGCCGTCCAGGCTTCCTTGAGCGTGATATCAGTGAGGTAGTAGCGGACCAGCTCGCAAATGCGCGGCGTGCCGTCGACATGCGGGATAATCTTGATCAGGAAATTGGGGGCGGCGAGCGAAGCGAGCACCTGGTCATGATCAGCCTCACTGTGCTTGTAACCCATCGTGCCGGTGGCGCAGAGCACGCTACCATAGTGCAGCGTGCCGACGATCACCTCGCCTTCATGAACGATCTTGGGATTGGCAAGCTTTTTCGGGAAACCCCACAGTTCACGCCCGCCGGCGATCGGCGCGTCGTCGTCAAGATACATCGAATGGACATAGCCGCCATGTTGGCCCTTGTAGCGTACCGGGATGACCTGGCCGGTCTCGGTGTAGTCGCCGAAGCCGGTCGAATCCGGCATGCGGATGAACTCGTACTTGACCAGCGGCTCGTCGATCTCCAACGGCGCCGGCACGACGGCTTCGAGCGCCTCGCGTGTCGTGCGGTAGGTGATGATGATGTATTCGCGGTCGAAGAAACGATAAGGACCCGGCGGGAAGGAGGGATTGGTGAGCGGCATCGCATAGGCGCGCTTCACGACATCGGCGATTTCCATCCAGGTGCCCCCAACGGTTCGAAAATGACCCGCGCGAATGCGCTGGCAAATATGTTGCACGGCACCATGACAATGCCGTGTCACCTCGAAGACGCCTTCTCACGGAGCTGGCAAAGGCCGTCGCGGGGCTGTAATCGAGCCGACATATGGCCGTGGCATTGTCGTGTTGCGTCGCACAAACTATTCTCATCAGTTCCTCCCACCTCTTGCGAGATCTCCCATGGGTTCCCTGTCTTCGAGGAATGCGCTTGTCACCGGCTCGACCAGCGGCATCGGCTTGGCAATCGCCCGCGCCTTTGCCGCCGAGGGCGCCAACGTCACCATCAATGGCCTGGGCGATGCCGCCGCCATCGAGCAGGAGCGCGCCGGCATCGAGAAGGATTTCGGCGTCAAGTGCCGCTACTCCGATGCCAATATGATGGATGGCGCCGCCGTCACCGCCATGGTCCATGACGCCGAAGAGGCATTCGGCAGCCTGGACATCCTGGTCAACAATGCCGGCATCCAGCATGTGGCGCCGATCGAGGCGTTTCCCGACGACAAGTGGGAAGCCATCATCCGCATCAACCTTTTGGCCGCCTTCTACGCCATCAAGGCGGTGGTGCCAGGCATGAAGAGCCGCAAATGGGGCCGCATCATCAACACGGCCTCGGCGCATGCGCTCGTCGCCTCGCCATTCAAGTCGGCCTATGTCTCGGCCAAGCATGGCATATCGGGCCTGACCAAGACGGTGGCGCTGGAAGTCGCGCAGGACGGCATCACCGTCAACGCGATCGCGCCCGGCTATGTCTGGACGCCGCTGGTCGAGAAGCAGATCCCCGACACGATGAAGGCGCGCGGCATGACCGAGGAACAGGTCAAGCACGACGTGCTCTTGGCCGCGCAGCCGACCAAGGAATTCGTCACCGTGGAAGAGCTTGCGGCGCTGACGCTGTTCCTGTGCTCGGATGCAGCCAAGCAGATCACCGGCACGACCTTGCCGATGGACGGCGGCTGGACGGCACAGTAGAGCTGGTCGAGAGATAACGCCTTCAGGCCGACGCCAGGGGCGCCGGCAGGAAGCAGTGCGCGGGCCCATGAAAATCATCCAGCTCTCCGATCCGCATCTGATGGCGCCGGGTGGTCGTCTCCATGGCTCCGATCCGCTCGACCGGCTGGAGGCCTGCCTGGCGGACATCGGCAGGAACCATGCCGATGCCGATCTGGTGGTGATATCAGGCGACCTGACCAATGATGGCGAGCGCGCCGCCTATGCGGCGTTGAGGGAGGCGCTGTCGGGGTTCGTGCCGCCTTGGCGGCTGATGCTCGGCAACCACGACGACCGTGCGCTTTTTGTCGAGATGTTCCCGCAAACGCCAGCCGAGCGCGGGTTCGTCCAGAGCGTTTTCGATGGCAGCGATGGCCGCCTGATCCTGCTCGATACGCTGGACAGCGGACATGTCGAGGGCAGGCTGTGCCCGGCACGGCTGGACTGGCTGAACGAGAAGTTGCAGGAAGCCCGCGACCGGCCGGTCTTCCTCTTCATGCACCATCCGCCGTTCCGGATCCACATGCCGGTGCTTGACGAGGTCAAGCTCGCCGACGCCGATACCTTCCATGACGTTCTCCTGCGCCACGGCAATGTCGGCCACATCTTTGCCGGCCACGTCCACAGGCTGATCGCCGGCAGCTGGCGCGGCATACCGGTCAGCACGCTGCGCAGCACCAACCATCAGAGCGCCCTCGATTTTTCGGACAGCTGGCGGCTGGGCCACGAGCCACCCGCTTATGCCGTGATCTTCATCGATGCCGATGGAGTGGTCGTCCATTTTCACGATTTTCCTGTTGCCGGATAACACCGCCAACAGGAGCAGGACGCCGACCGCTCAACTGTGAGCCCGAGTGGGCCAATGAATTCCGCGATTTGCCGGCTTTCCCGACCTCTTTCCCACCCTGCGGTGGACCCCGGGAAAGTGCCGCAAAAGCACACGGATTTGGACATTAGTCTTGACAGAAATACAGATGTTCAATACCCGTCAGGCAATTGAACAGGCCTGCATTATGGGAGGAATGAGTGGTATGGCTTCCAATGTTTCGTTGACGGGCCTTGCCCGCGACCTCGAGGAACGCGCCAAATCGGGCAAGCCGATCCGCATCGGTCTGATCGGGTCGGGCGAGATGGGAACCGACATCGTCACCCGTGTCGCCCATATGTCGGGCATCGAGATCGGTGCCATCTCCGAACTGAACCTGCCCGCCGCCAGCAAGGCGGTGGACATCGCCTTCCAGGAAACCGGCCATGCGCGCGAAGTTTCGAACGCTTCGGCGATGACGGCTGCCATGGAGGCCGGCAAGGTGGCGGTGACCAACGACGCCAGCCTGGTCATCAACAACGATCTTATCGACGTCGTCATCGATGCGACCGGTGTTCCCGCCGTCGGCGCAGAGATCGGTTTGCGCGCCATGGAGCATGGCAAGCATCTGGTGATGATGAATGTCGAGGCCGACGTCACCATCGGCGCTTATCTCAAGAGCGAGGCCGACCGGCTCGGCGTCACCTATTCGCTGGGCGCCGGCGACGAGCCGTCCTCCTGCATGGAGCTGATCGAATTCGTTTCGGCCATGGGCCACCCGATCGTCGCCGCCGGCAAGGGCAAGAACAACCCGCTCAACATCGACGCCACGCCGCCCGCCTATGAGGAAGAGGCCAGGCGCCGGCACATGAATGTGCGCATGCTGGTCGAGTTCGTCGACGGTTCCAAGACCATGGTCGAGATGGCGGCGATCGCCAACGCCACCGGCCTGGTGCCCGACAAGGCCGGCATGCATGGCCCGGCCGCGACGCTCGGCGAATTGAACAAGGTGCTGGTGCCGCAGAAGGACGGCGGCGTGTTGTCCAGGGTCGGCGTCGTCGACTATTCGATCGGCAAGGGTGTCGCGCCCGGCGTCTTCGTCGTCGCCGACATGTCGCATCCGCGCATCTCGGAACGCATGGAAGATTTGAAGATGGGCAAGGGTCCGTACTTCACCTTCCACCGCCCCTATCACCTGACGTCGCTCGAAGTGCCGCTGACCTGCGCCCGCGTCGTGCTCTACGGCAAGGCCGACATGGTGCCGCTGGCAAAGCCGGTGGCCGAAGTCTGCGCGGTGGCCAAGAAAGACATGCAGCCGGGCGAAAAGCTCGATGCGATCGGCGAATATTGCTATCGCGCCTGGATCATGACGGCGCCGGAAGCGCATGCCGCCAGGGCCATTCCCTGCGGCCTGCTGCAGGGCGGTTCGGTGACGGCGCCGATCAAGAAGGGCGAGTTGATCACCTACGCCAATGCCGCCCCGGCAGCGGGCTCCAAGATCGCCGAATTGCGCGCCCGCCAGGACAAGCTCGTCTACGGAACCGTGGAGGCCTGATCATGGCCGGAGCCAGCAAAGCCGTCGCGGACAGTCGCGCCAACCTGCCCTTCGTCTATCGCCAATACAGCGCCGAGCAACTGAAGCAGGTGCTCTACAAGATGTACCTTATCCGCCGCTTCGAAGAGGGCGCGGAGGAAAGCTACACGCGGGGCTTCATCCACGGCACCATGCATCTGTCGATCGGCCAGGAGGCCAGCGCCATGGGCATATGCATGCCGCTTGGCGAGGATGACCAGATCACCTCGACCCATCGCGGCCACGGCCATTGCATCGCCAAAGGCGCCGAGGTCAAGCGCATGTTCGCCGAGTTCTTCGGCAAGACCTCCGGCTACTGCAAGGGCCGTGGCGGTTCGATGCACATTGCCGATGTCGCCAAGGGCAATCTCGGCGCCAACGGCATTGTCGGCGGCGGCATTCCGATCGCCGTCGGCGCCGCGCTCTCCTCCAAGATGATGAAGACCGGCAAGGTCGTGGTCTCCTTCTTCGGCGACGGCGCCAACAATGAAGGCGCCTTCCACGAGGCGCTCAACATGGCGGCGGTCTGGAAGTTGCCGGTGATTTTCGTCTGCGAGAACAATGGCTACGGCATGTCGACGTCGACGGCCCGCTCCACCGCTGTCAAGAACATCGCCGACCGCGCCGCCGCGTATTCGATGCCGGGCGTCATCGTCAACGGCAACATCTTCTCCGAGGTCGCCGAGGCTTCGTACAGGGCGGTCGAGCGGGCACGTGCGGGCGAGGGGCCGACGCTGATCGAATCCAAGACCTATCGCCATCGCGGCCATTCCAAGAGCGACCGCAATCGCTACCGGACCAAGGAAGAGATCGAGGACTGGATGTCCAACCGCGATCCGATCACGCTCTTCGAGAACGAACTGCGGGAATTCGGTTTCATCGACGACAAGGGCATCGCGGCCATCCGCGAGGCGGTGGCGCGGGAGATCGCCGACGGCATCGAGTTCGCCAAGGCGAGCCCTTCGCCCGACGTCAGCGAGACCGGAGATTACGTGTATACGGAGCAGGCGTGATGGACGCGATGGTGCGTGAACTGAGCTACGCCCAGGCGATCCAGGAGGCCATGGCGATTGCCATGGACATGGACGACCGCGTCTTCCTGATGGGCGAGGATATCGGCGTCTACGGCGGCGCCTTCCAGGTGACCGGCGACCTGGTCGAGCGCTATGGCGCTGAGCGGGTGCTGGACACACCGATCTCTGAACTGGGCGGTGCGGGCGTTGCTGTCGGCGCCGCGCTAACCGGCATGCGGCCGATCTTCGAATTCCAGTTTTCCGATTTCGCCACGCTCGCCATGGAGCAGATCGTCAACCAGGCCGCGAAGATGCGCTTCATGCTGGGCGGCGAGGTTTCAGTGCCGGTGGTGATGCGGTTTCCCGCCGGCTCCGGCACCGGTGCGGCGGCGCAGCACAGCCAGAGCCTGGAAGCCTGGCTCGGCCATGTGCCAGGTCTGAAGGTCATCCAGCCGGCGACACCCTATGATGCCAAGGGCATGCTTCTGGCTGCCGTCGCCGATCCCGATCCGGTGATGATCTTCGAGCACAAGCTGCTCTACAAGATGAAGGGGCCGGTGCCGGAAGGCTACTACACCGTGCCGATCGGCAGGGCCGACATCCGCCGCGAGGGCCGCGACCTCACGATCGTCGCCACCTCGATCATGGTGCAGAAGGCGCTCGACGCCGCCGCCATGCTGGAGGCCGAAGGCATCGACGTCGAAGTCGTCGATCTCCGGACCATCCGGCCGATGGACAAGCAGACGGTCATCGATAGCGTCAAGAAGACGTCGCGGCTGATGTGCGTCTATGAAGCAGTCAAAACGCTGGGCATCGGCGCCGAGGTCAGCGCCATGATCGCCGAGAGCGAGGCGTTCGACTACCTTGACGCTCCGATCGTGCGGCTGGGTGGCGCGGAAACGCCAATCCCGTACAATCCGGAGCTGGAAAAGGCCACGGTGCCGCAAGTTCCCGACATCATCACCGCCGCGCGCGACCTCGTGAAAGGGGTTCGCTGAGACATGCCGACCGAAGTCATTCTTCCCAAGGTCGACATGGACATGGCGACCGGACAGATCTCGCGCTGGTTCGCCGAGGAAGGCGCGCACGTCAAGAAGGGCGACGTGCTGTTCGAGATCGAGACCGACAAGGCGGCGATGGAAATCGATGCACCGGCCAGTGGCGTGTTGCGCGACGTGACGGGCAAGGAAGGTGTCGACATTCCGGTCGGCGCGCCGGTTGCGTGGATCTATGCGGAGAATGAGACGTATGGGGACAAGGCGCCAATCTTCCCCCTCGTGGGGGAGATGTCGGCGGAGCCGACAGAAGGGGGCGCTGTCCTGCCAACGCCTCATTCCGTCACGCCCCCCTCTGCCCTGCCGGGTGTCTCCCCCACAGGCGGGGAGATTGGCCAGTCGCCGTCGGGCGGACGCGCGACACCGCTGGCTCGCCGTCTGGCGCGCGAGGCCGGCCTCACCCTTTCAGCCATATCCGGCACCGGCCCGCATGGCCGGGTGGTGAAAGCAGACGTGGATGCCGCGATCGCCGGCGGTGGTGCCAAGGCAGCGCCCGCCGCCAAGGCTCCGGCTGGCGCACCAGCCGCCGCGCCGGCGGTGAAGCCAATGTCGGACGACCAGGTGCTGAAGCTGTTCGAGGAAGGCTCCTACGAACTCATTCCGCATGACAACATGCGCAAGACCATCGCGCGGCGCTTGGTCGAAGCCAAAACCACCATCCCGCATTTCTACCTGACGCTCGACTGCGAACTCGATGCGCTGCTGGCCCTGCGCACGCAACTCAATGCCGCCGCGCCGGTGAAGAAGACCGACAAGGGTGAGGCGCCTGCCTACAAGCTGTCGGTCAACGACATGGTGATCAAGGCGATGGCCATGGCGCTAAAGGCGGTGCCGGATGCCAATGCCTCGTGGACCGAGAGCGCCATGGTCAAGCACAAGCATGCCGATGTCGGCGTTGCCGTCTCGATCCCCGGTGGCCTGATCACGCCGATCATCCGACATGCGGACGAAAAGACGCTGTCCGTCATCTCCAACGAGATGAAGGATCTGGCCAGCCGCGCCCGCAGCCGCAAGCTGAAGCCCGAGGAGTATCAGGGTGGTACGACGGCGGTCTCCAATCTCGGCATGTTCGGCATCAAGGATTTTGCCGCGGTGATCAACCCGCCGCATGCGACGATCCTGGCGGTCGGCGCCGGCGAGGAGCGGGCGGTGGTCAAGAACGGCGAGATCAAAATAGCCACGGTGATGTCGGTGACGCTGTCGACCGATCATCGCGCCGTCGACGGAGCCCTGGGGGCCGAACTGCTGGTCGCCTTCAAGAAGCTGATCGAAAATCCGATGGGCATGCTGGTCTAGCACCGATCTCCGGGTTGTTTTATCTGATGACCTCTCGCCCAGATTCCTCCCGGCGGAGCCTTACACAAAGCGCCTGTTGGGCGTCGACGTGCCTCTCGCGCGAGAAGGCGGCCTGATCTCATCTTGATCCAAGCCTTGGTGCGCTGTGTCATCCACCAGTCATATGCGCCGTGCAGGGAGGAAGAGACGGGGTGCTGGTCAGGGGCCAGACCGGTCATGCACAGACAGGACAGGAGGTCTCATGAAGACGCTATTCATCAAGCTGTTGGCCAGCCAGCTGGCGCTCGCGGCAACTTTGTTCGCCGGCGTGGCAAATGCCGAAACACTGACGCTCTACACATCCCAGCCGGAAGCGGACGCGGCCAAGACCGTGGATGCCTTCAAGAAGGCGCAGCCCGGCATCGACGTCACCATCTATCGCTCCGGAACCAGCGACATCCTGACCAAGATGGCGGCCGAGTTCGCCGCAGGCAGCCCGCAGCCCGACGTGCTGCTCATCGCCGACGCGGTCTCGATGGAACTGCTGAAGAAGGACGACAGGCTGATGGCCTATCCCGAGGCCAAGCTCGACGGGGTCGACGCGGATGCCTATGATGCCGACAAGACCTATTTCGGCAGCAAGCTGATCACCACCGGCATCGTCTACAACACCGCCGCCGCCGAAAAGCCGCAGCATTGGGCCGATCTCGCCAAGCCGGCCTATGCCGATGGCCTGGTCATGCCAAGCCCGCTCTATTCGGGTGCGGCCGCCTACCTGCTTTCGGGCTTCGCCGGCGATACCAACTATGGCTGGGATTTCTTCCAGAAGCTGAAGACCAACAATACCGTCAGCGTGCGCGGCAATGGCGCGGTGCTGAAGTCGGTGGCTTCGGGCGAGAAGCCCTATGGCATCCTCGTCGATTTCATGGCGATGAACGCCAAGAAGAAGGGCTCGCCGGTCGAGTTCGTGTTCCCCGGCGAAGGCGTGCCTGCCGTGACCGAGCCGGTCGCCATCATGAAGACCGCCAAGAACGTCGATGGCGCCAAGAAGTTCGTCGACTTCATTCTGTCCGATGAGGGCCAGAAGCTGGCGCTGTCTATGGGCTACCTGCCGGCACGCGCCTCGGTCGGCCGTCCCGACTGGCTGCCGGAAGGCGTCAAGGTCAAGGTGATGAAGTTCGACACCAAGGCGATCGTCGCCAAGACCGACGCCGACAAGGCGAAATTCCAGGAACTGTTCGGCGGCTGAACCGTCGATCGCGGCGGGGTGCCGGCAGCGGCATCCCGCTCGCTTCGCCAGAGCAATTCCAGGAAAAGTGCGAAGCGTTTTCCGTCCGGAATTGCGCCGAAAATGAACCGCACCCGGTCGCATTGACCCCAGGAAACGCAATCATGCCGACACGCATCAGGGAAAGCCGTGGCCAGGAAATGGTCCTGACGGTGGCGGCGACCGTCGTCATCGTCCTGCTTTCGATGTTGCCCATGCTGCGCCTCGTCAAGGAGATCGTGGCGCCCGGCGGTATCTTGTCGACCGCGGCCGTGGAAGCCGGGCTGAGAAGCCCGGCAACCTGGATCGCGACGTGGCACACGCTGGTCGTCGGCATTGGCGGCACGCTTCTGGCGGTGCTTTCGGGAACACTGGTGGCCGTGCTCGTCTCGCTGACCGACATACGCTGCCGAAGCGCCCTGGTGTTCTGCTACGTCATGCCGCTGATGATCGCGCCGCAGGTGACGGCGCTAGCCTGGCTGCAACTGTTTGGTCCGGCGAGCCCGTTCCTCAAGCTTTTCGGGGCGGCTCCCCCGCTCGGCACGAAGAACCCGCTCTATTCGACCTCGGGCATCATCCTGCTGCTTGGCGTACAGTACGGGCCGCTGGTCTTCCTGCTGGTGCGGGCCGGCTTGCGCAAGCTGCCGCGCGAACTGGTCGAAGCCGCACGTGCCGGCGGTGCAAACTGGTTCACCGTACTGGCTACCATCGTGCTGCCCTTGATGACGCCCTCCATCATGGCGGCGGCAGCACTTGCCTTCGTCTCCTGCGTCGGCAATTTCGGCATTCCGGCCTTTCTCGGCATTCCCGCCAACTACCTGGTGCTGCCGACGCTCATCTATCAGAAGCTGGCCGGCGGCGGTCCGGCGGTGCTCGGCGAGACCGCGTTCCTGTCCGTGCTGACCGGCATCATCGCCATGGCCGGCATCCTCGCCCAGGAGGTGATGAGCCGCCGCCGCGACTACCGCATCTCTTCGACAGCGCTGCCGGCCGAACCTTATGAACTGGGCCGCTGGCGGCCGGTCGTCCAGGCCGGCATGTGGCTGCTCGTCGTATTGGTGCTGGTCCTGCCGCTGTTAGGGCTGGTATTGACCTCGCTGGTGCCGGGCTACGGCATTGCGCTCACCGCCAAGACGGCGACGCTCGACAATTATCGTTTCGTGCTGTTCGAGCATGATGCCGCCACCCGCGCCTTCTTCAACAGTTTCTGGCTGTCGATTGCTGCAGCGTTCGTCGCCGTCATCGTTGCCGTGCCGGTTGGCTATCTCATCGCCTGGGGCAAGCAGCGCTGGGTGCGGCTGCTCAATCTCTCGGTCGAACTGCCCTACGCCTTGCCCGGCGTTGTGCTGGCGATCGCTTCGCTGCTCTTGTTCCTGCGGCCGATCCCGCTGACCGGCATCCAGCTCTACAACACTGTCTGGATCATCCTCTATGCCTATCTCGCCCGCTTCCTGGTGCTGGCGCTGCGGCCGACCATCAGCGGCTATCACCAGATCGACCGGGCACTGGAGGAGGCAGCGCAGGTGGCGGGCGCCGGCCTGTTCACGCGCATGCGCACCATCCTCTTTCCGCTGGTCGCGCCGGCTGCGGTCGCCGGTGGCCTTTTGATCTTCATGACGGCGCTCAGTGAACTCACGGTCTCGGCATTGTTGTGGTCCTCGGGTTCGGAGACCATCGGGGTGGTGATGTTTTCCTTCGAGCAGGGCGGCGATTCCAACTACGCGGCGGCGATGTCCGTTATCACGGTCGCGGTTAGCTTCGTGCTGATGCTGGTGACCAACCTGCTTGCCCCTCATCTTCCGAGCGGAGTTCTGCCATGGCGCGACTGACCCTGGACCACGTGACCAAGAGCTTCGCCGATTTCGATGCCGTGAAGGATGTCTCGATCGACGTCGGCGACGGCGAGTTTCTGGCGGTGCTCGGACCTTCCGGCTGCGGCAAGACGACGTTGCTGCGGCTGATCGCCGGTTTCGAGAAAGTGACCTCGGGCGAAATCCGCATCGGCGGCGATGTCGTTTCGAACAGCGGCGGCAGCATCGCGCCGGAAAAGCGGCGCATCGGCATCGTCTTCCAGAATTACGCCCTGTGGCCGCACATGAGTGTCGCCGAGAACATCGGCTATTCGCTGAAGGTGGCCAAACTCGACAAGGCGGTTGCGCGCCAAAAAGTGGAAGACGCGCTTGCCTTGGTCAATCTGCAGGGCCTGGGTGAGCGCAGGCCCGCCAATCTTTCCGGCGGCCAACGCCAGCGCGTGGCATTGGCGCGTTGCCTGGTGGCGGCACCCTCGCTGGTGCTGTTCGACGAGCCGCTCGCCAATCTCGACGTGCATCTCAGGGCCTCGATGGAGGACGAGTTCGCCGCCTTCCACAAGCGCACGGGCACGACCATCGTCTACATTACCCATGACCAGACCGAGGCGATGGCGCTGGCCGACCGCATCGCGGTGATGGATCGTGGACGCCTGGCGCAGCTTGCGAAGCCGCGCGACCTCTATCATGAGCCGGCAAATGAAATGGTCGCTTCCTTCATTTCGCAAGGCATCCTGCTGCCGGCGGAGGTGCTGACGGGCGAGGAAAGCGGCTATTGCAAGGTCCGGGTACTCGGAAGCGAGCTGGTGGTCCGCTGCCGGCGTGGCGAGCGGCCGCGCGCCGGCGCCAGGATCTGCTGCCGCTCCGCCGACATCGAGATTTCGGCCGATGCCTCGGGCTTCGACGGTCTCGTCAAGCGGGCGGTCTACCAAGGCGGAGCGGCGCGCATCGAATTCACGCCCAAGGCCGGTCCCGACCTCACCTTGCATTTCGAACAGCCCGATCCGGTTGTGCTGGAGAACGGGGCGCAAGCGCGCCTGCGCATAAAATCCGGCTGGCTGATCCCGGCGGCGGGAGCAGCCTCGTGATGACTGAACCTGCTTGGCGGTTTCGGCGAAAAGGGTGGCACCCGCCCTCGCCGTGAGCAACGGCAATGATCGCATCCTGCTCGATGTCGTGCCGACGCCTCGCTAACACGGCCCTGCCCGTGGTGATCCAGATCACCAACCTGTCAGCGGCCAAATTGCGCCAATCCAATGCTTATGCTTGAAGCCGCCGCTATTTCATTCCACATCGGTCAGGATGAAGGGCGAGACAGGAGAGCGGCGTCGGAATTTGCTGTGGGGTATCCCCGCATCGCTGATCCTGCATGCGCTTGTCGCGGGGCTCCTGATCTATGGCCTGCCCACGCCTCGCCAACAGCCGCAGGAGGAGGAACCGGTCAATGTCGCGCTCGTGGCCCCGCCCGAGCAGCCAAAACCGAAACCGGCCCCTGTACCGTCCCCTAAGCCACCGGAACCGAGGGTTGAAAAACCGCCTGAGCAGAAAGTTGAAAAGCCGGCTCCGCAACCTCGGAAGCCTCCGGCAATCGAGGTGCTGAAGCCTGTTTTTCAGTTCGGCGACAAGGAGGCGGGCCCCCGGAAATCCCTGGATGGGGCCAGCGCTCAAGACAGTTCGCCGTCGCCGACCAAGGATGAGGAATCGAAGCCGCCGGTCGTGCAGAAGCCTGCTGAGACCCAATCCGACGTGCCGGCAGGGACCGAGAAGCCGGCGGATTTAGCTGAGGCCGGCGAAAAGCCGGTAGCCGACGCGAAGGATACCCAGCCCGCGCAGGACAAGCAGGCAACTCTGACCCAGGACGCAGATAAGCAGCAGGACGCCAAACAACAGGCGGGAGTGCAGGACGCCGCCAAGCAGACAGGCGCGGCACCAACGCCGCTGGCCACAGACGGGGGCGGTGAGGTCGAGCTTCCAATGTCGGCTGCGAAGCCGGAGCCTAAACCGACAAATACACCGAAGCCCAGTTCTTCAAAGGCTGCGAAGTTCCGAAATGGGGGCGCCGGAAGCCCAGGTTCCACTGATGTAGCCAGCGCCGCATCGCGCAGGTATTCAGGCCTTCCGGGCGTTCGCAGGCTTTACTCGCAGGGCGCTACGGGTGACGCGCTGGCCACGACCTCGATGGGTGGCGTGCCTCGCGGTCAGCGTGGGGCCAAACTTTGCGCCAGCGCGTTGCAGCAGCAATTGCTGGACGATTCCTACTTTCCCATCTTGATCCCAAGCGTTCCGCTGAAGGCCGGCAATGTTCTTGACGCCCCTGACGTTGCTTTCCGTACCTCAACCACATGGTACCACCTGGGCTTCCGCTGCGAGGTCGACAGCGACGCGACCAGGGTCTTGTCCTTCGACTTCCGTGTCGGAGCTGTGATTCCGCCTGGCGAATGGGCGCGCCTTGGACTACCCGCTCGCTAAGCCGATACATCCAGCCCGGACAATTGCCGGCTAACTTCATGCCAGTCGGCGCAGATGAAATCGGCACCGGCGGCCGTCAGCCGAGCGGCATGCTCGGCATAAGTATGTCCGCCACCGATATAGCCGATCGCGGTCATGCCGGCGGCGACCGCGCCCTGGATGCCGAAAGGTGAATCCTCGATGACGATGCAGTCCGCCGGGTTGGCGCCCATCTTCGCAGCGGCGAACAGGAAAATGTCTGGCGCCGGCTTGCCGTTCTTGACCATCGAGGAGCTGTAGATCGCATCGCCGAAGAACCGCGCCAGTCCGGTGATGGCCAGGCTGTGGTCGATGCGCTCGACGGAGGACGACGAGGCAACGCAACTGCCCCCCTCGAGCGTTTCCAGGAATGCGGTGATTCCCGGTGTCGGCTTCAATTCCTGCGAAAACAGGGCTTTAGTCTCGGCCCAGATATCGCCATCGGCCGTCGCGGGAAACTGATGGCCGGTCAATTCCTTGATCCTGACGATGATGTCGGCCTGCTTCATGCCGACGCACTGGGCGATGATACCGCCGTGAACGCCCGGCATGCCATGCTTATCGTAGACACGTTCATAGGCCTTGGCGGCCAGTGGCTCGCTGTCGACGAGAACGCCGTCGCAATCGAAAATGATCAGTCTTGACGGCGCCACGCGTTTCTCCCGGCCTCTGTCAGAATTGGCACATCGCTATCGACAAAAAGTCAAATGTTCAATAGCGGGCACTCGCGGCCTCTCGAATAGGGGGCAATAGAGGCCAATTCAAAGCTGGCGCAAGGCATCGCTGGCGCGGGAGGACCCCAACGCTCGTTGCATGGCCTGCCGCGACTGCGCGCGGTCGGGCGTGATCCAGTTCGGTTCCGCGCCCAGGAAGCGGTCGAGGAAAGCCACGGCATAGGCCGGCATTTCGGTGACGTTTTCGCGATAGGACCACCAGGTGCGCAGGTCGTCGGCGCATTTGTCGATGCTAGGCGCTGAACCGAACTCCTGCTCGTAAATGGCCGAAATCACCGAGACGCAGTAGTTGGTGTAGAGAAAGCCTTCCGGCCAGAAGCGGATGATGTCCAGCGTGCCGGCATTCTGATCCGTTTCGATGAGGTGGGTAAGGCCGGAGATCTCCCTGGCCGGCGCCTGCTTGATCAGTTCGCGCAGCACGAGGCCGGCGGCAAAGACGATGAAATCGGCGCGGTCGATCGTGGCGAAGCGCTTCTGCGCTTCCATCACCTCGACCCAGTCGAGAAAAGCCCGGGTCAGCTTCGCCTCGTCGATTTCGAAGCGTACGCCGAATGTGTCCGAAACCACCTTGGCGCTGCCGCGGAAGGTGGCGCGGAACCATCGCAACTGCCGAAGCCGGTGGCGCAGATCGGGCATGAGGGCCAGTTCATCCCTGAAGGGCAGTTCCATTTCCTGTATCCCGTTTCCCCACAGGCTAGCACAGTCGTGCCCCCGCCGAAATCGCGCGGCGGCCCTGTGGATGACCGTGGCTGAGGCCAATATCATACATATTGACATTCGCGGAAACAAATGTTCTCACTTTGTTGTTGTCGCGTGCCGGTCCAAGGTGCGCCTCGACTGAGGCTTCGGGAGGAGAACCGAATGGCGATTTGGCAGTGGGGACTGCTCCTGCTGGTTATTGTGTGGGCGTTGCAGTCGCTCGGCGTCTGGCTGCAGATGCGGCACTATTCGGATGTCTTTCGGGGCGTCACCGATCAGTACAAGGATGGCTTCGTCGGCGCTGGCAATTTTCGCGGCCGATTTGCCAAGGGAACAATCGCGCTGGTCGTGGTTACGCCCGACCTGATCGTGCGCCGCATGATGGTGATGAGCGGCCGTTCCGTGTTCACCAAATTCAAGCGACATGAAGAATTCGAGGGTGTCCCCCTCGATCGACTCCGGTCCAACCCTGCGATCATGGGGGAGGGGGAACCCGGTGTGGCCGAGGCCGTGAAGCGGGCGATCGAACAGATCGACAAAGCACGATCGGAGCCGGGGAAGAAGCCGGGCCTGGCCGGCTTGAATGTAGCAAGGGCCTAGAGTCGGATGATTTCCAGGTCAAATCGACCTGAAATCTGAATCCGCCTCTGGATCAAAGGGATAGAGGAGGCCGTGCGCCGACTGGGATCAACCGGCGGGCCGGCATAAGGAGGAGAAATGTCTGTATTTTCGTTGTTGGCGCAGCATGCCGACATGGCCGCGCATAACCTGCATATCGCGGGTGCCATGGTTTCGGACGCTGCATTGCATGGCAGGCTCGCCGTCGAGCATGCTTCCGATCATCTCGTGATCCTTGCGCAGGCGCAGACCGACGGGGCGCCGGTCACCGCCGAGCAGCTGAAGGAACAGCTGAAAAATGTGCAGCAGGAAGAGCAGCTTGGCTGGCTCACTGCCATCGGCAAGTACTTCATCGGCATCTTCCAGAAGGGCGGCGAGGTTTTCGCCGGCTTTGTCACCGGCATCATCCCGACACTTGTCGTGCTGATGACAGCCTTCTACGCCGTCACCGAACTGGTCGGCGAAGAGCGTGTCCACGGCCTGGCGCGTGGTGCTGGCCGCATCGCGCTGACCCGCTATACCGTGCTACCGCTGCTGGCGGTGTTTTTCCTCACCAACCCGATGGCCTACACCTTCGGGTCGTTCCTGGAAGAGAGGCACAAGCCCGCCTTCTATGACGCGGCCGTGTCCTACGTGCATCCGCCGCTCGGCCTCTTCCCGCACATCAACCCTGGCGAATATTTCGTCTGGGGAGGCATGCTCGTTGCCTTGCTCGATCTCGAGAAGCGGGGCGTTGTCGTCGCCGGTTACCATGTCAAGGTGGCGATCTGGTACGCGATCGTTGGTCTCGTCGTGATCCTGCTCAAGGGCATGCTGACCGAGCGCATC
Organism: Mesorhizobium sp. B2-5-4; assembly: GCF_006441095.1. NCBI lineage: Bacteria > Pseudomonadati > Pseudomonadota > Alphaproteobacteria > Hyphomicrobiales > Phyllobacteriaceae > Mesorhizobium > Mesorhizobium sp. B2-5-4. The sequence continues at coordinate 152,384 of NZ_VFUR01000006.1, read as the reverse complement.
ACAGCCATCATGGCACGCCGCCAGGGCGTTGAACTGTAAGGGCGGGGAGGACATCATGACCAAGACATACAAAGCCGTAAAAGTCTCCCGGGGTTCCACCGGCTGGGGCGGCCCGCTCGTCATCGAGCCGACCGCGCAGCGCGACAAGGTCGTCTCCGTCACCGGTGGCGGGATCCATCCCGTGGCCCAGCTCATCGCCGACATGACCGGCGCCACAGCCGTAGACGGTTTCAAGGCGCCGCCAGTGGAAGGCGAGATGGCGGTTGTTGTCGTCGATTGCGGTGGCACCGCGCGATGCGGCGTCTATCCGCGCAAGCGTATCCCGACCGTCAACCTGACGCCGGTCGGCCAGGCTGGGCCGCTCGCCCAGTTCATCACCGAGGATATCTATGTTTCGGGCGTGAAACCGGCCAATGTCACAATGGCGGACGGTTCCGAGGCGGTCACAGCTGCAGGGGGAGCAGCGTCGATGAGCTCAAACAACCGCACTGCGACGCCGACGGCGCTGCCCAGCGAGGGTGGCTTGATCGGGTTCATCAGCACGATCGGCCGCGTCATGGGTCGTGTCGTCGGCATTTTCTTCAATGCCGGCCGCCGGACCATCGACCAGGTCGTCCGCAACGTGCTGCCGTTCATGGCCTTCGTGACCATGCTTATCGGCCTGATCCTGTACACCGGCATCGGCGACGTGCTGGCGCAGCCGATGGGACCGCTGGCCAACAACATCGTCGGCCTGCTGGTCATCTCGGCCATCTGCGGCCTGCCGTTCCTGTCGCCCATCCTGGGGCCAGGCGCCGTCATCGCGCAGGTCATCGGCGTCGCCATTATCGGCCCGCAGATCGCCAACGGCACGATTTCGCCGGCAATGGCGCTGCCGGCGCTGTTTGCCTACAACACCCAAGTCGGCTGCGACTTCGTTCCTGTCGGCCTTGCACTGGGTGAAGCCAAGCCGAAAACCATCGAAATCGGCGTGCCGGCGGTGCTCATCAGCCGCCAGATCATGGGTCCGGTCTCGGTGCTGATCGCCTGGATCGTCTCCCTGATCGTGTTCTAGACACCAGAAATAACGAGGTTCGCCATATGTCGGTTCTTCTCAAGACACGGGTCACGGCAATAGGACCCGAAGTGGCGGACCTCGCCGAGGGCGGCGTGGTCATCCTGTTCGCGGATGGCTCGCCACCGGAGCTTGCCGAGGTTTCCGTGCTCCACAAGACGGAGATCGGACCCAGCGACGGCGCGCCTGAAAAGGGCGCGTCGATCACCCTTGGCCCGGTTTCGGCCGTTATAACCGCGGTCGGCTCCAGCGCCTGGAGCAAGGTCCTCGAGATGGGCCACGTCGTCATCTCGTTCAATGGCGCCAGTGAGGCCGAAAGGCCGGGCGAGATCTGTGCATCGCAGGTCGATACGCAAGCGCTCGTGGCCGCCCTGAAAACAGACGCGATCATCACCATCGCCGCCTGAAAGCATTCGCGCCCCAGCCGGTCTGGCTTTGGCGCCCAAAAAAGCAGAGTATTTGCCATGGAACGCTCGACCATCGTCAGAGTGCATGAAGGTTTGCACGCCCGTCCCGCCACGCGCTTCGTCAAGCTCGCCAAGGCTTTCGAATCCGACGTCGAACTGGTCAAGGACGGCAAGGCGGTCAGCGCCAAGAGCTCGGTCAAGCTGATGCTGTTGGCGGTCAAGGAAAACCAGGAAGTCACCGTGCGGGCGAACGGCGCCGATGCCATCGAGGCGATCGAGGCGCTGATCGGCTATCTCGAGAACCCCAAGGCGGGTCTCGATGACGACGAAGCCCACGCCCCGGCGAATGACGCAGGCAAGAAAGCGGCGCCTGCGTCCCAATCCGCGCCGGCGGCACCAGCCGAAGCGAATGGTTTGCGTGGTGTCGCCGCAAGCGAGGGCGTTGCCGTCGGGCCGGCATTCGCGCATTTCCCGCCTGACATCGCCGGACAGGGCCGCATGTTGCAAGCCGATGAGATCGCCGGCGAAATCGACAGGTTCCGCGCCGCCGTCGCCGCTGTCCAGGCGCGTATGGATCGGGCGCTGGCGCAGGATAGTCTGTCGGCCGGTGAGCGGGGCATCGTGGCGGCGCTCAGGGATATCGCGGCCGACGACAGCCTGACCGGCGAGGCCGAGAAGGCGATCAAGGGCGGCAATGACGCGGTCTCGGCCATGATTACCGCAGCTTCCACCATCGCCGCCGATTTCAGCGCCGTCGACGATCATTACCTCAATGCGCGGGCGGACGATGTCCATGCGGTCGGACGGCAGATCTGCCTGGCGCTGCTGGGCCAAGACGACGTCAGCCTCGAAAATATTTCGCAAGGTGCGATCCTGATCGCCGACGACATCGGCGCCTGGGACCTGGCGCGTGCGCCGCTGAAACGCATCGGCGGCGTGGTGTGCGGCCATGGCGGCGCCACTTCGCACATCGCCATCATCGCTCGCTCGCATGGCATTCCGGCGGTACTGGGCCTTGGCGACCGGATCAATGCCTTGCGCACGGCGCAAGAAGTAGCGCTCGACGGCAATACCGGCCAGGTGATCATCGATCCCGATGCGGCGACACGCGCCGATTTCGCCAGCCGGGTCGAAGCGGCGGCGAAGGAACGTGCCGGCCTGGCCGCCTTCAAGACGGTGACGCCGAAGCTGGCGGACGGCAAGGTGATCGAAGTCGCGGCCAATATAGGCTCGCTCGAGGAGATCGAGGCGGCGCAGGAAGCCGGCGCCATGGGTGTCGGCCTGTTCCGCACCGAGCTCCTGTTCATGCGTCACATGCACCTGCCGTCGGAAGACATGCAGGCCGAGACCTATGCGGCGCTGGCCAAGGCCTTCGCGCCTTATCCGGTCATCGTGCGCACGCTCGACATCGGCGGCGACAAGCCGATTGCCGGCATCGAGTTTCCCGACGAGGAAAATCCGTTCCTCGGCTGGCGCGGCATCCGCATGTGCCTCGACCGGCCCGATATCTTCAAGCGCCAACTCAGGGCGCTGCTAAGGGCCGCCGTACACGGCAACATCAAGGTGATGCTGCCGATGGTTTCCGATCTTGGCGAGGTGCGGCAGACGCGCGTTCTTGTCGACGAATGCGCCGCCGAACTCCAGGCCGAAGGCGTGCCGCACGCGACGTTCGATCTCGGCGTGATGATCGAAACCCCGGCTGCCGTGCTGATCGCCCGGGCACTGGCCAAGGAGGTGGCTTTCTTCTCGATAGGCACCAACGACCTGACCCAGTACATCATGGCCGCCGACCGGCTCAACCCGACCGTTGCGAAGCTCAACGACGTCACCAATCCAGCCGTCATGTCTGCGATCGAACTGACGGCAAGGGCCGGCGTCGCCGCCGGTATCATGGTGGGCATGTGCGGCGAGGCGGCGGGCCGGCCGGATCTCATCCCCGCCTTCCTGGAGATGGGTCTCACCGAACTGTCGATGAGCCCGGCCTCGATTCAGCGCGCCAAGAAGACGATCACGGCGATGGCGGCCGGGGAGTAGCCCTGCGGCCGCTCTGTTTTCTGGAACTGCGCCAGGAGGCCTTATGGCAAATGCGCAAGCAAGGTGGCGAAGACAGGTGTCAATTCATCGGCCGGGCTCGTTTTGGCGCAGGCCTGGATGATACGGTCGCGGCGGATATCGGCGGCCAGGATCGCGATTTCCAGCATGTCGGGCTCCGGCGCATCGTTGCGGCCGTTTGTCGCCAGCCCGCAGGCCAGGACGACCGGCCCCAGGCAGCTTATGTCGAGCGCCCTATCACTCATTGCCGTCGCTTCCGGGGCGGTGTCATCAAAACGGATCGGGCGATGGCCGAGGCACTCGATCAGCAACGCCGAACACGTCGCCGCGATCGCCTGCAGTCCAGCACCAGGCGCGGCCAGCGCAGCCAACAGATCGCCATGGCGCCTGCGCATGGCCGCGTGGACGGCGGCGAACCCGGCTTCATGGATACGGGCATGGTCTATCTTCAGCCCGGCAAGCACCGCCTTGGTCAGATAATACATGTCGCGCCGGAACAGGCGCTCGGCGCTCAATTGCTGGTCTTCGTCCCCTGCCGGGAAATAGGTGCCGAGGCCTTTTACGGTCGTTCCGTCGACCCTTATCGGACGTTCATGCGGAACGAAGGATTCGGCGATCGACAGCGCTTCGTCGACGGCACTCGCGGCATGGCTGAGCAGGCCTTCGATGCCTTTGCCCGGAAACGGCGGCAGATGACTGGTCGCTTCGTGCAGCAGGCTGGCCTCGCTGGCGCCGTCATGGCGGCTCTGGCGGATGATGTCACGGACTTCCCGCAGCCGGTCCTTGAGGTTGACGCGGACATCTTCGGAGATTTGTCGGAGCATCGCGGTTCGCCTCGAATGTGCCGTGCGGAGCCACCTGCAATGGCCGGCCCACCGACTCTACATTGTTCCTATCGATTGGTAGATCAATAGGCGATACTAGACCAGCACGCAGAATCGGCGACGGCGCGCGCGTCCGCCGCCGCGGGGGAGGGATCATTTGGCCAGGGGACGACAAACCGACGAAAGGCGGGCAGGAGCCGAAGCGACCGAGCAGGTCGTCAGCGAGAGCCGGACGGACCGCCTCAGGATCCGCGCCGCCTGGATGTATTTCGTCGAGCAGATGACGCAGAACGAGATCGCCGACGTGCTTGGGGTCGGCCGTGTCACCATCGTGCGCATGCTGGCGGAGGCGCGGTCGCGCAACGAGGTCAAGATCACCATCGAGAGCGAGCTTCTGGAGATCGTGCGGCTGGAACGCGCGCTCGAAAAGACCTTCGGCCTGCAGCAGGCGCTGGTGGCGCCGCTGACAGCGGCCAATGCCGACCCGATCCCGGCAATCGCCGCCAAGACCGGCATGTTCCTGTCCGATGCGATGAAGTCCGGCATGCAGGTCGGCGTCGGCTGGGGCAATACGCTGTTCCACACCTTGCCGTTCATCAGCGCCAAATCGCTGACCGATTTCAAGGTGATTTCGCTGCTTGGCGGCGTCGGCATCGCACGCCGGACCAACCCGGCCGAGTTCGCCTGGCGCTTCGCCCAAATCTTCCAGGGCGACGGCTATCTGATGCCGACGCCGGCCGTCGTCGACAGCGTCGAGACCAAGATCGCGCTGGTCGAACGTTGCGGTCTGCAGGAGGTTTTTGAAATGGCCGACGCGCTCGATGCCGTTCTGCTGAGTGTTGGCGGCATCGCTTCAGCCACCACCTTCTCGCGCGGCGGCTTCCTCAGGGAAGCGGACCGGGAGGCGCTGCTGGCGCGCGGCGCCGTCGGCGACCTCCTGTTCCATTTCTACGACCGCAATGGCGATCTGGTCGACCATCCCGTCAACAACCATGTGATGTCGGTGAACGTCGACCGGCTGCGCAAGGCGCCGATCCGCATTCTGACCTCCGGCGGCGCGGAAAAGACCGATGCGCTGCTCGGCGCCATGAACCTGATTGTGCCGACAATCCTGATCACCGACGAGGAAAGCGCAAGACGGATGCTGGAAGCGGTCAGCGAAAGCTGAACGAATTCGTGGTGTAATCCGGCCAGGCCTTGTGTTCGTCGAAAACAGCGGCAAGGTCAGGCGTGCCGGCCAGTATTCCACCCAGCACCAGCGCCGTTGCGATTCCGACACCATTGCCGCCTGCAACATCGTGTTCGACACTGTCGCCGACGCAGATCACGCTGCCGTGCTCTGGTTCGCCGGCCAGGGCGAGTGCCGCCTCGAAGATCGCCGGATAGGGCTTGCCGATGCGGGTGACACCGCCGCCCAGGGTTTCGTAGAGATCGGCGATCTCGCCGGCGCCGAAGCGAGGTCCGACCGCCGTCAGCATGATCTTGTCGGGATTGGTGCAGAAGCACGGTACTTGCCGCGCCGCCGCCGGGGCGAGCAGCCGGCGATAGTGGTCGAGGTCGTGGCGGTCCCCCTCGCTGGCCGAAATCAGCACCAGTTCGGCGTCTTCGCCAGCCTCCGCCAGCCCGAAGGGCAGGCCTTCGATCGCGCTGCGGTCGCCGTCGCGGCTGATCAGCAGGCACCTCGTGCCGGACCGCAAGGCTCCGGTCGCCGCCATCTCGTGGAAACGTCGCCACGCCACCTCGCCGGAGGACACGAAATGGTCCCAACTGCCGGCCTCGAAGCCAAGCTTCAGCAGGCGTGCCTCGTTGGGCCGGGCGCGCTTGCCGGAATTGGAGATCAGCACCACGGTCTTGCCGGCGCGCTTCAGCGTGGGCAGTGCCGCCACCGCGCCGGGATAGGGAGCCTGCCCGTCATGCAGCACGCCAAACTGGTCGAGCAGGAAGACCTGATAGCGTTCCGCCAGCGGCCCGATGCCGTCGAGACGTTCGAGCTTTTTCGTATTCATAGAAGCCCTGCCTCGCTTGCGCCTTTCAGCGCCAGCCGCGCCGTACCCGCGGCGGCCTCGTCCGACAATGCCGGCAGGAACGCGACGCCGAGCTTGCGCTGCCGGATCGCGCTCCACACCGGGTTAGCGGCGCCGCCACCGACGCTGCGAATGGAGGTCAGGGCCGGCGCGCCAAGTTCGGCCAGCCTGCTGTAACCAAGCGCCTCAATCGCCGCCATGCCCTCGAACATCGCCTTGAGGTAGTCGGCATCGTCAGCGGGCCGTGGGGTGAGACGCGGCGCCAAGGCCGGATCGGCCACGGGAAACCGTTCGCCAGCCGCACCAAGCGGATAGTAGTCGAGGCCGGTCTCGGTCGTGGGGTCGATGATCGCGCTGAGTTCGATGATCCGCGCGAGCGGAAAATGCTGCGCCAGCACCTTGCCGCCGGAATTCGAGGCGCCGCCCGCCAGCCACACATCGCCGAGCCGATGGCTGTAGATGCCGAATCGCGGCGCCGAGATCGGCCGTTCGGACAGGATCTTGATGGTTAGCGAGGAGCCCAAAGCGGTGACGCCGTCGCCGGCCGCGGTGGCGCCCGTCGCCAGGAACGAGGCACAGCCGTCCGTGGTGCCGGCAACCACGACCACATCGCGCGGCAGGCCGAAAAGCTCCGCGGCGGCCGCGGTTAGCGTGCCGGTGACATCGCCCGGTTCGACGATATCGGGCAGCAGGTCCATGCGCATGCCGGTGGTCGCGATCCAGTCCGGCCAGCGGCGGGCCTCGACATCATAGCCGGTCTTGAGCGCATTGTTCTCGTCGCTGACGCCGAAGCGTCCGGACAGGTTGCCGGCGATCCAGTCGGCCTGGTGCAGCACGGCCGCTATGCCGGGCTGATGCTGGAACCGCAAGGCTTTGGCGAGGCCGGAAGTCGCTCCGTGGGCGGCGCTCGCTGCCGGCGCCTCACGGGCGACCATGGCCAGGATGTCGGCGTCATCGATCTTGTCGTTGTACATCAGTGGCTCGGCCAGCGGCCGCCCATCGATGTCGACCGGCAGCAGCGTGCCCGACGTGCCGTCGACGGCGACGGCCCGGATCGCGGCGCGGTCGATGCCCGAAAGCAGATCCGCCAGCGCCGCCTGGATCGCTTGCCACCAAGTCCGGGGATCACGGGGGTTCTGGCCAAATCTGTCGAGTGGCACTGCGGATTGGCCGGCGATGGAAAAATCCTGACGCATGGCGACGGCCCGGGCGCCGGAGGTGCCGATGTCGATGCCGACGACAAGTGGCGTCATGTCGTCCGTCCCCTGTTAGGCCGTGCTGGCGGCGTTTAGCTTCTGGCGATACTGCTCGGCGTCCCAGTTGACCAGCTCGTCATTCTCGGCGGCGGTGAGATAGTTCAGCCGCGCCTTGCCATCGACGCGCGCGGTCACGTCGGCGAGGCAACGCTGCATGGCGTCGGCACCGGCGCTGGCGTCGCCGCGCATCAGAACGCCGGCGCGGGGAAACAGGATTGCCACCGGTGCCGCGCCGACCCGCGCGATGACGCCGGCCACGTCCTCGCCCGGTTTCGCAACGACCGAGCCCTGGCCAAGGAAGATGACATGGTCCGGATAGAGGCTGCCGGCTTCGGCCATCTCCAGGCTTTCCGCATCGAGCGCGACCGCGTGCGCTTCGACATCCGCCGGCAATCGGTAGTCGCCGGCCAGCACCGTCAAGGCGGCGATATCAGGTGCTGCGGTCGTGCGCGGCTGCCGCGCCAGCAGCGACCGGACGCGATGCAGCAAGGCTTCCGCCGCGGCGACGGTTTCGGCGGCGACCACCAGCCCGTGATTGCCAAGGATGAGCACGTCGACCCCCGGCCGCAATTTCTCGGCAATGCCGCGGGCGAGCGGTAGGCCTGGCCGGAAATAGGGCACCCAGGCCCATTCGATGTCGCCCAGCCGCCTGGCGACCTCGGCCTCGCCATCGGCTTGGACGGCAAGCGAAATCGTGTCGACGCAGTGGACATGCAGAACCACGCGTTGCGGCATCAAGGCATGCACCGTGGTCTCGATCGACGGGCGCAGGCCACGCGGATTGAGGTCTTCGATGGCGAAGGCCTGTGGTTTGTCGGCGGCTGGATCACGCTGCTCGACGGCCTTGAGCAGCGGTGCCATCGCCACCGGCACCATGATGTCGTCGCTGAGGGCATCCTTCAGCCAGGTTCCCGAGGCCTTGATCCACAGCGTGTCGCCGGCCTTGAGCGAGGTGTTGCCGCCCGCCGCCTGTGTCATATGCGGGTTCAGTCCGATGCTGGCCGAAAGCGCCCGCAAGGCGGCCAGTTCCTGTGCATCAGCTTGGGTTGCCATGGCCCTTTTCTCCAGCGCTCGCACAAAATCCCGTCGTCGGGACCGGTGTTGGCGATGGTATCGCAGATGTGAGTGATCTGCGTCAATGCTGATCTACTATCGTCAAATCAGCTTGCAATCCGACTAATGTTGAGTAAGTTGCACCAATTGCCACGGAAAATGCGTCAGGGAGGAAGGTTGAACGACCTCGGCCGCCAGCGTCAGATCATCGAATTGCTGCGGGACCGCCCGTTCGCCTCCGTGCGCGAGTTGCAGGAGCGGCTCGGTGTCTCGGCGGCGACGGTCAGGCGCGATATCGACCGAATTGATGAGGCCGGTGAAGCCCGCAAGGTCTATGGCGGTATCTCGGCACTCGACGGCGCTTCGCATGCGGGCGTCGCCTATGCCCGACCCTATGACGAGAACCGTGACCTTGCCGTCGAGGCCAAGCGGCAGATCGCGGCGGTCGCCGCGACCATGGTACGCGATGGCGATGCCGTCATCGTCCATGGCGGCTCGACCTGCTTTCATCTCGGCGTCAAGCTCGCCGACCGCAACATCCGGCTCTACACCAACTCGATGCCGCTCGCGGCCTATCTCAGCGATCATGGCCATTGCAGCCTGACGGTTGCCGGCGGCGACCTGCACCGCGAGCCAGGCATCATCCATTCGCTGACCCAGGCAACGCCGTTCTATGCCTCGAAATTCTTTCTCGGCACGCAAGGCCTCAACCAGGAAGGGCTGCTGGAATCGCATCCGCTGCTGGTGCGCTCCATCGTCGACCTCAGCCTCTGCGCCGATCAGATCGTGGTGCTGGCCGATAGCCGCAAACTGTCGATCCACGCCCGCAATGTCGCGCTGCCCCTGTCGCGCATCGGCACGCTGGTCACCGATGACGGGCTCTCCGATGCCGATGCGCGCATGCTGGAGGATGCCGGCGTCATGGTGCGGATTGCTTCAACCTCGGGAGCCCTCGCGTGAACGTGGCGGTGCTCGACTTCGGCAAGACCAATTCGAAGCTGTTCGTCTTCGGCCAGGACGGACGCATCCTCGACGAGCGCCGCACGCAGCCGAAATGGACGCGACAAGGCGGTTTCAGCGTACTCGACGATGCCGCCCTCCATGGCTGGGCGTTCGGTGCCGTCACCGACGCGGTCGAGAGCCACGGCGTGGAAGGAGTGATGGTGTCGGGCCATGGCTGCACCTTCGCCCTTGTCGACGACAAGGCGCTGACCCATCCGATCCTCGACTACGAGCAGGAGCCGCCGGCCGAAATCGCGGCGCGGATCGACCGCCGTATCCCGGATTTCGCCGAGACGTTCTCTCCCCGCCTGCCGCTCGGCTTCAACTATGGCCGTCACATGCTGTGGCTGCAGGAAGTCGATCCCAACACGTTCGCGGCGGCGAAATGGTTCCTCGGCTATCCCCAGTACTGGAGCTGGCGTCTCGGCGGCCTGCCGGTCTGCGAGGTGTCCTATCTCGGTTGCCATTCGCATTTGTGGGCGCCGCGCGAACGTGATTTTTCCTCGCTGGTCGACGCCGAAGGCTGGCGCGGCCAGATGCCGGCTTTCGAACGCGCCGGCGCCGTCATCGGCGAGCAGCGCTTCGGCAGTACCGGGCGATCGATCGCTATCCACAACGGCGTCCACGACTCCAATGCGGCGCTGTACGCCTATCGACGGCAAGGGCTTGGACCGCTGACCGTCGTGTCGACTGGCACCTGGGTCGTCGTACTCAATCCCGACTGTCCGCTCGAAGCGCTCGACCGCGACCGCGACATGCTGGTCAATGTCGATGTCGACGGCGGTCCGGTGCCGACCATCCGTTTCATGGGCGGGCGCGAATTCGCCGTCATCAGCGGCGGCTGGCAAGGCCCGATCCCGCATGGCCCGATACAGCAGGCGATCGATGCCAGCCTCACGGCGCTGCCGAGCTTCGCTCCGGGCGGGCCGATGCCGGATCGCCCTGGCCGGCTGGTCGGGCGCACGCCCGATGCCGGTGAACGCGCGGCGGTGGCGCTGCTTTACGTGGCGCTGATGATCGATCTCTGCCTCGACCTCAGCCATTCCGATAATACCGTCATCGTCGATGGCGGACTGAACACTGGCGGCCTGCTCGCCGGGCTGCTGGCGCAGCTGCGTCCCGGTCAGGCCTTCCTGCAAGGTGCCTCGCTGGAAGGCAGCGCCACGGGCGCCGCGGCGCTCGCCTTCGGGAGCGTGGGCCGAGACTTCGCTGCCGAGCCGCCGGAGCCGGTGCAGGCGACACAATTCGGCGGCCTCGCCGGCTATCGCGACACCTGGCGCGATCGCGTTGCCGGGCATGATAGCGCCGCCAATACGGCAGGGGGTGCGCGATGAGCGCGGCAGTCCGGACGCTAGCGGCGCGCCAGCCGGTGCTGGAGATGCGCCACATCTCCAAGACCTTTGGCGCGATACGCGCCCTGCAGGACGTCTCGCTCAGCGTCCACGCAGGCGAACTGCACGCGCTGATGGGCGAGAACGGCGCCGGCAAGTCGACGCTGATGAAGGTGCTGTCCGGCGCCTATCGGCCGGATCCCGGCGGTGAGATCCTGATCGATGGCGCGCTCGCCGCGACCGGCGATCCGATCAAGGCGCGCGCCGCCGGCATCGCGGTGATCTACCAGGAATTGTCACTGGCGCCGAACCTGACGGTGGCGCAGAACATTTTCCTCGGCAACGAGCCGCGCCGGTTCGGCGTCGTCGACCGCGACCAGTGCAACCGCCGCGCCGCCGAGATCGTCGGCCGGCTCGGTGTCTCCTTCTCGGCGCGTGCCCTGGTTTCCAGCCTGTCGCTCGGCGAGCGCCAGCTGGTCGAGATCGCCCGGGCGCTGTCGACCAATGCGCGCATCATCGTCATGGACGAGCCGACCACGTCGCTGACCTCGCGCGAGACCGACCGCCTGTTCGAGGTGATCGCGACGCTGAAAGCGCAAGGGATTGCGATCATCTACATCAGCCACCGCATGGAGGAGGTCTACCAACTCGCCGACCGCGTCAGTGTGCTGCGCGACAGCGGCTATGTCGGCACGCTCGATCGCGCCGACCTCAACGCGTCGCGCCTGGTCTCGATGATGGTCGGCCGCGATCTCTCCGCCTTCTACAAGAAGGATCATCGCCCGCCGGACGAGAAACGCGCCGTCGCGCTCTCGGTGCGCGGCATGTCCGACGGGCGTCTGCTGAAGAACTGTTCGTTCGACCTCCATCACGGTGAGGTGCTGGCACTGGCAGGCCTCGTCGGCTCGGGCCGCACCGAGCTTGCCAGGCTGATCTTTGGCGCCGACAAGCGCAGCGCCGGCACGATGGAACTCGACGGCAAGCCGGTGACCATCGGCTCGCCGCGCGAGGCGCTCGACGCCGGCATCGCCTATCTCACCGAGGACCGCAAGGAACTCGGCCTGTTCCTCGACATGTCGATTTCGGACAACATCAGCATGGGCGTGCTGGCCAGGGATGCGCGAGCCGGCGGCTTTCGCGATTTCACCGCCGCCGACAGGAGAGCGGCAAAGGCCATTGCCGACCTGTCCATCCGCACCGGCTCGGCACAGGCCAATGCCGGCTCGCTGTCGGGCGGCAACCAGCAGAAGGTGCTGCTCGCGCGCCTCTTGGAGACCGAGCCGAAGGTCGTCATCCTCGACGAGCCGACCCGCGGCGTCGATGTCGGCGCCAAGTCGGAAATCTACCGGCTGATCGACAATCTCGCCAACAAGGGCATCGCCATCCTGATGATCTCCAGCGAATTGCCCGAGGTGATCGGCGTCGCCGACCGCGTGCTGGTGATGCGCGATGGCGCGATCGCTGGCGAGGTGACGGCATCCGAAGGCGAGCCGCTTCGCCAGGAAGCGATCATGGAACTTGCGACGGGAGCGTCTCAGCGATGACAGACAGGACGACCGGGACGAAGAGCGTGGATCAGGCGGCGGTCAGAAGCCGGCGGCTGCGCACCGCGCTTGCGGCGCTTGGCATGCTGCCGGTGCTGGTGCTGCTTGCCGCCGGCTTCCAGTTCATCAATCCGCGCTTTCTGACCGGCACCAACCTGCTCATCGTCACGCAACAATCGTCGATCAACATCGTGCTTGCCGCCGGCATGACCTTCGTCATCCTGACCGGCGGCATCGACCTGTCGGTCGGCTCCATTCTCGCCGCCTCGGCGATGGTGGCGGTGCTGGTGTCGCTGGTGCCGGACTGGGGCCTGCTCGGCGTGCCGGCGGCCATCCTGGTCGGTTTCGGTTTCGGGCTCATCAACGGGCTGCTGGTCGCCTATATCAGGCTGCCGCCGTTCATCGTCACGTTGGGTTCGCTGACCGCCGTGCGCGGCGTTGCCCGCCTGCTCGGGCAGGACACGACGGTGTTCAACTCCGACCTGCCGTTCGACTTCATCGGCAACGGTTCGGTGCTCGGCATCCCCTGGCTGGTCATCATCGCGCTATCGGTGGTGGTGCTGTCCTGGCTGGTGCTGAAGCGCACCGTGCTCGGCACCTGGATCTACGCCGTCGGCGGCAATGCCGAGGCAGCCAGACTGACCGGTATCAAGGTGCCGCTGGTGCTGCTCTTCGTCTACGGCGTTTCCGGCCTGCTCGCCGGTCTCGGCGGCGCGATGTCGGCGGCCCGGCTCTACGCCGCCAACGGCTTACAACTCGGGCAGAGCTATGAACTCGACGCCATCGCCGCCGTCATCCTCGGCGGCACCAGCTTCGTCGGGGGCGTCGGGTCGATCTGGGGCACGCTGATCGGCGGTCTGATCATCGCGGTGCTGTCCAACGGGCTCATCTTGGCCGGTGTCTCTGATATCTGGCAGTACATCATCAAGGGATTGGTCATCATCGTGGCGGTCGCCCTCGACCGCTACCGGCTCCAAGCAGGGGCGAGAACGTGAGTGACCTGGTCGCCGGCATTAAAGACCGGCTTGTAACGCACCGTGAGAGGCGCGGGGCATCAGGAGGAAGTAAGCGTAATGAAGACCATCGCCAAACTGCTCTGCGGCGCCGCCCTCGCGGCCGTCGCCATCGTGCCGGCATCGGCCAAGGACCTCAACAAGGTCGGCATCTCGGTCGGCCTGCTCGGCAACCCCTTCTTCGTCGCCACCATCAAGGGCATCGAGGATGCGGCCAGGAAGATCAATCCGAAGGTCGAGGTGACGTCGGTGTCGGCCGACTATGACCTCAACAAGCAGGTCTCGCAGGTGGATTCCTTCATCGCCGCCGGCGTCGACGTGATCATGCTCAACGCGGTCGACGCCAAGGCAATCGCTCCCGCGGTGAAGAAGGCGCAGGCCGCCGGCATCGTCGTCGCCGCCTTCGACGTTTCGGCACCGGGCGCCGACGTCACTGTGATGACCAACAACGTCAAGGCCGGCGAGGAAGCCTGCCAATACCTGGTCGACCACACCGGCGGTAAGGGCGACTACGTCATCCTCAACGGACCGGCGTCTTCGTCGATCCTGGAGCGGGTGAAGGGCTGCAAGAACGTGCTTGCCCAGCATCCCGACATCAAGATCCTGTCCGACGACCAGAATGCCGAAGGCTCGCGTGACGGCGGCCTGAAAGTGTTCCAGTCGCTGCTCACTCGTTTTGACAAGATCGACGCGGTATTCGCCATCAACGATCCGACGGCGATCGGCGCCGAACTCGCCGCCAAGCAGCTCAACCGTTCCGAGTTCGTCTTCACGGCAGTCGATGGCGCACCCGATATCGAGAAGGAACTGGCGTCTGGCAAATCGATGATCAAGGCCTCGGCCTCGCAGGATCCCTATGTGATGGCCGGCCAATCGCTGACCATGGCGGCCGATCTGCTGGCCGGCAAGAAGCCCGCTGAGCCGACGGTGCTACTTGACCCGAAGCTGATCACGGCCGAGAACCTGAAGGATTACAAGGGCTGGACCGCGGCCCGCTAAGCCTCCCACGGCTGGTGCGGCCGGGGTGATCCCGGCCGCACCCATTCTCATCCCATCTCAATGCCGGAGACGATCATGTCGCGCATCGGAATCCATTCCTTCGTCTGGTCGGCAAGCTCGGCGCAGGGCGAGCTCGAACGCACGCTGGCCAATACCAAGAAGGCCGGGTTCGACCTGATCGAATTCTCCTATCTCGACCCCGCCAATGTCGATATCGGCGCGCTTGCCAAACGCATTGCCGCTCTTGATCTCGGCGTCGCGATCAGCATTGGATTGCCTGGAGATGGCGATATTTCGAGCGCCGACAAGGCGATCGCCGCGCGCGGCGTCGAGATCCTCAACGACACCATCGCGCTGACGCGCGATCTTGGCGGCCGCAAGGTCGCCGGCATTCTTTCGACCAGCCATGGGCTGCAGGTCGAGGCGCCGACACGCGATCAATGGAACCGCAGCGCGGCAACGCTGGCAAAGGTCGCCGAGACGGCGAAGGCCGCCGGCGTCACGCTCAACCTCGAAATCGTCAATCGCTTCGAGAGCAACCTGCTCAACACCGCCGCGCAGGGCCTCGCCTTCATCGAGGACACCGGGTCGGACAACATCTTCCTGCATCTCGACACTTTCCACATGAACATCGAGGAGGCCGATGTCGGTCTCGCCATCCGCCACGCGGCGGCCAAGATCGGCTATGTCCATATAGGCGAGAGCCATCGCGGCTTCCTCGGCACCGGCAATATCGACTTCGCCGGGATATTCGATGCGCTGACCGCCATCGGCTATGCCGACGACCTCAGCTTCGAATCCTTCTCCTCGGAGATCGTCGACGAAAACCTGTCGAAGAAGACCGCCATCTGGCGCAATCTGTGGACCGACAATATGGCCCTCGCCAAGCACGCGCGCGCGTTCATCGGCCTCGGGCTGGAGACGGCGCAACGCAGGGCGGAGTTGGTCTCGGCACGGCACAAGCCATAGCACTCCAAGTCGGCGCGGGCAGCGGGCGGGGCATGCCCGGATGCGCGGCCGCACCTGTTTCGCATGGCACGGCATTGCTCCCGTCATGTGCATCGGCTATCCGACCGCGAACACACGAAGCAAACGGAGCCCGACATGACGAACAAAACCATCTTCAAATTCGGCGCGGTCGAGCACGCGGAAGCCGGCGATCTGCCTGGCTGGATCGTGGTCGAGGGCCAGCCGACCATGCAGACCGCCGTCCAGCACACGACAGAAGACGGCAAGGTGATATCCGGAACCTGGCGGGCGTCGCCCGGCACCTATCATGCGACCTACACAGACTATGAGTTCGTGCACATGATCGCCGGCCGCATCATCATCACGCCCGACGGCGGCACGCCGGTCGAAGTTGGCCCCGGCGACGCCTTCGTGGTGGAAGCCGATTTCAAGGGCACCTGGAAGATCATCGAGCCGGTGACCAAGCATTTTGTCGTCCGGGTCCGCTGAGCCGGCCTGATCGCATCCGAAGCATGAAAAATCCCGCCATGGTTCGCCATGGTGGGTGAGCACGGCCAGCTTTGCGCACATTGCGGCATAGCTACGCGCCCCCCGCCACTTCGCTCTACCTGCTCCGCCATCGAACGGGTTTGCTCCCCGCATGCATCTCCGCACCTGAGGTCTCTGCCGCTTCCGGTTGTGGAACATTCAGCCGGCGCCGGCGTTCTTACCTCATGCTGTCTTTCAGAGATGCAATGCAGTCGCGCGCGACTGGCTTTGGAGGCACTACCATGGCCCGCAACCCACAAAGCACCGCAAGTATAGCCGGCCATCCGATCCATCCCATGCTGATCCCGTTCCCGATCGCTTTTTTCGTCGCCACCTTCGTTTGCGACCTGATCTTCTGGCGAACGGGCAATCCGGGATGGGTCACCGGTAGTCTTTGGTTGCTCGGGGCGGGTTTGATAATGGCCGCCTTGGCAGCTCTTGCCGGGCTGACCGATGTCTTGGGCGATGTTCAAATCCGCAATCTGCGTGACGCGTGGCTCCACGCTGGCGGCAATGTGGTCGTCGTCCTGATCGAACTCTACAATTGGTATTCGCGCTATGCCCATGGCGAGACGGCGGTGATGCCCACCGGCCTTGTCCTCTCGCTGATCGTGGTTCTCATCCTTCTGTTCACGGGTTGGAAGGGATGGGAAATGGTCTACCGTCATCGCGTCGGTGTCGCCGATGGCTCAGACGAAGTGCGCTGACTCTGCGCGGACTATCCTTCGGGGCTGGCAGGTGCCCTTGAGCACGACAGGGGCCGTCCGGCCTAGTCGATAGAGCCGCACGAGGGGGCGGCTATAGGCAACGGGTCGCCCATTGCCGGAACATGCCCAGGGCCTATATCCCCTAGCAAATTTGTGATCGGCCCGACCCCGGAATTATCCGCCCCACTAGTGGTGTTCCGCTACGGTCGTGCCTTCCGCAGCCAGAGGATGCCCATATGAAAAGGTTCAATCCCACGATCAGGCTGACGGCCATGACGGTCTTGATGGGTTTTTATCAAGGCGTGGCAATGGCGCAGATGCCGGCGCAGCAGCCGGATGCAAAATCATTCAAGCTTGGCAAGCTCGACATCGTTGCACTGCACGACGCCCAGTTCGTCAAACCCAACGATGGCAAGACCTTCGGCCTCGATCACAGCCCCGCGGAAGTCGGCGAACTGCTCAAGGCGGCGGGGGCGCCGACCGATACCATCACGCTGAGCGTTGACGCCCTGCTGGTCAAATCGAAGACCAGTGTCGTGCTGATCGACACCGGTGTCGGCGGCGCGCTGCAGGACAGCCTGGCCAAGGCCGGTGTCAAACCCGGTGACGTTAACGAGATATTGATCACCCATTCTCATCCCGATCACATCGGAGGACTGGTCAAGGACGGCAAACTGGCTTTTCCCAATGCCACGGTAAGGATGTCGGACGTGGAGTGGGATTTTGCCAAGTCCAACAAGGATGCGGCCGATATCGTCAGTGTCATCGCCGACCATGTGAAACCATTCAAGGCCGGCGTCCAAATTGCGCCTGACATCACGTCGGTAGCGCTCAAGGGCCATACACCTGGCCATGTCGGCTACCAGATCAAATCCGGAAAAGAACGGCTGTTCGATATTGGTGACACGGTGCACAGCTCAATCATCTCGCTCGCCAAGCCGGACTGGGCCTTGGCCTTCGACAGCGACAAGCCGGAAGCGGAGCAGAACAGGGCCAAGACCCTGACGACGCTGGCCGAGGACCACGAGATGATCTTCGCACCACACTTCCCGTTCCCGGGTGTCGGGCAGATCGAGAAGGACGGCGACCACTTCAAATGGGTGCCAAGCGACAAGCCTCGGTAGGGATTGCTTCAGGCAATGGAAATGCCAGCCGCTTGAACCTGAGTGGTGATCCCGACAGGAATCGAACCTGTGACCTACAGATTAGGAATCTGCCGCTCTATCCTACTGAGCTACGGGACCACGCGGCCCGACACATAGCCGCTTCGGATCGTTTCGCCAAGAGGGCCGGCCGAACGCAATTCGGCCGGCGTTTTTACTGACCGGCCTCAAGCGGCTAGCGCCGTCTCCGCCAGTTTCACCCAATAGCTCATGCCGTGCGGGATGGCTTCGTCGTTGAAGTCATAGGCCGGGTTGTGAAGACCGGCGGTTTCGCCATTGCCGATGAAGATGAAGGCGCCGGGCCGGGCTTCCAGCATGTAGGAGAAATCCTCGCCGCCCATCACCGGCTGGATCGCGCGGTGCACCTGGGCATCGCCCGCCACGTCGGCGGCCACATCGCTGGCGAAGACCGTCTCATCCGCATGGTTGAACGTCACGGGGTAGTTCGCGTCGTAATCGACTTCGATCGTCGCGCCATAGGCGGTAGCCAGCCCCGCGCAGATCGCCCGGATACGCTCTTCCGATTTCTTGGCCACTTCCTTCTTCAGCGTGCGTACGGTGCCGGCGATCTCGGCCGATTCCGGAATAATGTTGTAAGCGTCGCCCGCGTGGAACTTGGTCACCGACACCACCACGGCCTCGACCGGATCGGTGCTGCGCGAAGCGATCGTCTGCAGGGCGCCGACCAGCTGGCTGGCGATGACGATCGGGTCGATCGTGCCGTGCGGCATCGCCGCATGGCCGCCTTTGCCTTTCACGGTGATGGTGAATTCGGCCGTCGCCGCCATGATCGGGCCTGGACGGATGGCGAACTGGCCGACCGGCAGGCCGGGCATGTTGTGCATGCCGAACACTTTCGCGATAGCGAAGCGTTCCATCATGCCGTCCTTGACCATCTCGTTGCCGCCGCCGCCGCCTTCCTCCGCCGGCTGGAAGATCACCGCAACGGAGCCGGTGAAATTGCGCGTCTCGGCGAGATATTTCGCCGCGCCGAGCAACATCGCGGTGTGGCCGTCATGGCCGCAGGCATGCATCTTGCCGGGAACGGTCGACGCGTAGGGCTTGCCGGTGATCTCCTTGAGCGGCAGTGCATCCATGTCGGCGCGCAAACCGATCGTGGGGCCTTCCCCCTGACTGCCGCGAATGATGCCGACGACGCCCGTCTTGCCGAGCCCGGTCACCACATCGTCGCAGCCAAACTCTTTCAGCTTTTCGGTGACGAAGGCCGCGGTCTTGAAGACATCGAAGTTCAGCTCTGGCGTCTGGTGCAGATGCTGTCGCCAGCCGGCGACTTCGTCCTGCATTTCGGCGGCGCGGTTCAGGATTGGCATGGTGGTTCCATTTCGTTGTTGGTGCAGCCGGCTTCAGCCTGAGGTTTTGCAAATGGGCCGGTGCTTTGCAATTGTGCCGCAGGCTTTGCAATTGTGCCCCGGGCTTTGCAATTGTGATTGTCAGGCGCTTTGCCATGTTGGCGTCACATAGGGTAAATAGCACCGCAATAATGCGTTCCGGTTTTTGAGGGTCGGATCCTTATGCTGGCGGTCACGTAACGAAATCTTACGGAGCCAGGGGCAATCAGGGCAAGAGGCGATTTCGGATTCGATCATGCGGCACAGGCATTTCCTCAAACTATTCCCGGCTGGCGCAATCATGCTGTCGGTTCTGGCCGGGTCGGCGCTGGCCAATCCGGTGGTGGTCTTCGACCTGAAGAGCGGCCAGATCCTGCAGCACCAGGATGCGTTCAAGCGCTGGTATCCGGCCTCGCTCAGCAAGCTGATGACCGCCTATGTGACCTTCCGGGCGATCGCGGCCGGAGAAGTCCAGCTCGATTCGCCGATCAAGGTGACCAAACACTCCGCCGGCGAACCGCCGAGCAAGATGGGTTTCAAGCCGGGCTCGGTGATGCGGCTCGACAATGCGCTGAAGATGATGCTGGTCAAATCGGCCAACGACATCGCCATGGCGGTCGGCGAGAATGTCGGCGGCTCGCAAGCCGCTTTCGCCGAAAGGATGAACGCCGAGGCGGCCCGGCTCGGCATGAACGGCACCCATTTCGTCAACCCGAACGGCCTTTACTCGCCCGACCAGTACACGACGGCGCGCGACCTTTCGATCCTGGTGATGGCGATCCGCCGCGAGTTTCCGCAATATGCGCCGTGGTTCTCGATCGAGGGGCTCGCGGTCGGCAAGAAGGCGATTCCGAACTACAATCTGCTGATCGGCCGGTATCCCGGCGCCGACGGCATGAAGACCGGTTTTGTCTGCCCGTCGGGCTTCAACATGATCGGGTCGGCGACCCGCAACGGACGCACGCTGGTGGCGGTCGTGCTTGGCGAGAAGTCGGCGGTCAGCCGTGCCGAAGCCGCTGCCAAATTGCTCGATCAGGGCTTTGACGCGCCTGCCGCCGGGTCCACCACCGTCACCACGCTCGCGCCTTACGGTGATCTGATCTCGCCCAACGACATGCATGACGAGGTCTGCAAGAAGAAGACGAAGGCGGAGCAGTCCGAGGCGCCGCCGCCGGCCGCCGCCAAGGACCGGCCTAAGTCGCCTTATCGGGAGAAGCTCGATCATGTGCCGACACTGGTTGCAGTCGGCCTTGGCGGCGCCACGGGTCCGGCGCCGAAAGCAATCCTCGACGAGGGCGCGCAGGAATATGCCGATGTGCCGATCCCGACCTGGCGGCCCGACAAGCCGGTACCCGCCGGCACGGGCCCGAAAATCGCGGGTGCCGCCGCGCAAGGCGACCAGTCGGCCAAGGTCGCGAATTAGAGCATAATCCAAAAAATCCGGTTTTCGCTGGAGATCATGCTCAAATCAAAAGGCAGAATCAGATGAACGGTTTCCCGATCCCCGTCTCGGTGCTGACCGGCTTCCTCGGCGCCGGCAAGACCACGCTGCTCAACCGGCTCCTGAAGGATCCGGCGCTGGCCGACACCGCGGTCATCATCAACGAGTATGGCGAGGTGGCGATCGACCATCTGCTGGTCGAGCAGGCCTCCGACGGCATCATCCAGCTTTCCGACGGCTGCCTGTGTTGCACGGTGCGCGGCGAACTTGTCGACACGCTGGCCGACCTGGTCGATCGGCTGCAGACCGGCCGCATCGCCCGCCTTGCCCGCGTCATCGTCGAGACCACGGGGCTGGCCGACCCGGCACCGGTGCTGCAGTCGATCATGGGCCATCCGGCCCTGGTCCAGGCTTTTCGGCTCGATGGCGTCATCACCCTGGTCGATGCGGTCAACGGCGATGCGACACTCGATGCGCATGTCGAGGCGGTCAAGCAGGTCGCGGTCGCTGACCGCATCGTGCTCTCCAAGGCCGATCTGGTCGCCGATCCCGGCGATCTCGAAACGCTGCGGGCGCGCCTGCGGCAGATCAATCCCGGGGCTCGACTGCTTGATGTCGGGGAGACGAAAGCCGGTGTGGCGGTGCTGTTCGACTGCGGCCTCTACAACCCGGCCACCAAGTCCGCCGACGTGCGGCGCTGGCTCGGCGAAGAGGTCGCGCATGATCACGACCATGATGGCCACCATGATCATCATGATCATGCCCATCGCCACGACCAGCGCGTAAAAACCCATTCGCTGGTGCATGACGGGCCGGTGCCGTTTTCAGCCATCGAGATGTTCCTCGATCTCCTGCGTTCCACACATGGCGAGCACCTGCTGCGGATGAAGGGCGTCATCGAACTGCAGGAGGACCCATCGCGGCCGCTGGTCGTGCATGGCGTGCAGAAGATCCTGCATCCGCCGGTGCGGCTGCCATCCTGGCCGGACAGCCAGCGCGGCACGCGTCTGGTGCTGATTACGCTCGACATGCCGGAAGACTATGTGCGCCGGCTGTTCGCTGCCTTCACCAACCGGCCGTCGGTCGACACGCCCGACCGCGCGGCGCTGGAACACAATCCGCTGGCGATCGCCGGACGTTGAGTCTTACGGGCGCTGTTCGCCGCGTTCGACCAGAAAGCGATGGCCATCGGGCATCGCCGCTGTCTCGATCAATTGGTGACCGCTGTCGGCGCAGAATGCCGGAATGTCGATGACGGCCAGCGGGTCGGTGGTCTCCAGCCAGAGCCTGCTGCCGGGCTGCATACCGGCCAGGCGTTTTTTCGCCTTCAGTGCGGGCAAGGGGCAGTTCAGCCCCTTCAGGTCATAGACCGCGGCTTGTTCTAAGTCACGCATATCGTTGACCCAAAACCGCTACGCACTTTTGGTCGACATGCATTGGCCAATTCAGCCGCCGAACATGCCGAGCAGCTTGTTCTTCAGCTTCGTCACGCGGCTCTCATCGGCACTTGCAGCCTGCGTCTCGGCCGCAGGTGCGGCCTCGGTTGGGGCAGCGATGGTCGCGGTGGCGACGGGAGCTTCCTTGGCGGCCTTGGCCGCCTCCTTTGCAGCCACAGCTTGCGCCTTGGCTGCTTCCTTTTCAGCCAACGCCTGTGCCTTGGCTTGCTTGGCGGCCTCGATGGCCGCCAGCCTCTGCTCCTCCGCCTTCTGCTTGGCTGCCTTCTCGGCGTCGAGCGCGGCCATCTTGCGGCCGGCGGGCGAATCGATGCGGCCCATGCGCGCCGTCTCGGTCACCGAACCGTCGATGTTGAGCGACGGCGGATCGATCGGCACGCGCTCGCCACGAGCCCGGCGCTTCGACCAGTCGGAGACGATGCTGGCTTCCTTGATGCCGGCAATCGTCGGCTTGGGTGGCGGCACGCTGGCCTTGAGCGCGCTGTTGAAGGCCGCGTCATAGGTGCTTTGATAGGCGTTGTAGGCGCTCTTCAGCGAATCCGGCTGCGTGGTCGCCGGGCAGGGGCCGGTCGGATTGAAGGTCTGCCCATCGGCGGCCACCTGGTTGAAGACGTAGCGTTTCTCGCAGACGTCGACCTTCGGCGGCACCTTGGTGACCTCGAAATTGTCGTAGCCGACCTTGAGCATCTTCCAGAATTCGTAATTCGGGTCGCTGCGGTAGCGCGCCATATTGGCCGCGGTCATGCGGAACGGAAAAGCCTGGATCTGGAACTCGGTCTGCCCGCCTTGGAAGGCGTCACGACCGAAGGCGTAGATCTGCTCGATCTGTGCGTCGGTCATCGAATAGCAGCCCGATGACGAGCAGGCGCCATGAACCATCAGATTCTGCCCGGTGCGGCCATTGGCACGATCATAGGCGTTGGGAAAGCCGATGTTGAACGACAAATGGTAGTTCGAGCGCGGATTCATCTGCGACGGGCGAACCGTGTAAAAACCTTCCGGCGCCTGGCGGTCGCCTTCCGTGTATTTCGGCCCGAGCTTGCCCGACCATTTGCAGATGTCATAGCTCGCCACCATGTCGTAGCGGCCGTTGGTCTTGGCCTTCCAGATCTCGAGCTTGCCTTCTTCCTTGAAGATGCGCGCCATCACCGAGGAGGTGCGGACCATACCCTTGGCTCTCATGTCGGCAAGGATCTTGTCGGGCAGCGGCTTGTTGGCTTCCGGGGCAAAGTCCTTCATCGACGAATCATTGCAGCCCGCGACGGCTATCGAGGCGGCAAGGACTCCAGTACGTGCAAGCTTGGCAAACATGGGCAAGGCTATGTCTTTTTTCTCGGGCCAATGGCTTCGAAACGGCCAAACCCGCATGCTGAACACCGACGGACGGTAAGCCCGTTAACCTTGAAAATTCCTTACCGCAAGGCTCGGCCAATCTCACGGTGATTTCATTGAACCGAATGGGGCGGCATTTTTGTGGCGAAATTGCTCATCGCCGCCACATTGCCAAGGACAGGGAGCTTCCGCCATCCGTGTTCCGCCGCCCAAGGGGCGTCAGAGGCTGCGGCCCATCGCCAGATACTTCTCGCGGCGCTGTTCGCGGAAATCGGTGTTGGCGCCGGCAAATTCCTTCATCGTCTTGGCGATGAGATCGCCGGTCGCGGCAATCACCGTTTCGGGCGCGCGCTGGGCACCTCCCATCGGCTCGGGGATGATGGCGTCGATGATCTTCAGTTCCAGCAGGTCCTGGGCGGTGATCTTCATGTTGGTCGCCGCGTCCTTGGAGCGGGTCGTGTCGCGCCACAGGATGGAGGCGGCGCCTTCAGGCGAAATCACCGAATAGATGGCGTGCTCCAGCATGTAGACGCGGTTGGCGGTGGCGATCGCGATGGCGCCGCCCGAACCGCCTTCGCCGATGATCACCGAGATCGACGGCACTTTCAGGCCAAGGCAGGCCGAGGTCGAGCGGGCTATGGCTTCGGCCTGGCCGCGCTCCTCGGCGCCGACGCCGGGATAGGCGCCGGCCGTGTCGACCAGCGTCAGCAGCGGGATATTGAAGCGATCGGCAAGCTCCATCAGCCGCACCGCCTTGCGATAGCCTTCGGGGCGTACCGAGCCGAAATTGTGCTTCAGGCGGCTCGCCGTGTCCGAACCCTTTTCCTGGCCGAGAATTGCGATGGGTTCGCCGCGAAAACGGGCAAAGCCGCCGACGATCGCCTGGTCCTCGCCGAAATTGCGGTCGCCGGCGAGCGGCGTGAAGTCGCTGAACAGGCCCTTGATGTAGTCGACGCAGTGCGGCCGGTCGGAGTGGCGCGCCACCTGCACCTTCTGCCACGGCGTCAGCGCCTTGTAGAGTTCGCGCAGCGCATCGCGCGAGCGCTTCTCGAGCCTGGTGATCTCATCGGCGACATCGACCGCCTCGCCGTTCTCGGCAAGCTTCTTCAGCTCGAGGATCTTGAGCTCAAGATCCTGCACCGGCTTTTCGAAATCGAGGTAGTTGTACATGCTTGGGCGGACCGATGCGTCGGAAGGCAAGACTGCGGAACCATTGAAACCAAGGCTCCGGGCGGTGAAATGTCGTCCTCACATAGCGATATGAGGCCTAGTCGGCAAGCGGATGATGATCGTTGACCAGCCGCACCAGCCGCTCCTCCAGCACATGGGTGTAAATCTGTGTCGTCGATATGTCGGCATGGCCGAGCAGTTGCTGCACGGCCCTGAGATCGGCGCCGTTCTGCAAGAGGTGGCTGGCGAAAGCATGGCGCAGCACGTGCGGTGAGATCTTGGCCGAGGCAATGCCGGCGCGTGCCGCCAATCCTTTCAGATCACGGGCAAAGACCTGGCGCGAGAGATAGCCGCTGTCGGATGCCGCCGGAAACAGAAACGGGCTGTCGGCGAAGGCGGGCAGCTTGGCCCGAGCGCCAAGCCAGCTCCGCATCGCCGCGCGCGCCTTGGCCGACAGCGGCACCATGCGTTCCTTGTCGCCCTTGCCGCGCACCATGAAGAAACGGTCGTCGCGTTGCGCCACCGTCACCGGCAGGCCGACCAGCTCGGAAACGCGCAGACCCGTGGCGTAGAGCACTTCGACCAGCGCATGCAGGCGCAGCGCCGCCAGCCTGTCGGCGTGGGCGAGCCCGGCATCGCCTGCTTCGTGCGCGGCGCGGTCGATCAGCCGGCCGGTTTCGGCCTCGCTCATCGTCTTGGGCAGCGGGCGGCCCTTTTTCGGGCTGTCAAGCGTGCCGGTCGGGTCATCGCCGCGCAGACCTTCGGCATAGAGGAACTTGAAGAATTGGCGGATCGCCGACAGTTTGCGCGCCTGCGAGGTCGGCGCGAAGCCGCGCGCGGCAATCTCGTCGAGATAGGCCCTGATATCGGCGGCACCTGCGCGGGCAAGTCCGCCATCGATCCCGTCGGAAGCATCCTCCAGATCGCGGCGATAGGAGGAAAGCGTATTCTCGGCCGCCCCCCGCTCGGCACTCATCATTTCCAGGAAGGCCTCGATGCGGGCGGCGCTGTTCATTTCCTTGAGGCGGTTCCGAGTCAGTTTTTTGGGATTCAGTTTTTCTTAGGATTGAGCTTTTCCGGCGGAATACGCACGCTCATTTCCGCTTTTTTCGGCTCGACGAACATCACCAGCGCGAACATCGTACCATAGGCAATGCCGGTCAGAATCGCGAGGGTCACGACAAAGCGAAACAGTGTCGGCATCAATTCTCGCCCGTCTTTTTGTTCTGCGTTTCCAAACCCTGTGCCCTTATGGGACGCCAATCCGGCCAATTCAAGGAAGAAGCGGGGCCCTGTTAGCAACTTCTGATGCGAGCGTCGCCCTGTCCATATCAGCCCAAGGCACTCGGCACGCTTGACGCAAACCGGCTTTTCATGTCGATACGCCGGCAAAGAGGGCCCAAGAAACAGCTGATGAACGCGTTACAGGCAAATCCTCCAGGCGAGACCCATGCCGCGCTGCTTGGCCGGCTGGGCGGCCGGTCCATTGTCTTTGTCGGGCTGATGGGCGCCGGCAAGACGGCGATCGGCCGCAAGGTGTCGACGATGCTTTCGCTGCCTTTCATCGACAGCGACCAGGAGATCGAGAGCGTGTCGCGGATGACCGTTCCGGAACTGTTCGAGCGCTATGGCGAGACCGAGTTCCGGGCTTTGGAACAGCGTGTCATCCTGCGCGTGCTTGAAAACGGCCCGCAGGTTCTGTCGACCGGCGGCGGTGCCTTCATGAACGCGCAGACGCGCGAGGCCATCGCCACGCACGGCGTGTCGGTGTGGCTGAAGGCCGAGCTCGACCTTCTGATGGACCGCGTTTCCAAGAAGCAGAACCGGCCGCTTTTGAAAAGCGCGGATCCCCGCGCCGTGCTGGAGCGGCTGATGGGGGAACGCTATCCGGTCTATGCCACCTCTGCCATCACCGTGCCGACCCGCGACGATCGCAAGGAGGTCATCGCGGCCGAGGTGCTTGAGGCGCTGTGCCGGCATTTCGGCATCGATGCGATAGCCGCGACGGGTGAGGTCGATACATGAGCGCGGATCAGCCAGTCACCGTCGAAGTCGGTCTGGGTGACCGGGCCTACGACATCTTGATCGGCTCGGGCCTGCTGTCGCGCGCCGGCGCCGAGATTTCGCGCCGGCTGCCCGGCACACGCGCCGCCGTCGTGACCGACGAGAACGTCGCCGCCGCGCATCTCGATGCGCTGAAGGCCGGGCTCGAGACGGGTGGTATCTCGCCGGCCGTCATCACGATGCCGCCCGGCGAGAAGACCAAGAGCTTTGCCCATCTCGAGGCGGTGGTCGATGGCGTCCTGGCGGCCAGGCTGGAGCGCGGCGACGTCGTCATCGCGCTTGGCGGCGGCGTCATCGGCGATCTCACCGGTTTTGCCGCTGGCATCGTGCGGCGTGGCATGAATTTCGTGCAGGTTCCGACCTCGCTTCTGGCGCAGGTCGATTCCTCGGTCGGCGGCAAGACCGGCATCAACAGCCCGCGCGGCAAGAACCTCGTCGGCGTTTTCCTCCAGCCCAAGCTGGTGCTGGCCGACACCGAAGTGCTCGACACGCTGCCGATCCGCGAATTCCGCGCCGGCTATGCCGAGCTTGCCAAATACGGGCTGATCGACCGGCCGGAATTCTTCGCCTGGCTGGAAGCGAACTGGGAAAAGGTGTTCGCCGGCGGACCGGAACGGGTCGAGGCCATTGCCGAGGCCTGTCGCGCGAAGGCCGATGTCGTTGCCCGCGACGAGTTCGAGACCGGTGACCGCGCTTTGCTCAATCTCGGGCACACTTTCGGCCATGCGCTGGAAGCCGCCACGCAGTATGACGGCGCTCGCCTTGTCCATGGCGAAGGGGTGGCCATCGGCATGGCGCTGGCGCACCGGTTCTCGTCGCGGCTCAATCTCGCCAGCCCCGACGACGCGGCCCGCGTCGAGGCGCATCTGCGTGCCGTCGGGCTGCCGAGGCGGATGGCCGATATCCCGGGCGAACTGCCAGATGCCGAAGCCCTGCTTTCATTCATCACGCAGGACAAGAAGGTGTCGCGCGGCGCGCTGACCTTCATTCTGACGCGCGGCATCGGCCAGGCCTTCATCGCCAAGGACGTGCCGGCCTCGGAAGTGCTGTCGTTCCTCAGGGAAAGCCACCCAGCCAGCCGGAAAGCCGGCTGAGATGGACACTGGCTGGGTCGTCGTCGCCGTCCTTACCATTGTCGTCGTGCTGGTCGCTGCCGTGCGCACACGCCTGCTTGCCATGTTCGGCTATGAACTGTCGCGCATCGAGCCGCCGCGCTCGAGCCAGGACGAATTGCGCGGCGCGGTCGACGATTTCCGCCGCGACGGGCAGATGGTGCGCGAGGACCGCGACCGCATCGGCGGTCTGTTCGATCTCGAGGAGCTTGAAGTGTCCGACGTCATGGTCCACCGCACCAACATGCGCTCGGTCAATGCCGACAACGCGCCGGAAGCGGTGGTGCGCGAGATCCTGCAGAGCCCACATACCCGCATGCCGCTCTGGAAAGGCTCGCTCGACAACATCGTCGGCGTGCTGCACGCCAAGGATCTGCTGCGGGCGCTGAACGAGGTTGGCAACGATTTTTCGCAGATCGATGTGATGAAGATCGCGTCAAAACCCTGGTTCGTGCCCGACACCACGACCTTGCAGGAACAGCTCAATGCGTTCCTGCGCCGCAAGGCGCATTTCGCCGTCGTCGTCGACGAATATGGCGAGGTCGAGGGGCTGGTGACGCTGGAGGACATCATCGAGGAGATCGTCGGCGAGATCGCCGACGAGCACGATGTCGACATCCAGGGCGTCAAGCAGGAGGCCGACGGTTCCGTCGTGGTGGAAGGCACGGTGCCGATCCGCGACCTCAACCGGGCGCTCGACTGGAACTTGCCTGACGAAGAGGCGACCACTATAGCCGGCCTCGTCATCCACGAGGCGCAATCGATCCCCGAGGAGAAGCAGGCTTTTACGTTCCACGGCAAGCGCTTCGTCGTCATGAAACGCGACAAGAACCGGATTGCCAGGGTCAGGATCCGGCCGGCCGGCGATAGTTGAGCGGCTCAGTGCTTGATGGGATCGCCGAGCCGCTCCACCGCTACGCACTTTTCCTGGAGTTGCTCTTGAGCCGTCGCCTTATCGATCCTCACTGGAACTCCCGCCCGCCGGGATGCATTCTTTCCCCGATGACGATCGATCGGCGAACCCTGCTCCTGGCTTCGATGTCCACCTTGTTGCCTGCCGGCGTGTTGGCGGCACAGGACAAGCCATCGCCCGAAACCTTCGACTATGGTCCCGCCAAGCTCGACATCTATGCGCCCGATGGCGCTAGAAACCTGCCGGTGGTCTTCTTCGTCCATGGCGGCGCCTGGCGGTTCGGCAAACGCAGCCAGGTAAACGCCAAGCCGGCCTTCCTGCTCGCCAACGGCTTCTGTTTCGTCTCCATCGACTACCGCATGCTGCCGCAGGCGGATGTCGCCACCCAGGCGGGCGACGTCGAGAAAGCCTATGCCTATGTCAGGGCCAACATCGCCCAACATGGCGGCGACCCCAACCGCATCGTCGGCATGGGCCATTCGGCCGGCTGCCATCTGATTGCGTTGACCGGCATGCGCGGCGAATTGCCCGGCGTTGCCGGGCTGCTTCTAGACGATACCAGAGCCTATGATCTTGCCGCCCTCGCCAAAAATGGCGGCATGGTGCGGGCCTATTCTCGGGTCTTTTCCGATCCTTCGCAATGGGCGGTGCTGTCGCCGGCGAGCTATGTGGATGGTCGCAAGCATCCGCCGACGTTCATCGCCTATTCTCGCGCCGATGGTCGCGGCGAGCAGTCCACGGCCTTTGCCGAGCGCCTGCGCGCCAGCGGCACTGATGTGACGCTGTTCGACGGTAGCGCCTATACGCACACGTCGATCAACCGCGACTTCGGCGAGGGTGATGATGCGCTGACCATAGCGGCGCTGGCGTTCCTGAAATCGACGGTCGGCTGAGCTCACCCAGCCTGCCCGCGGAGCATGTTCCACTCGTTCCGCTCGACAGCCTACGATGCGGCCCGAGGCCGAAACTCAGCAGTCATTGCTGGAGCGTTCGTTAAGTGTCGCACCGGTTTCGGCGTCGACCGAAGCCAGGCTGACTTCGTAACCCCAGAGGCTCCGGATATGGCGCAGGGTCGCGTCGCGGCTGCCATTGTCGAGCAGTACGCCCTCCTTCACCTTGTGCTGGAGCCGCAAATGCCGGTTACCGAGCAGGTCGACGTCCACTACCTGGATATCTGGCCGGTTCGCCCCGATGTCGTAGCTCTGGGCCAGCGCGGCACGTATCTTTTGGTAGCCGCGCTCGTTGTGTATCGAGGCGACCTCGTAATGCGAGTCGTCGGCTTGGTCGGCCAGGACAAACATCCGCCATTTCCGTATCAGGGCTGGGCTGAGGTGCTGGCGGACGAAGGATTCATCGCGGTGATTAGCCCATGCGTCCAGCAGCACGTCGCGCCAGTCACCGCGGCCCGCAATGTCGGGAAACCAGTCGCGGTCCTCCGCCGTCGGCTCGATCGAAATGCGCTGGATGTCCTGCATCATGTCGAGGCCGAGCGCGTATGGGTTGATACCGGAGAACCGGGGGTCGTCGAAGGCCGGCTGGAAGATCACATTGGAATGGTTGCGCAGGACCTCGAGCATGGCGCCCTCGCTGATCTGACCGCGGTCGAACAATGCGTTCATGAGGGTGTAGTGCACGAAGGTGGCGCAGCCTTCATTCATCACCTGCGTTTGCCGCTGCGGATAGAAATACTGCGCAACGACACGCACGATGCGGATGATCTCGCGCTGCCACGGCTCCAGGACAAGGCTGTTCTTCTCGAGGAAATAGAGCAGATTTTCCTCGGGCAGGTTGAGCGATTTCTTCCGCTCCGTCAGGCCCTCATCCTTCTTCTCCGTCTTGCTGGTGTCATGTGAAGGAGGCAGCGTGCGCCATAGATCGTTGTAGGAGCGCTCTTCGTATTCCAGGCGCTCGCGCAGCCCTTCACGCTGCCGCTCGGACGACAGCTTTGGCGGCCTGTGATATCGGAACACGCCTTGCTCCATGAGCGCGTGGGCACTATCGAGAATGCTTTCCACGGCTGACAATCCGTGCCGCTCCTCGCATCGGGCAATGTAGCCCTTGGCGAACTCCAGGTAGCTCAGGATTCCCCCGGCGTCGGTCCACTGCTGGAAAAGGTGGTTGTTCTTGAAGAAATGATTGTGTCCGAGCGCCGCATGCGCCGTCACCAGGGCCTGCAGGGCCATGGTGTTTTCCTCCATCAGGTAGACGATGCAGGGATTGGAATTGATGACCAGTTCATAGGCCAGCCCCCGGCCGCCCTTGCGGTAGAGAAAGTCCTGGTACAGGAAATGCTTGCCGAACGACCAATGACGATACATCAGCGGCATGCCGACCGATGAATAAGCGTCGAGCATCTGTTGCGAAGAAATGATTTCCATCTGCACCGGATAGGTGTCCAGCTTGAGCTCCTCGACGGCGATTGCCGCGATCGCCTCATAAGCCTGCGACAATTTCTGGAAATCCCAGTCGGATCCGGAAAAGAGCAAACCCGGTTTGCTGGCTGTCCTGGCCATGGTTTCCCCTCAGGCACTCTTCCGGAGCGCGGGCTGTTTGGCAAAGAGCTGACGAAAGACAGGATAAATATCGGCGGCCGTGGCTATTCGGCTCATCTGGAAGTTCGGCCAGTTTGACTCAATGGCGCTGTAGGCCCGCCAGAGCGACGTCCCGTTTTCGGTCGCGCCGAAGATGTGGCTCTCGCGTTCGTCGATGATCTCGACATAGGCGAAATACTGGCACAGGCGCATGAGCTTGCCATTCAGCAGGGCGATGCAGCGCTCGGAATCGGTGGCGAAATTGTCGCCGTCCGAGGCCTGGGCGGCGTAGATGTTCCACTCGCTCGCGGGATAACGCTGCTCGATGACGCGATGCATTTCCTCGAGTGCCGTGGAAACGATGGTGCCGCCGCTTTGCGTGCAGTAGAAAAAGGTTTCCTCATCCACCTCCTGCGCTTCGTGCGTGTGGCGGATGAAGACGATTTCGGTGCGCTCATAACGTCTTTTCAAGAACAGGTGCAGCAGCACGAAGAAGCGCTTGGCAAGGTCCTTCTCGCGCTCGCCCATCGAGCCCGACACATCCATCAGGCAGAACATGACCGCTTTCGCATTCGGCACCGGGCGCGGGTCGAAGCGGTTGAACCGGATGTCGACCGGGTCGACGAAGGCAATCCGCCGGCGTCGGCGCTCCAGCCGCTCGATCTCCTCTTTGAGGGCCGCGATGCGCTCGCGCGTCTGAGCATTGGGCCGTGCGGCCTCCAGCGAGGCGAGGTCCTGCAGGATCGCATCTACCGCCGCTTGCTTGGGGCGCCTGAGCGCAATGCGGCGGCCGTGGCTGTTGCGCATCGTGCGGCCGACATTGATGTTGGTCGGCGAACCGGTGGCCGCGAAACCCGCCCGGCGTGGCTTGAAGGCAAGGATCTCCTTGAGATTGAGCTTCACCAGGTCGGGGAGTTCGAGATCCTCGAAGAAAAGATCGAGCACCTCCTCGCGCGACAGGACGAAACGAAAGTCGTCCTCGGACGCGGTGTTTCCCGGTGACGAACCGCCCTTGCCTCCGCCCTGGCCAGGCTTGGGGATCAGATCACCTTGGGCGAATTGCCTGTTGCCCGGCAGAATGTGCCGGCGCCGGCCGGTGTCCCTGGCGTCGTTGAAGGTCGGCTCGCCGGTGCCTCTCTCGGGCATCGGCACGACATGGTCCGCGTCCACGTCGGCGATCCGCCCAGCGCGGATCTGGTCGCGAATGCTGCGCTTGAGTTCCTCGCGGGCACGCCTGAGGAAGCGCTGGCGATTGCCAAGGCTTTTGTCCTTCGGATTGAGGCGACGGTCGATAAAGATCGGCATGCAACCATTCGGGCTGCTCTCAGCCCGCCTTGTTCACCCGCATGTACCAATCGACCAGCCGGCGGACCTGCCGTTCCGTATAACCGCGCTCCACCATCCGCTGGACGAATTCACTGTGCCGTTTTTCGGTGACGCTGTCCTGCTTGGAGCCGAAGCTGATCACCGGCAGGAGGTCCTCGACCTGGCCGAACATGCGCTTTTCGATCACCTCGCGCAGCTTCTCGTAGCTCGTCCATGACGGGTTGCGACCGTGGTTGCGCGCCCGGGCACGCAGCGTGAACTTCACCACCTCGTTGCGGAAATCCTTCGGATTGGCGATGCCTGCCGGCTTTTCGACTTGCGACAATTCGCTGTCCAGAACCTCGCGGTTTAGGATTTGGCCGGTATCGGGGTCCTTGTAGTCCTGGTCCTCGATCCAGGCATCGGCATAGGCGATGTAGCGGTCGAACAGGTTCTGGCCATATTCGCTATAGGACTCCAGATAGGCCTTCTGGATTTCGTGGCCGATGAACTCGGCGTAACGGGCGGCCAGTTCCGACTTGATGAATTCGAGATAGGCCGCTTCCATCTCCTTCGGAAACTGCTCCCGCTTGATCGCCTCTTCCAGTATGTACATCAAATGCACCGGATCGGCGGCCACTTCCGCGGTGTCATAGTTGAACGTCTGCGACAGGATCTTGAAGGCAAAGCGCGTGCTGACGCCGGTCATGCCTTCGTCGACGCCGGCGGCGTCGCGATATTCCTGGACTGACTTCGCCTTCGGGTCGACTTCCTTCAGGTTCTCACCGTCATAGGCGCGCATTTTGGTGTGCAGCGGCGAATTGTCGTGCTCGGCAAGGCGCGTCGAGACGCTGAACCGGCTGAGGATGTCCAACACCTCGGGCGCGCAGGGGCTGGCGGCCAATTCACTCTCGCGCAGCAGTTTTTCGTAGATTTGCCTTTCTTCGGTGATGCGCAGGCAATACGGCACCTTGACCACGAGAATGCGATCGAGAAACGCCTCATTGTTCTTGTTGTTCTTGAACTGTTGCCACTCGGATTCGTTGGAATGGGCAACGATGATGCCCTGGTAGGGAAAGGCACCGAAATTCTCGGTGCCGTTGTAACTGCCTTCCTGGGTCGCCGTCAGCAATGGATGCAGCACCTTGATCGGCGCCTTGAACATCTCGACGAATTCGAGCAGACCCTGCGTCGTCCGGTTCAGTCCACCGCTGTAGGAATAGGCGTCGGGGTCGGACTGGCTGAAATTTTCCAATTGCCTGATGTCGACCTTGCCAACCAGGGCTGAGACATCCTGATTGTTCTCGTCGCCAGGCTCTGTCTTGGCAATGCCGATCTGGCGCAGCCGCGACGGCATCAGTCTGACGACGCTGAATTTGGAAATGTCGCCGGACAATTCGTCGAGGCGCTTGGCCGCCCATGGCGAAATAAGCCCGTTCAGGCGGCGCCGGGCTATTCCGTATTTGTCCTCCAGGAGATCGCCCATGCGATCCGGATGGAACAGGCCAAGCGGCGATTCGAAAACCGGACTGATCTGGTTGCCGACCTTCAGCGTGTAGATCGGGCGCTCCTCCATCAATTTCTTCAACCGTTCGGCCAAGGAGGACTTACCGCCGCCGACCGGGCCTAGGAGGTAAAGGATCTGCTTGCGCTCCTCGAGGCCCTGAGAGGCATAGCGAAAATATCCGGCGATGCGCTCGATCGTATCCTCCATTCCGTAGAAATCGGAAAAGGAGGGATATATCTTGACGGTCCGGTTCGAGAAAATGCGGCCGAGCCGCTCGTCCTTGCTGGTGTCGACCAGGTCAGGCTCGCCGATCGCCTCGACCATTCGTTCCGGCGCCGAGGCATACATCGACTTGTCCTCGCGGCAGGCAAGCAGATATTGCTGGAGACTTATCTCCTCCTGGGCGGCGTTTGCATAAATTTCCGAAAACAGGTGGAAGACGTCGGATGGGTTCTCACGCATGATCATTGCCTTCAGAGCCATTCTGGCGGGGCCCACCCATTCAACTGCGGGAAGGCATTGTTTGTTCCGTCGACGCGCGTGCATCTGGCATCAAAATCCTGGCATCGCTCCAGCCCGAATGGCTGCCCGTCCTGATTGAGCGCTCGCAGCGTCCGCGGAGACTCTTGCGATCTGGAGATCGACCGCGATTTCGGCAGGGATGGAGACATGCTGACCGCCGCGGCGCCCTGTGGCTGGATCATGCCAAAAGCGGCGGCGGGATATTGCCGTGCGGACATCCGCGGGTGCAACTGCTCTTCGTGAATGGGAGAAACTTGCATGAATGGCGCCGATGTCCTGTGCGACGTGCTGCTGGCCAATGATGTGAAGGTGTGCTTCGCCAATCCCGGCACATCCGAAATGCATTTTGTCGCCGCGCTCGACCGTAAGCTCGAGATGCGTTGTGTGCTTGGCCTGTTCGAGGGCGTGGTGACCGGTGCGGCCGACGGCTATGCGCGCATGACCGACTGTCCCGCCGCGACGCTGCTGCATACCGGGCCGGGGCTGGCCAATGGTCTTGCCAACATGCACAACGCCCGGCGCGCCATGAGCCCGATGATCAACATCGTCGGCGACCACGCCTCATACCATTTGCCACTCGACGCGCCGCTGACCAGCGATATCGAAGGCCTCGCGGCGCCGATGTCCAACTGGGTTCGACGCATCGAAGGGCCCGCCGATGTCCAGCCGGCCACGGAGGCGGCCTTTCGCGCCTCGCTGACGCCGCCCGGCGTCACGACGCTGATCCTGCCGGCTGATGCCGCATGGGGCGACGCCAACGCGGTTTCGCCCGGCAAGGTGGAACTCGCATCGCCGCCAGCCGTCGGCATGGAGGCCGTGCGAACGATCGCTACCGCGATCCGCGCGACTCCGGGCCGTGTTGGCATGGTCGTCCGGGGGCGGGCGGCACGGGCCGATGCTCTTGAAATCGCCGGCCAGATTTCGACGGCCTGCGATGTCAGGCTGTTCAGCGAGGTCCTGATCGCCCGGATGCAGCGCGGGCGCGGGCGTGTCGCGCCGACGCGCATCCCCTATCCGGTCGACGCGGCGACGGCGATGCTCAGGGATATCGATGTCCTTGTGCTGGTCGGCGGAAAGGAGCCGGTCGCCTTCTTTGCCTATCCGGGAAAACCGGGACGGCTTGTCCGTGGTGACTGCCAGGTGCTGACGCTCGCAGCCCATGGGCAAGACTTGCATGCGGCGCTGGAAGCGCTTCGCGACGAACTGGGCGTCAAGCGGTCACAGCTGACGGCGGTTGCCACTGCCTTCCCTGACGAGGCAACGCCGAATGGCCGGCTGACGGAAGATGCCATTGCGCTGTCCGTCGCGAGAAAGCTGCCGGCCGACGCGATAGTCTGCGACGAGGCCGTCACCTCGGCGCGACGTTTCTTCGCGCTGTCGGCTTTTGCCGCGCCGCATGATTACATGATGGGCACGGGCGGGTCGATCGGCGGCGGCATTCCGCTGGCGACAGGTGCGGCGATCGCCTGTCCCGGCCGCAAGGTGATCAATCTCGAGGCAGATGGCAGCGGCATGTACACGGTGCAGGGGCTATGGACGCAGGCGCGGGAACATCTCGACGTGCTGACGATCGTCTTTTCCAACCGCACCTATGCGATCCTGCATGGCGAGATGCGTAATGTCGGCGTGAACGCGATCGGCGAGAATGCTAGGCGCATGCTCGATCTCGACCATCCGGCGCTGGACTGGGTTTCGCTGGCCAAAGGCATGGGCGTGGAGGCGGCGCGTGCGGATAGCTGCGAACGTTTCGACGCGCTGCTCGACGCTGCCTTGTCTCGACCGGGGCCGTTTCTGATCGAAGCGGTCATTTAAACGCAGCATGAGAGGCGCAGGGCTGGCTCGCAGCTTGGCCTACCAGCGCGTCTGTTCGCCGGGCGCCGCGGGCTCGATCGCCAGGGCGTGCACGCCCGATTTCAACTCGTCGGCCAGAAGCTGGTTGACGGCGCGATGACGGTCGATGCGGCTCATGCCCGTAAAACTTCGAGAGACGATGCGGACCCGGAAATGCGTCTCTCCGGCGCCGTCGAATTCTGTGTGGTGACCGGATTCCATGTGATGATGGCCGGCGTGGAGATGGCTTTCGTTGAGGATGACGAGCCGCTCGGGCGAAAATGCCTTGTTGAGCTTGTCTTCCATGGTCGCCTGTATGGACATCGTCTTTTCCCTTCACCACATATGGCTGGCTCGCCGCCATGAAAACCGAAAATCGGTTTCACCAGGCCGCCGGCGTACAACAAAATCGGTCATTCGCCCGCTTTAAGCCGCGATTCAGCGGTTAGGGCGATGATCGCGAAAATGTCAATTCTTGTTTCGCATCTGCGAACGCCCCATAAATGGGTGAGATGAAGCCGTATCCCAAATATTTCGAGAAGATTCGCGTCCGTCCAGACAAGGACGCGGAGGTGAAGGCGCACGCGCCGATTTGCCAGTGGGATGGCTGCAAGGAGGCGGGCACGCATCGCGCGCCTGTCGGGCGCATGAAGGAGGGCGAGTATTTCCGCTTCTGCTTCGACCATGTGCGCGAGTACAACAAGGGCTTCAACTACTTCTCCGGCGTGCCGGACACCGAGGTCGCCCGCTTCCAGAAGGAAGCGATGACCGGCCATCGGCCGACCTGGAAGATGGGCGTCAACGGCGCCTCGACACGCTCCTCGCCCGATATGGCGCAGATGCGCTCCGGCCGCGCCGGCTACTACAACCGCATGCGCGACCCGTTCGACCTGTTCAAGGGGCCGAAGGATCCGCGCGAGGCACGCGAGCGCAAGGCCAAGCCCCTTGAGGCCAAGGCGCTGGAAACGCTTGGTCTTGATACAAAGGCGACTGGCAAGGACATCAAGGCGCGCTATAAGGAACTGGTGAAGCGTCACCATCCGGATGCGAATGGCGGCGACAGAGGTTCGGAAGACCGGTTCCGCGATGTGCTTCAGGCCTATCGCGTGCTCAAACAGGCAGGCCTGTGCTGAGCGACCCCATGGTTTGTGTCGTTTTCCAACTTTCATAAGGTTGGAAAAGGCTCTAAGACCGCCCCCGAACAAAATGGATTGCCGGCGCAACGCGACGTTTCGCCCGTGGAGACGTTGAGAGATATGAACAAGGTCGATCGCGACATCGCCAATCTGCCCGACACGACGGTGTCGGTGAAGGAGAAATTCGGCTTCGAGTCCAAGATGGTGGTGCCGGCCTATTCGGTGACATCAGAGCATGTGCCCGACATCGATCCCGACTATCTGTTCGACAAGGCGACGACCTTGGCGATCCTCGCCGGCTTCGCCTACAACCGCCGCGTCATGGTCTCGGGCTATCACGGCACCGGAAAATCGACCCATATCGAACAGGTCGCCGCCCGCCTCAACTGGCCGTGCGTGCGCGTCAACCTCGACAGCCATGTCAGTCGTATCGATCTTGTCGGCAAGGACGCGATCGTCGTCAAGGACGGCCTGCAGATCACCGAATTCCGCGACGGCATCCTGCCCTGGGCCTACCAGCACAATGTCGCGCTGTGTTTCGATGAGTATGACGCCGGCCGTCCGGATGTGATGTTCGTCATCCAGCGCGTGCTGGAATCGTCCGGCCGCCTGACGCTGCTCGACCAGAGCCGGGTCATTCGCCCGCATCCGGCATTCCGCCTGTTTTCGACCGCCAACACGGTCGGGCTGGGCGACACTACCGGCCTTTATCACGGCACCCAGCAGATCAATCAGGCGCAGATGGACCGGTGGTCGATCGTCACCACGCTGAATTATCTGCCGCACGACAATGAAGTGAACATCGTGCTCGCCAAGGCCAAGCATTATCGCGACACCAAAGGCAAGGACATCGTCAACAAGATGGTGCGCGTCGCCGACATGACGCGCTCGGCCTTCATCAATGGCGATTTGTCGACGGTGATGAGCCCGCGTACCGTCATCACCTGGGCCGAGAATGCCGAAATATTCGGCGATGTCGGCATGGCGTTCCGGCTGACCTTCCTCAACAAGTGCGACGAGCTGGAACGTTCGGTGGTCGCCGAGTTCTACCAGCGCGCCTTCGGCCAGGATCTGCCAGAGAGCGCGGCCAACGTGGTGCTGGGCTAAGCAGAGCCTCGATGGCGGGTCCAGGCGACAACACGCGCAACAAGTCGAAGACGGGGTCTGAAGCCGACAGCTTCAAGCGCGCCGTCACCGTCTGCATGCGCGCCATCGCCGGCGACAAGGAGATGGAAGTCGGCTTCGCCAAGGACAGGCCGGCGCTGGCGGGCAGCCGCGCGCGCCTGCCCGAACTGCCCAAGAAGGCATCGAAAGCCGACATCGCGATCACCCGCGGACTCGGCGATTCCATGGCGTTGAAGCGCGCTTGCCATGATGTTCGCATCCACAGCAAGCTGGCGCCCGAAGGCAAGGCCGCCCGCGCCATCTACGATGCGGTCGAGCAGGCTCGCGTCGAGGCGATCGGCAGCCGCGCCATGCAGGGCGTCGCCGACAATATCGGCTCGATGCTTGAGGATAAATACACCAAGGCCAACCTCGTCGACGTCAAGGACAAGGCCGACGCGCCCATCGAGGAGGCGCTCGCGCTGATGGTGCGCGAAAAGCTGACCGGCCGGCCGGTGCCGAAGAGCGGCGAGCGGCTGGTCGAACTCTGGCGGCCCTGGGTCGAGGAGAAAGCCAGAGCCGACCTCGACGGCCTGTCGGAAAAGCTCGAGGATCAGCAGGCCTTCGCCCGCGTCGTGCGCGAGATGCTCGCCTCCATGGAAATGGCCGAGGAACTCGGCGACGACCAGGAGACCGAAGACTCCGAGGACAATGACGGCAACCAGCCGCAAGGCGAGGAACAGAGCGAGGAGGGCGGCGAAGACGATTCCGGCTCCGAGCAGTCGCAGTCCGAGGATGCCGAGGCGTCGGCAGACGACGAGCAATCGGCGGAGACCGAAGCCTCCGACGCAACGGCCGACGATCTGTCCGACGATGACGATGCCGACGCCGAGACACCCGGCGAGGCACGCCGCAACGACAATCCCTTCACCAATCTGCCGAAGGAAATCGACTACAAGATCTACACGTCAGCTTTCGACGAGACGGTTGGCGCCGAGGAGCTTTGCGAAGAGGAAGAGCTCGACCGGCTGCGCGCCTTCCTCGACAAGCAGCTCGCCAATCTGTCGGGCGTCGTCGGTCGGCTCGCCAACCGGCTGCAGCGCCGCCTGATGGCGCAGCAGAACCGGTCCTGGGATTTCGACCTGGAAGAGGGCTATCTCGACCCGGCGCGGCTGGTGCGCGTGGTCATCGACCCGATGCAGCCGCTGTCGTTCAAGCAGGAGCGCGACACCAAATTCCGCGACACGGTGGTGACGCTGGTGCTCGACAATTCCGGTTCGATGCGCGGCCGGCCGATCACCGTCGCCGCCACCTGCGCCGATATCCTGGCGCGCACACTGGAGCGCTGCGGCGTCTCGGTCGAGATTCTCGGCTTCACCACGCGGGCATGGAAGGGCGGGCAGGCGCGCGAGAAATGGCTGAAGGACGGCAAGCCGCCGAACCCCGGCCGGCTCAACGATCTGCGCCACATCATCTACAAGTCGGCCGACCATCCTTGGCGGCGGGCGCGGCGCAATCTCGGCCTGATGATGCGCGAAGGCCTGCTCAAGGAAAACATCGACGGCGAGGCGCTGCTGTGGGCGCACAACCGGCTGATCGCCCGGCCCGAACAGCGCAAGATCCTGATGATGATCTCGGACGGCGCGCCGGTCGACGATTCGACGCTGTCGGTCAATCCGGGCAATTATCTCGAACGCCATCTGCGCGCCGTCATCGAGCTGATCGAGACCCGTTCGCCGGTCGAACTGCTGGCCATCGGCATCGGCCATGACGTGACCCGCTATTACAGGCGCGCCGTCACCATCGTCGATGCCGAGGAACTGGCCGGCGCCATGACCGAGCAACTGGCTTCGTTGTTTGCCGAGGAAAGCGCGAAGGATACGCGGCGCGGCGGCACACGACGCGCCGGATGATCCTTTCGCGGCGCGGGCTTCGGGACACGCTTTTCGCCGCCATCGCCTTGCTTGCCGGCATGGCTTCGGCGCCAGCCGGTTCGGCCGGCTCGGCCGCAGTTGAGCCTGTCGCAATCTCGGCCCGCCCGATCACCGAATTCCATATTGGCGGTACCGACAAGCAGTTGGCCAACTCGAATTCGTCGGCGGGCTGGAGATGACCTCGCCATCACACGATTTCGGCGCGCTGTCGGCCTTCCGGTTTCTGAAAGCCGGCAGCGATTTCATCGGTGTGGCCGATACCGGTTACTGGTTCTTCGGCTCGGTGGCCCGAGACGCCGACGGGCGACCCGTCGGTATCCAGAAATTTCGCATGCAGCAAATGGTCGACCAGAGCGGCCAGCCGATCGACGAAAAACGGGAAATCGATGCCGAGGGCCTCGCGGTCAAGGACGGCATTGCCACCGTCGGTTTCGAGCGCAACCACCGCGTCGTCCAGTTCAGGATCGACCCGGACAACATGAAGGCGCCGTTCAGGCAGCTGGATTTCCTGGTGCCGGCGCGGGACCTGCGGCAGAACCGCGGCTTCGAGACAGTCACCCATTCAAATGCCAACGGCCAGCATCGAGGCGGCCTTGTCGTGGTCTCGGAAAGGAGCCTCGACAAGACCGGCAACATCTACGCCGCCATCATCGAAGGGCCGCGCAAGGGCGTCTTCACAGTCAAGCGCAGCGGCGATTTCGACATCACCGATGGCGCCTTTCTGCCCGATGGCGACCTTTTGCTGCTGGAGCGCAGCTTCACCATGACGGGCGGCCTCAAGATGCGGCTGCGGCGCATTTATGGAGAGAGCGTCGAGAAGGGCGCCGTTGCCGACGGGCCGGTGCTGCTGCAAGCCGACATGGGCTACCAGATCGACAATATGGAAGGGCTAGACGTCTGGACCCGCGATGACGGCGCGCTGATGGTTTCGCTGATCTCCGACGACAACCAGTCGATCCTGCAGCGCAATCTCTATCTGGAATTCATTCTGCACCAGGATTGAGTGGCAGCTCCGCCGCACGCCTATTGGCGATTTGGTCCATGCGTCGGCCATCCCAGCGTTCTCCCTGACAGACCACTAAATCTGAATGAGTTTATCGACCATGACCGTGTTTGCGAAAAAACTTTAGTCTGGACTTGACAATTGAGATAGCGACGGCGCGGCGTTGGCGCATCGAAGGCGATGGTTTTGCCGTTGCCGAGTTCAGCTTCGACTTTCGCGTCGGCGGCGGCGAGGTGTCTCGCTTCAGCTATGGCGGCGGCCCGGAGATCAGGCTCGACGCGCAATTCCAGGACATCGTCGCCGACCGGCGCATCGTGTTTTCCTACAGGATGGCGGTCGGGCCGCAGCCCATGTCGGCATCGCTGACCACCGTGGAGCTGACGCCTTCAGGCGATGGCACAAGGCTGACCTACACCGAGCAGGGCGCTTTCTTCGACGGCATCGATTCCGCCAAGGGACGGGAGGAGGGGACTCGCGGGCTGCTGGAGGCCCCTGCCGCCGAACTTCAGCGGTCAGACTAGCCCCGGCTGCCGACGATCTTGGTCAAGATCATGAGGCTTTGGTGGCTATCCAAATGACATGACGCGCGCCGCGCTTGCCGTTGGCGCGCGTGTTGACTTCCTCGACGGCGAAAGCTGTCTGTTTCAGCCGCCGCGTGAAGCCGGCATCAGGTCCCTGCGACCACACCGCCAGCACGCCGCCCGGCTTGAGGGCGGTACGCGCGGCGGAGAGGCCAGCCACGCTGTAGAGGGCGTCATTGCTTTTGTGGACGATGCCCTCGGGGCCATTGTCGACGTCGAGCAGGATGGCGTCCCAGGCTCCGGCCCCGGACCGTATCAACTGGCCGACATCGGTTTCGCGGATGGTGACGCGGGAATCATCGAGCGAACCGGCGAAAATCTCGGCCATTGGGCCGCGCGCCCAGGCGACGACGGCCGGCACCAGTTCCGCGACAACGATCTCGACATTGTCGCCCAGTTCGGCGAGAGCAGCGCGCAGCGTAAAACCCATGCCAAGCCCGCCGATCAGGATCTTCGGCTGCCGATGGCCCGCAATCCTTTGGCAGGACAGTTTCGCCAGCGCTTCCTCGGAGCCGTTCAGCCGGCTGTTCATCAGCTCGTTGGTGCCGAGCATGATCGAGAATTCGGAACCGCGCCGTTTCAGCCGCAATTCCTGCTGGCCGTCGGGCGTTTTCGCGGAGTCCAGCTGGATCCAGGGAATCACCGCTTAGGCCGCGGCAATGGCCGGCTGGCTCCAGCGGGCGGCGAGCAGCCGGTAGGGAATCAGTGCCACGACGGCGATGATCAGCTTCACGCTGAGGTCGCCGAGCGCCCAGGACACCCAGCGCATGGCATCGACATGAAACACGCCCATCAATGGGGCGCTTTCGAGCGCGAAACTATCGCTTGGACCGACAAAGGCAAAGGCGGCCGAAAAAGCCACACCGAAGAACACGACGGTGTCGAACACCGATCCGGCCAGCGTGCCGATGATCGGTGCCCGCCACCAGCTCTGCCGACGCAGCCGGTTGAACACGGTGACATCGAGCAACTGCGCGGTCAGGAAGGCAGCGCCCGAAGCGGCCGCGATGCGCACCAGCCGGTCGGCTGATGTCTCGAACTCGATCAGGCCATGACGGAACAGGAAGGGCGGGACGAGGATCGAGCACACCACCGCCGTCATGAAGCCGACAAAGACGATCCGGCGCGCCACGGCAGGTCCGTAGCGGCGGTTGGCAAGGTCGGTGACCAGGAAGGAAAAGGGATAGGTGAAGGCGCCCCAGGTCAAAACGTCGGCGAGCGACAGGCCGCCGATCTGGCCCCGCATGGGGAACTGGACGAGGATGTTCGAAGCCACGACGACAAGCGCCATGGCGGCCACAAAGGGCAGGTATCGCGAAAAGGAAGACATTTTTTTATCCTGGGTAATGGAACCAGCGGAGCGTTTTGCCGAAAACCGGATCACGCTCGCTTCGTAGTCGAGCATCGGGTTGTCGAACCTTGCGGATCTATCCGATGCTCAGTGGCCAACAAGAGGTTGGCCAGGGCGGTTTTCCCCCGCCTGAGAGACGAATTAAGCGGCAGCCTGTTCGGCGGTTTTCTTGGCGATCTGCTTCTTCAAGAGACGCGCGCGCTGCGACAGCTCCTTGACGTCGGCCTTGGCCAGGAAGGCATCGAGGCCGCCGCGATGTTCGACCGAACGCAGCGCGTTGGCAGAAATGCGCAGGCGCACATTCTGGTTCAGCGCTTCCGAAATCAGCGTCACATTGACGAGGTTCGGCAGGAAACGACGCTTGGTTTTGTTGTTCGCGTGGCTCACATTGTTGCCGGTCTGGACTGCCTTGGCAGTGAGTTCGCAGGTGCGGGACATGGTTCTAACCTTCAGTTCTCTCGTGGCCTGCCAAACTTTTGTGCCCACGCCGGGTGGCGCGCGGTTCTGGTCAGGCGGCCTTATGGAAAAGTTGGCGTTCCTTAGTTGCATTTCACCGAGGCGTCAAGCTCCGGCTTCCCCACGGAAGCGCCCGGCATTTCATATTAAGGCCGGATTTCACCCTATAAGCGGTCTCACAGGGACATGCCAGACCGGAGTCGCCCGCCTCCGGCCGAAAATCAAGGATCCGATCCCGCCATGCCTCGTTCGTCTCACGCGCTTGTTGCCGCGCTTGCCGTCGCCTTGCCGTCCGCCGCGTCCGCTGCCTCGCCGCAGTCGTTCAAGGGCGAGTACACGGTGTCGTTTCTGGGTCTCTCGATCGCGAAGTCGACTTTCTCCAGCCACTATGAGAATGGCGCCTACGCGATCGAAGGCAGTGTCTCCGCGGCGGGTCTCGCCAAGCTGTTCGACGACACGCGGGGCACGATCTCGTCCAAGGGTACGATCTCCGGGCAGAAGATGGTGCCGGAGGCATTCCGTGCCGACTACACTTCCGGCAAGAAGGCATCCTCGATCGACATTCGCTTTACCAACGGTAA
This sequence comes from Mesorhizobium sp. B2-5-4, assembly GCF_006441095.1. Lineage (NCBI taxonomy): Bacteria > Pseudomonadati > Pseudomonadota > Alphaproteobacteria > Hyphomicrobiales > Phyllobacteriaceae > Mesorhizobium > Mesorhizobium sp. B2-5-4. Next base: position 107,782 of record NZ_VFUR01000006.1, on the reverse strand, counting down.
CGTGACCTCGACGCAGGTCATCCCCGCCCCCGGCAAGCGCGACCCCGAGGCCTGGGTGCCGATCGGCGCCGGCGACCTGGCATCGGTGCTCGATCCGATGGCCGCCACCGTCATCCATGCCGACAGCCTGGACCAGGTCTGCGGCCGCAAGGTCAAGTTCTATGATGGCGAGATGCGCGCGGACCTGACACTGACCTACGCCTCGAAAGGAACGATTTCGGTGCCGGGCTACAAGGGCGACACCGTTACCTGCCAGATGGGTTTCGAGCCGGTGGCGGGCTATCGCAAGGGCCGCAAGGCGCTCAACTACCTCAAGAACAAAAGCCGCATGATGGTGACGTTTGCACCGCTTGGCCAAACCGGCGTATATGCGCCGATCCACGCCACGGTCGGAACGCAGATCGGTACCTTGACCATCAGCGCCAGGCGGTTCGAAGCAGTACAATAAGGCACGCCACCGGGGACAGGATGGGGCGCGCCACTGGAGACAAAATGGGGCGCGCAACACTGATCGGCTTTTCGGCGGTCGCCATGTGGGCGTTGCTCGCGTTGCTGACGGATGCGTCCGGCAAGGTGCCGCCATTCCTGTTGTCGGCGATCACTTTCTCGATCGGCACAGGCGTAGGGCTTGTCGCGCGACTGTTCATGCCGGCCACAGATAGGAGCCAGAAAATCCCTCCCCAGGTCTGGGTGGTCGGTATTGCTGGCCTGTTCGGTTACCACTTCTTCTATTTTACCGCACTGCGCAACGCGCCGGCGGTGGAGGCGAGCCTGATTGCTTATCTCTGGCCACTGCTGATCGTGCTGGGCTCGGCGCTGATGCCGGGCGAAAAACTGGCTTGGAATCATGTCGTCGGCGCGCTGCTCGGCCTTGCCGGCACCGTGCTGATCGTCACCAAGGGCGGCAGCTTGGCCTTCGACGCGCGCTATGCCTTCGGCTATACCATGGCCGCCGTCTGCGCCCTGCTATGGTCGTCCTATTCACTGCTGTCGCGACGTTTCCCGTCGGTGCCGACCAGCATCGTCACCTGGTTCTGCGCGGCAACCGCCGTGCTGTCGCTCGCCTGCCACCTGGCGCTCGAGGAAACAGTGCTGCCTGACGGCGCCAGCCAGTGGTTGGCCGTGCTCGGGCTCGGCCTGATGCCGGTGGGCGCTGCCTTCTATGCCTGGGACATCGGCGTCAAGCGCGGCAACATCCAGGTGCTGGGTGCCGCAAGCTACGTGGCACCGCTTTTGTCGACGCTGGTGCTGATCGCGGCCGGTGCCGCCGAGCCTTCGTTGCGCATTCTGGCCGCCTGCGTGCTCATCACGGGCGGCGCGGCGCTGGCGGCAAAGTCGCTCTTCTTGCGCAAGCCAGCGGCATCCGAAAGCGAAGCCGGGGCATCCGAAAGCGGGGCCGGGGCATCCGAAGGCGGAGCCAGGGCATGACGATGCCGTTTGCCGGCGGCATCGACGCCAATGCCAATGCAACGCTGATCTTTTCGCTGGTGGCGGCGGTGATCTATGCCTTCACGCTTGGCATGCGGCCGACGCTGGCCCGCTCGGCGGCAAAGACGCTCGCCGTGGCCATGCTCGCCGTACTCGCCGCAATCCAGGGCGGCCCGCTGCTGCTGGTCGCCGCCCTTGCGCTGAGCGCGGTTGGTGACGCCTTCCTGTCGCGCGACGGGGAAAAGGCATTTCTCGGCGGGCTGGCGAGCTTTCTCGTCGCCCACATCATCTATGCCGCGCTGTTCCTGCGTAGCGGTGGCGGATTGGAGTTGCTTGCCACCGAATCCTGGCTAGGCGCGATTGCACTGGCCATGGCGGTGTTCGCGATTGTCATGCTGGCGGCGCTCTGGCGCCGTGTCGGTCCCGGCCTGCGTAGTCCGATCGCGGCCTATATCCTTGCGATCCTGGCCATGGGCATGTCGGCGCTGACGACAAACAGTAGCTGGGTGATCGGCGGCGTGATGCTGTTCATGGCATCGGACGGGCTGCTCGCCACGGAGAAATTCCTGGTCGCCGCCATATCACCGCAGCGTGCCTTGATGCGCCTCGCCGTCTGGGTGCTGTACTACGCCGCCCAGTTCGCGATTACCCTGGGTTTCCTGCTGGGTTAGGGCTGCCAGCCCGGCTCGGCGAGTTCGAAGGCGGCGAAATCGAAACCCGGCGCGACGGTGCAGCCGACCAGCGTCCACTCGCCCAGGCTGCGCGCGGATTGCCACCAGCCTGCCGGCACGACGATTTGCGGCCGTTCGCCCGCCGCGAGGTCGATGCCGAGAACCTGCTCGATAATGGCGCCGCCTTCTTCCCACATCGACAGCGCCAGCGGGGCACCGGCATAAAAATGCCAGACCTCGGCGGCGTCCCTGACCCGATGCCAGGCCGAAAGCTGGTGCCGTTCCAGCAGGAAATAGATGGCGGTCGAATGACCCCGCACGCCGCCGGCTTCGTCACGAAAAGTTTCCGCGTACCAGCCTCCTTCCGGATGCGGCTTCAGTGCGAGCGTTGCTATGATTTCCGCGGAACTGGTCATCGGCAGAAAGCCAACACGGCGCTCAGAAATTGTCCTTGCGCTTGCGGATCTCGGCGAAGACCTCGGCATCTCCAGCCTTCTCCATGCCCAGATGCTTGCGGATTGCCGGATCGTGCCAGCGCAGGAAGGGGTTGGTCGACAGTTCCTCGCCGATCGTCGTCGGCAGCGTCGGCTTGTTGTCGACCCGCAGCGCCTCGATCCGCGCGGCACGCTCCTTCAATGCCGAATTGGTGGGGTCGATGCTCAGCGCGAAACGGGCATTGGCGAGCGTATATTCGTGGCCGCAATAGACTGTCGTCTCGGCCGGAAGGGCCGCGAGCTTCTTCAGCGATTCGTACATCACCGGCGGCTTGCATTCGAACAGCCGGCCGCAACCCAGCGCGAACAGCGTATCCGCGGTGAACGCCACTTTCGATGCCGGCAGATGGTAGGAGACATGGCCGGCGGTATGTCCGGGCGTGGCGATCACCTCGATGCGCTCATCGCCGAGATGAAGGATGGAGCCTTCTTCGACGGTTTCGTCGATGCCGGGAATCTTGGCCTTTTCCGCCTCCGGGCCGACAATGCGCAGCTTGAAGCGCTCCTTGAGCGCCAGATTGGCCTCGACATGGTCGACATGGTGATGCGTGGTCAGGATCATCGTCGGCGTCCAGCCGGTGCGCTTGATCGCGGCGAGGATCGGCGCCTCCTCGGGCGCGTCGACGATTGCGGTCTGGCCGCTTTCGGGATCATGCACCAGCACACCGAAATTGTCGGTGCGGCACATGAACTGTTCGATTTCGACCGGCATCGCATCTCTCCATTTACCGCTGCAGACATAGGGTGCCGCTGCGTGAATGTCATCCCGGATGTGAAAGCGAATGACATCCGGAATGTCAAAGCGAATGGCGTCCGAATGTCATCCTGGAATGTCAAATTGAGATCCGCCGTGCCGCCCGCTGTGGACCTTTTGTTGAATCCGCCCGATATCACGGCTACATCCCTGACATGCATTCCGACATCGTCGACCTTCGCTCCTTCTATTCGACAACGCTCGGCCGGTTCGCCGAGCGTTCGATCACCATGGCGCTATCGTCTATATGGGCCGCGGTGCCCAATGAGCGGCTGGTAGGTCTCGGCTATACTTTGCCCTGGCTGGAGCGCTTCGGCTCCGACGCCGAGCGGGTCTTCGCCTTCATGCCGGCGACCCAGGGCGCCGTGGTTTGGCCGGCGACGGGGCCGACGGCAACGGCACTGGTCTTCGACGAGGAGCTGCCGCTGGTCGATTCCTGCATCGACCGCATGCTGCTCGTCCATTCGCTCGAACATGTCGAGAACCCGCGCGAGACACTGAACGAGATCTGGCGGGTGCTGTCGCCGGCGGGGCGCGTCGTCATCGTCGTGCCCAACCGGCGCGGCGTTTGGGCACGCTTCGAACATACGCCGTTCGGCAACGGGCGGCCTTTCTCACGCGGGCAGCTCACCGAGCTGCTGCGCGAGGCGAATTTCACGCCCGCCGCCTGGTCCGATGCGCTGTTTTTCCCGCCATCGCGACGGCGCTTCATGATGCGCTTCCACAATGTGCTGGAGCGCGCCGGCCGGCGGCTGTGGCCGATCTTCTCCGGCGTCATTGTCGTGGAAGCGCAGAAGCGACTTTATCAAGGCGTGCCGGTGGCCCAGCGCGCGTCTCGTCGCGTCTTCGTGCCGGTGCTGTCGCCACATGGCGCGACACGGCTTGGCCGGCGGGCCGAGGGTAGCGGTACGGCATCGTCGGCTCGGCAAGCGACATCGTCGTGATCGCGATGGAAACTTGCTCGCGCGGCATCTTTCCGACCTATCTGTCGTGCTGGGCTCGCAAAGTGGTTGAGGGGCTGCCGCCGTCGGCGCTCTTCATCTCATCCGGTTTCAGCTTCGCTACTTAACGCAAGGACTTTGGCTATGGCTGATCAACTGGACAATCAGGCCACCGTTCAGCCGGTCGCCGTGGTCAGCAGCCTGCGCGATCAGGTGGCGGCGATCAAGCGGGCGCTGATAGAATCGCCGGTTCGCAAATGGTTGCTGTGGACGTCGGCCGGCATCATGGCCGTCATCGTCGCGACGTCGATTGGCCAGGTTCTGCTCAATCGCTGGAACCAACCCTTTTACGACGCGCTCGCGCGCCGCGACATGGCCGCCTTCCTGCATCAGCTTCTCGTCTTTGCCATGATCGCTAGTGGGCTGCTGGTGCTCAACATCGGCCAGACCTGGCTCAACCAGATGATCCGGCTGAAGTTGCGCGAGGCGCTGACGCTGGATTTGATCGACCAGTGGATGCGGCCGGCGCGTGCTTTCCGGCTGGCCAATGCCGGCGCCATCGGCGTCAATCCCGATCAGCGCATGCAGCAGGATGCCGCGCATCTGTCGGACCTGTCGACCGATCTTGGTGTCGGCCTGCTGCAGTCCTTCATCCTGCTGGTGTCTTTCGTCGGCGTGTTGTGGGAGCTGTCTTCGGGTTTCGTGTTCCACATTGGCGGCTGGTCGCTGGCGATACCGGGCTACATGGTCTGGGCGGCGTTCCTCTATGCCGGCACCGCCTCCTGGCTGAGTTGGCTGGTCGGGCGGCCGCTCATCCGCCTCAACAGCGACCGCTACACGCGCGAAGCGGAGCTGCGCTCCTCGATGGTGCGCGTCAACGAGAATGTCGATGCCATCGCGCTGTACCGTGGCGAGAATGATGCCAAGAGACGGCTCGAACTCGACCTCGGCACGGTGCTGGGTGCCATGCGCCGCATCTACACCGCCCAGATCAACCTGTCCTGGGTAACCGACACCTATGGCTGGATCACCGTCGTGGCGCCGATCCTGGTCGCCTCGCCGGTCTATTTCTCGGGCGATATCAGCTTTGGCGGCCTGATGATGGCGGTCGGCGCCTTCAACCAGGTGCATTCGTCGTTGCGCTGGTTCATCAACAACATCGGCAGTATCGCCGACTGGCGTGCCACGCTGATGCGTGTCGCCGACTTCCGCATCGCGCTCGATGAAACCGATGTGCTGCACGACAAGGAGAAGCGTATCTCCTTCGATCAGAACGCCAATGGCAGCCTGACGTTGGAGAAACTCCAGGTGGCCTCGCCGGAGGGCTGTACGAAGCTCTCCGACCAGCATGTCGAAATCCATGCCGGCGAGCGTGTGATGATCACCGGCGAGCCCGGCGCCGGCAAGACGCTGTTCTTCCGCGCCATTGCCGGCCTGTGGCCGTGGGGGAGCGGAAAGATCGGCATGCCGGCGGGAGAAGCCCCCATCTTCGTGCCTCGTGTCCCGTATTTCCCGGCTGGCACGCTGCGCGAGGTTCTTGACCATCCCTATGGTGTTGCTCCTGCAAGCGATGCAGAGATCTCGGCGGTGCTTGGCGAAGTCGGCCTCGGGCGGCTGTCATCCTCGCTCGACCGGTCGGCCCGCTGGGAGCGGGAGTTGGGCGATGACGAACAGCGATCGCTCGCCTTCGCCAGGCTCGCCTTGCGGAAGCCGAAATGGGTGGTTATCGATGAAGCGATGGATGCATTCGACGGCCCGTCGCTAAGGCGCGTGCTGTCGCTGCTGGATAAGCATCTGAAGGACGCCGCGATCATCAATATCGGACGCGGCCTGCACAACAATCAGTTCTTCCCGCGGTCCCTGACGATCGTGAAGGATACCGGCGCGCCCGCCCTGAAACCCGCCCCCGTCCGGGCAGGTGCGATGGAACCGCCGCCAGTCGCCGTACGGCGCAAGGCATAGAACAGCCGGCATTCGGACCGGCCGGGCGCGCGCCTGCCACAAGCTTTATTTCGCCGTGATCGCGAGCGATGTTGCGATCGAAACATCGCTTGTGCTGGCCATGCTTAATACGATGAGCCTGCTTGCCTGCCTGGCTTGCGCCGAGGCCGCTCCGGTTCCTTCGGCGCCGGATACGCTGACCGTCGACGTCGAACTGGTGCTGGCGGTCGATATCTCCCTGTCGATGGACGAGACCGAGTTCGCCCTTCAACGCGCCGGCTACGTCGAGGCGCTGCGGCATGCCGATTTCATCGAGGCGGTCCGTTCCGGCCATACGGGCCGCATTGCGCTCGCCTATTTCGAGTGGGCCGGCACGGTACGCGACGACGCGGTCATCGGCTGGCAGATCATCGACGGCGCCGAGAGCGCCAACAGCTTTGCCGACAAGCTTGCGGCCCGCCCCTTCCGGAGTTTCCGCGGCACCTCGATTTCAAGCGCGCTTGCTTTCGGCACCGAGCTTTTCGACGGCACCAATTTCGCGGGCGAACGCAGCGTCATCGACATATCTGGCGACGGCCCCAACAATATCGGGCCGCCGGTCACCGTGACGCGTGATGCGGCCATTGCCAAGGGCATAGTCGTCAACGGCCTACCGATCCTGATCAAGCCATCGCCGACCTTCAGCCATCTCGATCAGTATTATGCGCAGTGCGTGACCGGCGGACCTGGTTCCTTCGTGCTGCCGATCCATGCGGCCGCCGAATTCTCGACGGCGATCCGGCGCAAGCTGATTCTGGAAGTCAGCGGCATTCAGGACAAGCCCAAAATCACGCCTGTCGAGATGGACGCCCCGATCGACTGCCTTCTGGGGGAACGGGACAGGCGGTTCCTGTCGGATCCCTATTTCCCGGAACTGGACCGATAGGCCTGGCCGTGGGTCAGGCAGGCCGGGCGCCAAACTCGTTGCGGAACGTGTTGAAGAGATCGCGGCGCCAGCGCCGGCCCTGGACATAACCGTTGACCAGTTCCGGCAAGGAGTAGCCAAGCGCCTTCGACGACCGATTGGCCATATAGCCCTCGAACGCCTCCGGTATCCGGCCCCTGAGAATATCGGCGATGATCTGCCGTGAGATCATGTAGGGCGGAATGTGCGGGTAGGAGCGGGCGATATGCGGGTGCTTGCCCATCAGATTGGCATAGGCTTCGACATAGCCTGTCCTGCGGCCCGAAATCGAATTCTCCGAATTGTATTTCGTCCAGTCGATATCTCCCGACAATTGCGCGCCGAACCGCTGCGCGAGGCGCAGCAGCAACTCCCGGTCCTGCATCCGGGTGATGTCGCTGTCATAGCCGCCAACCGCCAGCAGGGCCTCGCGGCGGGCCGATATCGCTGAGCCGGCGATGAAGATCGTCTGCGCCACAAGCGTGCGCTCCAGTACCATGGAACTCACGAATGCCTCGGGATTGATGCAGTTGGTGGCGCGGCCGCTCTTCAGCGAGACGTATGAGCTCAGCAATACTTCGAGCGACGGATCGTCATCGAACCGGGCCAGCGTGCGCTCAAGCCGGTGCGGCAGGTAGACGTCGTCGGAATCGAGAAATGTCACCACGGGGGTCCGCGCACGTTCGATGCCGGCGTTCCTGGCGGCGTTGGCGCCGCGCCATTTCGCGCCGACATAGATCAGCCGCGGATCGCTGACGCGGGCGAGCGCCGCCTCGGTTCCGTCGGTCGAGCCATCGTCGACGACGATATGCTCGAACCGCGGCATGCTCTGGGAAAGCACGCTTTCGACGGCGCGGAGCACCGTTTCGCGCCGGTTGTGGGTCGGTGTGATGACCGTGATGAGGGGCGCCTGCTCCGTCTTCCCGGTCATATCGCGTCAGCCGTCTTGAGCGCAAAAACACACTTCGCGCCAGGTCCTTTGATCTTCAGGATGGTTGAACGGATCGGACTTCCCCTGGATGGCCCTCATCGGATTCGGCGCGACGCTACAAAGAACAACCTGTTATGTCATCCTATTCTGCTGTCGTTCGACCGACAAGGCGTGATGAATTCCGGCTCCTGAAGCTTTAACCGCAACACCATCGCTGCCTTCCATGCTTGCGAAGTGGCGTTGACGATCAATTTTCGCAAGGGCGATCGAATCCACCGCTAAAATCTGCTAGCTGTGCCCGACATAGTCGGGCACGATCTCGATGTCGTCGCTGACCAGGCCTGTAGCGAGACTGAACTGGCCCCAAAACGCCAAACTGTAGAATGCAAGGCCGACAAGAAGGGAAAACGGAATCTGCCAAAGCGGCATCCCGGTGCCCCCTGCATGGCCGATAATCCGTCTTGTGGTGCGCCATGACATGGTGAACCAACGGCTGAAGGACTTGACGACCCGTTGCGTGCGGCCAGGCGATTTGAGCTCCACGAACTTTCGGTCGGCGTCTCTGCCCGTGACCAGGGCGCGCCAGAAAAAAAATCGCCAGCCCCGCGGTGAGTAATGGTAGACGCGTGCGTTGACATTACGAATTGTGCGGCCTTCGCGTTGCAGTTCGCGCATCAGCAATGTGCACGAGACCTTGAAGCCATTGTGTCTTGGAAAAGGATGATCGACGATCCAGTCGCGCCGAAACCCTACATTGTTGGCGTTCATCGCTCGTTTCGAGGCAAACCGCTTGTCCCCGTGAGCCATTGGGAAAAACCAGATCAGTGCAAACGTCCTCGAAAAGAAATCATCGTATGAAAGATAAGTATATCCATTCACACACATGACTTCTGGATCGTTAAAGGGCTCAAGCAAACCTGATAGCCAGCCTGGTTCGGCCACTACATCGGAATCGGTGAAAATGATGATATCCCCGTCCGTTGCCAATATGCCGTTGTTTTTTAGATCGTAGTATCGGCCCCCGGGAAAAGCGGTAAAGATCAGATCGGCAACTTGTTCCAGCTGTGGCGCTACCGCCCTGACGTCGATACGAAGCGATCCAGCGTCGGCGTCCGTGCCGCCGTGAGAGATAACAACCTTAGGTCTGTGCAAGTCGGCTGAAGGAACCGTGGTGATTTCACGTGCCAAGGCCTTCAGGCCAATGCCGACTTCGTCCCAATCGATGGACTTGGCGTTCTCCATCTCCACCACGAGGGAATATGTTGGGTGTGGTTCAACCATTTCCGCATGGACCATATCGCTGCGTCGCACTGGCGATAGTCCCTGCAAGTCGGCCTAAAGGCAACCCTTTCAAGATCACGCGGGGGTGTTTCCCAACAATACTGACGATCAGCCACCGCCACCAAATCGGGACCAAAGGGAACCGCGAGTGCGGTCAACCGGGAATCTTGAAGTGTCTGAATATTGCGCCAAGAAACGCTGCCGCCATTCTACATTGACGGTGTCTCGTTGAATTGCGAGGCCGGACGCAAAGCCAAATCCGACGTCACGGGCAAGCTTGGCGTCAACGAGACCAGCGATTTTCTTAAGACTGGTCTGCGGGTCCTGCAAAAGATCCTCATATGTCAACGACAGGAAAGGCACCCCGTTTTTTGCAAACCAGAGGTCCCAAACCAGATTTTCCAGCACAAGTTTATCAAGCGACTGTGCTATCGCCGCGCCGTCGTAACGTGGCGCATTGTTGGCGGTCTCGGTAGAACGGAATCGGCCGGTCTGACGGGCGCGCGCCCAGGAGATTGCCTGGCCAAGGAGATCGCGGCGCGTCAAACGGACATAGCGCAATTCTGGGAGGGTGGCTGGCAGGTCGATGGTTCTAGCCACTTGAGAAAATTGGCTGGCAAACAGTTTGACTGCGTAAATTCCGGAAGAGGATCGCCCATCCCTCAATGCCCGCAAGACTTGAGCGCGGGGATCGCGAGGATAGTTCGGCAATTCAAGAAGACGGCGGCCGCCGAACCACTCCAAAGGGTTGCCAAGCCCGGCGGCTGCCATCAATCCAGCGAGATGGTTGCTGCCGCTGCGCGGTGACGTGCAGACCAGAATTCCAGCTTTTATGCCAGACAGGATGTCAGGTGGTATTTCAACCGGAAGAGGCCGTCTGCGAAAGAGATGCATGGCAACCACTACCGCTTCAGCAGGAACACAGCCTGTTGGCCACAGAAATTCCAGAACCACCATGGCATCGACAGGCCGATCTTCTGGCCGTTTGCGTCGAGCGCGGTCGCCTTTTCCACCGTCGCACCAAGCTCTTCGCACAGATTGACGAAGTCACGGATGGTGCAGAAGTGGATGTTGGGCGTGTCGTACCAGGAATAGGGCAGATCCTTGGTCACCGGCATTCGGCCCTTGACGAACAGCGACAGGCGCACCCGCCAATGGCCGAAATTGGGGAAGGAGACGATCGCCCGATTGCCGATCCTGAGCAGTTCGTCGAGCACCAGTTTTGGATTGCGGGTGGCCTGCAGGGTCTGCGACAGGACGACGAAGTCAAAACCCTTGTCGGGATAGAATTCGAGATCCTTGTCAGCATCGCCCTGGATGACCGAGAGGCCGCGCGCCACGCATTCGTTGACGCCGCGCTGCGACAACTCGAGCCCGCGGCCGTCGACCTGCTTGCTTTCCTGCAGCAATTCGAGCAGCGAACCATCGCCCGAGCCGACGTCGAGCACGCGCGATTGCGGCGGGATGAGGTTGGCGACGACCTCGAGGTCGACACGCTGGCTGCCGTTGACGCTCATGGTTTCGCCTCCTGAGCGGCGCACGACCATGGTCCGGAAAGTCCGCAACTCTTCGGGGTCATGGCTTCACCTTTCTGTTTGGCGCATGACCTTGATCCGAAAAGTCCGCAACTTTTCGGGGGCATGCGCTGAGCCCCCTGGCGCGCGCGGCCGAGCCGATGAAGCCGTTGATGGCGGCAAACAGTTCCGGTTCGTCGAGCAGGAAGGCGTCGTGGCCGCGATCGGTCTCGATCTCGACGAAGGATACCGAGGCGCCGGCGGCGTTGAGCGCATGAACGATGGAGCGGCTCTCTTCGGTCGGAAACAGCCAATCCGACGTGAAGGACACCAGGCAGAAGCGGGTTTTGGTGCCGGCAAAGGCGTCCGCCAGCCGGCCGCCATGGTCGGCGGCGAGGTCGAAATAATCCATCGACCGTGTCATGTAGAGGTAGGAGTTGGCGTCGAAACGGTCGACGAAGGTCATGCCCTGGTGGCGCAGGTAGCTCTCGATCTGGAAATCGGCATCGAAGCCGAAGGTCAGCGCTTCGCGGTCCTGCAGGTTACGGCCGAATTTGCGGTGCAGGGCGGCTTCCGACAGATAGGTGATGTGGGCGGCCATGCGCGCCACCGCCAGCCCCTTTTCCGGGCGCTTGCCGTGCTCGAAATATTTGCCTCCATGCCAGTCCGGATCGGCCATCACGGCCTGCCGCCCGACCTCGTGGAAAGCGATGTTCTGTGACGAATGGCGCGCGCCTGTGGCGATCGGCAGTGCCGAAAAAACCCGTTCGGGATAGCTCGACGCCCATTGCAGCACCTGCATGCCGCCCATCGAACCGCCCAGCACGCAGAACAGCTTCTCGATGCCGAAATGGTCGACCAGCATCTGCTGCGCACGCACCATGTCACGGATGGTGATGACCGGAAGGTCGAGCCCATATGGCTTTCCCGTGGCGGGGTTGGTCGAGGCCGGCCCGGTGGAACCAAGACAGCCGCCGATGACGTTGGAGCAGATGACGAAGAAGCGGCTGGTGTCGATGATCTTGCCGGGGCCTATCAGCACTTCCCACCAGCCTGGCTTGCCGGTCACCGGATTGGTGCTGGCGACATGCTGGTCGCCGGTCAGCGCATGGCAGACGAGGATGGCATTGGAACGGGCGTCGTTCAGCGTGCCATAGGTCTGGTAGGCGATCTGGAATGGCGACAGCAGCGTGCCGGCGTCGAGCTTGAGCGGCTTGTCGGGCCCAAAACGCAACACCGGGCTCGACGGTTGGTCGGCCTCGTTGTTGGTCTTTCCTGCACGCAGAACAGCCATCACGTCTCTCTTGCTGCACCGTGCTTTTGCGGAAATCGCTGCCGATCTCCGCGCCGCCGATGCGTTCGTCCGGCCGGTCGCGGACAATAAAAAACCGGCATTGCCTTCGCAAAGCCGGTTACGTCACGCAAACGGCCCTTTAGCGAATTGTTTAACGTGGCTGCAAGCCGACCGGCCAAATCACCACGGAACTGTCCCTGTCCTTCTAGAACCCGCCCGCCTCGCCGTCAATGCCGGCGGCCGGCACCACTGCCGCCCCTCGACATTGCCTGCCGTGGCTTGTATTTCCGCAGCGGCTTCCGGATGGAGGCGTTTTCGACGGATTTTGCAAAAATGAACCAGACATCTGATCAGGCACGTCCGACCCCGCGCGCGGGCATCATGGACATAGACGCCTACGTGCCCGGCAAGAGCACGGCGCCGGCCGGTGTCGCCAAGGTCCACAAGCTGTCGTCGAACGAGAATCCGCTTGGGCCCTCGCCGAAGGCGATCGAGGCCGCGCGTGAGGTCGCCGGCAAACTCGACATCTATCCCGATGGCACCGCCAGGCGGTTGCGCGAGGCGATCGCCGAGGTGCATGGCCTCAACGCGCAGAACATCATCTGCTCGAATGGTTCCGACGAGATCCTCGGCCTGCTGGCGCAGACCTATCTCGCGCCCGGCGACGAGGCCATGTTCACCGAACACGCCTTCATGGTCTACAAGATCTATATCCAGTCGGCGGGCGCCACCCCGGTGGTGGTCAAGGAGACCGACGAGCGCGCCGACATCGATGGGATGCTGGCGGCTGTCACACCGCGCACGAAAATCGTGTTCCTGGCCAATCCCAACAACCCGACCGGCACCTATGTGCCGTTCCAGGAGGTGCGCCGGCTGCATGCCGGACTGCCGAAAAACGTGCTTCTGGTGCTCGACGCGGCCTATGCCGAATATGTCCGCCGCAACGACTATGAAGCCGGCATAGAACTTGTCGGCAGCGCTGAGAACGTGGTGATGACGCGCACCTTCTCCAAGATCGGCCTCGGCGGCGCGCGCATCGGCTGGATGTATGGTCCAATGCACATTGTCGACGCCATCAACCGCGTGCGCGGGCCCTTCAACGTCAATGCGACGGCGATCGAAGCCGGCATCGCCGCGATCCGCGACCGCGCCCATGTCGAGCGCAGCGTGGCGCATAACGAGACCTGGCTCGCCTGGCTGAGCGAAGAGATGACCGGGCTCGGACTGCGGGTGACGCCGAGCGTCGGCAATTTCCTGCTCATTCATTTTCCCGACGACCAGAAGCATTCGGCGGCGGCTGCTGATGAGTATCTGAGCGCGCGCGGCTATATATTGCGGCGCGTTTCAGGCTACGGCTTTCCCAACGCGCTGCGCATGACGGTCGGCACTGAAGAGGCCAATCGCGGCGTTGTCGCCGCGCTCACGACATTCCTGAAAAGCTAGAAACCATGGCATCTCCGATGTTTGAAAAAATCGCACTGGTCGGCATTGGCCTGATCGGTTCGTCGCTCGCCCGCGTCATTCGCCGTGAGGGTTTGGCTCGCCAAGTCGCCATCTCGACCCGCAGCGCGGCAACGCTCAAGCGAGCCGAAGAACTGGGCCTCGGCGATTCCTACACCACGGCTGCCAGGGAAGCGGTCCACGATGCCGATCTGATCATCGTCTCGGTGCCGGTCGGTTCGTCCGGCGCGGTGGCGCAGGAAATCGCGCCGGCGCTGAAAAAGGGGGCGGTCCTCACCGATGTCGGCTCGACCAAGGCGTCGGTCATCGCGCAGATGCAACCGCATGTGCCTGATGGCGTCCATTTCATTCCCGGCCACCCGCTGGCGGGCACCGAAAAATCCGGCCCGGATGCCGGGTTCGCCGACCTGTTCGACAATCGCTGGTGCATCTTCACGCCGGTACCGGGCACCGATCCGGAAGCGTTGGAAAGGCTCTCGGAATTCTGGCGCCGCTGCGGCGCCAACATCGACACGATGGACCCGCAGCATCACGACATGACGCTGGCCATCGTCTCGCATCTGCCGCACATCATCGCCTACAACATCGTCGGCACCGCCGACGATCTGGAATCGGTGACCAAGACGGAAGTGATCAAATATTCCGCCTCCGGTTTTCGCGATTTCACGCGTCTGGCCGCCTCCGATCCGACCATGTGGCGGGACGTGTGCCTGCACAACAAGGATGCCATCTTGGAAATGCTGGCGCGGTTCTCGGAGGATTTGGCCTTCCTGCAGCGCGCGATCCGCTGGGGGGACGGCGACAAGCTGTTCGACCTGTTCACCCGTACCCGCGCCGTGCGCCGCTCGATCATCGAAGCCGGCCAGGATATTGACGCGCCCGATTTCGGCCGCCAGGCGGTCGAGCACCCGGCAAAGAGCTAAGCTGTTTCAGGCCAGGTCGCTTCCATCATGGCGAGCGTCTCCGCCCGATCCGGCGCGCCCAGCCTGCCGCCGAAGCGCAGACATTTGAGCGCGGCGGCCGCGCTTGCGAGACGCAAGGCCTGTTCGACCGGCATGGCTTCCGCCAGTCCGACGGCAAAGGCGCCATGAAAGACATCGCCGGCGGCCAGCGTGTCGACCGCCTGGATCCTCGGTGCCTCGACATGGCGGGCTGATCCAGCGCTTCGATCAAGCCACCAGGTTCCCGCCGCACCGCCGGTGACCGCGACGAAGGCATCGGTGCGGGAGGCAAGGTCGGTGCAGGCGGTCTCCAGATCCAGCGCGTGGCCACATATGATGCGGACTGCCGGTTCGGAGGCGACGATGTGCGAGGCCAGCGGCAATAATTGTTCCAGCACCGCAAGCGGCGCGGTATCGGCATCGAGGATTGCCGGCCGGCCAGCGGCGCGCGCCGCCTTCAGGGCCAGGGCAGCGGCACCCGGCCAGCGCACGTCGGCCAGAACGGCATCGAATGCCGTGACGTCGGTGAACGGCAAGGCGTCGGGATCAGCCTGAGCGCGTGTGTCGTAGAAAGGCACGATGATCCGCTCGCCATGCGCATCGACCAGGATCGAGGCCAGCGCCGAGCGCGCACCACTGACGCGGCGCACATGGCTGCAATCGACGCCCTCGGCCTCTATTCCCGCAATCAGCTGATCGCCGACCGGATCGTCGCCGGCGCTCGCCCATAGCGATACCTCAGCGCCGAGACGATGCGCGGCCCAGGCCGCGCTCGTGGCCATGCCCGAGGCGATCTGGATGCCGTCGGAGGCGATGAACTTTCCCTGATGATGGGGCAATGCATCGACACGCAGGATCGTATCCAGCGTCAGCGCCCCGACACTCAGGAGCTTCACGGGTCTTGCCATGGCGGGACTATTGCACCGGCTTGATCTTGCCCAGCGGGATGAAGCCGAGCGAGGCCTTGCCCTTGACCACTTTCAGCGGCATCGACGGTTCGCTATCAAGCAGCGCCAGGGCGCCAAAACCCTGCTCGATCGCATTCTTCTGCTCGGGTATGGCCCCGGCAAGAATGGATGCCACGGCCTTGGGATCCTTGATCCTGATCATCAGATCGGCGTCGACCAGGCCCTGGGCATCGACCGAAAGCGGCCCGGAAACGGTGACACGCGCCGTTCCCGACGACAGATCGAGGGTGCGGATTTCGATGCTCTGGCCGCGCAGGCTTTTCACCTGCGTGCCGATCACCGCGACGCCGTTCTTCAGTGTCACGTCGCCGCTGGCATCGAGCGCCGGCAGCACGCGCCCGCCGATCGCGTCGGGATCGATCTCGAGATCGCCAAAGCTGCCGACATAGTCGAGATTCCCGCCATTCGGCTGCAACTGGCCTGATGCCTTGCCGGCACTGAATAGTTCGACCGGATCTGTGTCGTCCGCCGGGTCGGTTTGGCCCGACAGGCCCTCGGCCTGCAGCGATATACGCCGCGGCAGCGGGTACCACAGTTTGACTTTGGCCTGCAGATTGTCCCAGTCGATCCAGAGCGGCATCATGCCCGGGACGGAGGTCCGGAGCGGACCGCGCAGACTGGCAACCGGCGACAAGGGTTGGACGATCTGGGCGGTGGCATTGAAACTACCGGCCGAGGCGGCGATGTTCTTGGCATCGTCCTCGTAAGCGAGGTTGTCGCAAGAGACGGCAAAGCTCAGGGGATAGCCACCGACCTGGAGATTGGCGCAGCCGGCCTGAATGCCGCTTTTGTTGAGCGTGGCAACAGCCTTGTCGGCCTCGGACCTCACCCTGTCGGCCATATAGAACCAGCCGGCGCTGTAAATGGCGAACAGCACCAGGATGAACGCGGCAAGCCACCACAGGCGGCGACGGCTACGCGGTTGGCGTTCGTCACTTGACGTCATGCTTTGGCTCTCGTTAACGCATGGATGGTGTGGACGGATTCTCGATTCCGACAACACCAGGGGACAGAGACGAATAGGTAAACGGACACGGGCGGAAAAAACACCGGTTTCCGGTGCGGTGTTGCCATTCTTTTTGCAATCAGGCGCGTTGATATGGGCGATTTTTGGGTGTTCGGCTACGGTTCGCTGATCTGGCGGCCGGGTTTCGCGCATGTCGAGACACGACGCGCCCACCTGCATGGCTATCGCCGCTCGCTCTGCGTCTATTCCTTCGTGCACCGCGGCACGCGTCAGCGGCCCGGACTGGTGCTTGGCCTCGACCATGGTGGTTCCTGCGTCGGCCTTGCTTTCCGCGTGCCTGGCGAATTGCGCGACGAGGTCATTGCGTATCTACGCGAGCGCGAGCTCGTCACAAGCGTCTATCTCGAACGCACGCTCAAGGTGCGCCTCGACGGCGGCGCCGCGGTTGAAGCCATGGCCTACATCGTCGACCGCAGGCATGAGCAATATGCCGGGGCGCTGGATGCGGCGGATGCGGCGGCCCTGGTGCGCGGCGCAGTCGGCCGATCCGGCAACAATGAGGATTATGTGCTGAGCACGCTGAAGCATCTGGAAGCGCTCGATATCCGCGACCACTGGCTGGAGGATGTGGCGCGCCGGATAGCGACTTCGTGAAGCGCTGGCTCTGCGGAAAAAGGCGGCCAGGCCTTTGACCTCGATGCGGCAGGACCTAGGTTAGGCTCCGAACCCAGCCAGCGGGCGGCATCGCCCGGTCCCAATCATCACGGAGATCCGTCTTGCAGAAACGCCGTCTCGGTCGCACCGACCTTTCCATCGCGCCGCTGGTTCTGGGCGGCAATGTCTTCGGCTGGACCGCTGACGAGAAAACCTCCTTCGACCTGCTCGACCGCTTCGTCGGCGCGGGCCTCAATGCCATCGATACGGCCGACGCGTATTCGCGTTGGGTTCCCGGCAACAAGGGCGGCGAATCGGAAACCATCATCGGCAAATGGATGAAGGATCGTGGCAATCGCGACAAGGTCGTGGTGGTCACCAAGGTCGGCTCGGACATGGGGCAGGGCCACAAGGACCTGTCGGCCGCCTATATCGAAAAGGCCGTCGACGCATCGCTGAAGCGGCTGCGGACAGAATTCATCGACCTTTATCTATCGCACTGGCCGGATCCGACCACGCCCTATGAGGAAACCCTCGGCGCCTATGAGAGACTGCTCGCCAAGGGCAAGATCCGCTATGCCGGCTGTTCTAACCTCGATGCCGGTCAGTTGCGCGCGGCACTTGACGTGGCAAGCCTGCGCGGCTTGCCACGCTATGAGGTGCTGCAGCCGGAATACAATCTCTACGACCGTTCCTCCTTCGATGGCCCGCTACGCGACCTCTGCGTGGCCGAGGATATCGGTGTCATCACCTATTTCAGTCTGGCCAAGGGTTTTCTCAGCGGCAAGTACCGCACGGAAGCCGATCTCGGCCAGAGCGAGCGCGGGGAGGATGTCGGCAGCTATCTCAATCCACGCGGCATGCGCATTCTGGCGGCGCTCGACGCCGTATCCGCCAGGCATTCGGCCAAGCAGGCGGAAGTGGCGCTTGCCTGGGTTATCGCACGGCCAGGCGTCACCGCGCCGATCGCCAGCGCCACCAAGCCGAGCCAGATGGACAGCCTGATCAAGGCGGTGTCGTTGAAATTGAGCGCGGACGACATGGCCGAACTCGACAAAGCCAGCGCCTGAGGCGGCCGGCAGCGCGGGGCGCACGAACGTCCAAGACGATCCTCATGCCTTGCCATACCGTCCTTCGCACGGGGTGCAGGGCGGAGGATCAGATGGCCGGATCGCTTGTTTCGCAGCCGGAGCTTTGGCGCCAATTGCTTGCGCTGTTGCTGGCCGCCACCGTGGTCATGGGTAGCCCGGGGCCGGCGACGATAAGCGTCACCGCCGTTGGCGCCGCCTTCGGCCTGCGCGATTCGCTGCGCTACACCGGCGGCATCGTCCTGGGCACGATCGCCGTGCTGCTGGTCGTGGCGACCAGTGTCATGGCGGTGCTTGGGTCGATGCCGAAGCTGGCGCCGTTGCTGGTTGGCGCGTCCGCGGCCTACATCCTCTATCTCGCCTTCAAGATCGCCACCGCCCCGCCATTGGCGGTACGCGCCGCCGACGCGTCGCGCCCGACATGGCTGGCCGGTTTTCTCCTCGCGGTGGCCAACCCGAAAGCGTATGTGGCGATCGCCGCCGTGTTCGAGGGTGCTTCGTCGAGCGCGGGCGATGCCGAGCTCCGGCTGTGGACGAAACTGACTGTTCTCGCGGTGATGATCGTTGTCATCCACGCCGTGTGGCTTCTTGCCGGTGCGGCGTTCTCGCGCTTCCTGCGCCGGCCTGTCGCCTCGCGGATCATCAATCTGGCTTTTGCCGCGACGCTGCTGCTGACCACGGCGCTGGCGGCGCACGGTTGACGGCCTGGCCGGAGAGCCTTCAGGCCTTCGTGCCCAGCTCCCGAAGCCGCTTCACCGCCGTTGGCGGCAGGGCCGGCGGATTGGGGGCGCGCGATGCCTCGACGAGAAGCTGGTCACAGGCAGCCTCGGTCTCGCCGATCAGCCGCGCCATGAACTCGTCCTTGCCCAGACCAGGCGGTATGGGCGGCAGGAAACGCGCCTTGACGGTCCCGGGATAGCGCAGGAACTTGCGGCGCGGCCAATAGAGGCCGGCGACATGGGCGACCGGCACCACCGGAACGCCAAGCTGGGTGTAGATTTCAACGATGCCGTATTTGTAGGCCGGCTCGTCGCCCGGCGCCCGGCGCGTGCCCTCGGGATAGATGATCAACTGGCGCGGGTTGCGCGCCATCTCTTCCTTGGTCGCTGCGACCACGGCCTTCAGCGCCTTGGAGCGGCTGCCGCGATCAACCGGGATCATGCGCATCTTCAAGATATACCAGCCGAAGAACGGGATCCAGGTCAGCTCGCGCTTCAGGATGTAAAGCGGGTCCTGGAGGTAAGGAAAGAAGGCGATAGCGTCCCAGAACGATTGGTGCTTGGGCGCCAGGATGAAGGAGCCCTCGGGCAGGTTTTCCTGCCCGGTGATGTCGTTTGTCGTTCCGGCGATCTTGTCATAGAGCCACATCGAGGTGCGCGACCAGAATTTCGGCACGAACCAGGCGCGGTGGCGGGGCGACAGGAAATAGTACGGGGTCCAGAGGATCATCTGAACGATCAGATTGACGTAGAAGACGAAATTGAACGCCAGCGATCTGACATAAAGCATGGGGGAGGTCCGGTGAGGAAGTGTGCGTTGGTTACACCAAGCGCGGGGAAAAAGGAAACGGTGCGATACTGCCCGTGCTACCAGGTCGCCTGCGCCAGCCGTTCCCTCAGGCGTGGGGCGGCGAAGTCGAGGAAGGCGCGCAATTTTACCGGCAGCCGACCCTGGCCGGCATGCACCAGGTTTACCGGCCAAGGCTCGGGTTCGAAATCCCTGAGCACGGGGCGCAGTGTTCCTGATCGTACGGCGGCGACGATCTGGTAGGAAAGCACCCGGGTCAACCCGACCCCGGCGATCGCCGCATCGGTCGCCGCCTCAGCGGTGTTGACCCGAAGCCTTGAGCGGACCGGTACGACAAAATCAGCCTTGTCCACGGTGAAGGTCCAGGTGGCAAGCGAGCCAAGGCCCTCGAAGGTGATGCAGCTGTGCGTATCGAGATCTCCCGGCCTTCCAGGAATGCCGTGTCCGGCCAGATAGGCCGGGCTTGCGCAGACAACATGACCGATCAAGCCGACCCTGATGGCGACCATCCGCGAATCCGGCAGCCTGCCGATGCGGACGGCGAGGTCGATATGGTCTTCGGCCAACTGGCTTATCCTGTCGCCGAGCGTGAGGCGGATATCCACCAGCGGATAGGCGGCGAGGAACTCGGTGACAACCGGCAACACGTGAAGGCGGCCGAAGACGATCGGCGCGGTGATGATCAGTTCCCCTGTCGGGGCGCTGTATTCGCCGCCGGCGGCGCGTTCGGCGTCTCCGACCTCGTCGAGAATGCGGCGGCAGGCAGCGAGATAGGCATGGCCCGCATCGGTCAGTGTCAGCCGCCGCGTCGAGCGGTTCAACAGGCGTGTCTTCAGGAGGCGCTCCAGATCGGAGACCTTGCGGCTGACCGTTGCCAGCGGAACGTCCGAACTGCGAGCGGCGGCGGAAAGGCTGCCGCCTTCCGCTGCCGCGACAAAAAGGGACATGGCTTCGAGACGATCCATCATTTCTTCCAGAAAATGGAAGGGTTGATTGCAAATATGGCATCTACATCCGCAAGATGGAAGACTGCATATAGGCGGGGTACCTCAACAAGGCAATTTCCATGCCCCGCATTGCCAAGCCTTCGTCCATCGCAAACGCTCCCGCCGCCGCGCTGCCCATGCTGCAGGCGGTAGAAAAACAGCTTGGTGTCGTCCGGAACCTGTTTCGGATGGTCGCCAACAGGCCGGCCGCGCTGGAAGGCTATCTCGGCAAGACACTCGCAAGGCTCGACGCCGCCGAGATGATCGCCAACCGCCATGGCTGCTCTACGGATCCCAAGGCAGCCGCGGCGGTGCGTTTTGCCGCCAGAGTAGCGCAAAGCCGCGGGGATGTCGGCCAGGAGGATCTCGCCGCTGTCAGGCTCGCGGGCTATGAAAACGGGGAGATCATCGAGAGCGTCCAGCATGTCGCCCTGAACGTCTGGACCAACTATATCAACGAGGTTGCCCAGACGGAGATCGATTTTCCGGTTGTTTCCGCCCGCGATGCTGCCTGAATCCGGAAAAGGGGCGAGCGGTGCCCGCCGGCCCCAATCCGTCATGCCGCAGAGGAAATCCCATGTCTGAGAGCCGCCCGCCGCTTCCGCCCTTCACCGCCGAGACGTCAGCACAGAAAGCGCGCATGGCCGAGGATGCCTGGAACTCGCGCGATCCTGCGCGGGTGGCACTCGCCTATACGGCGGACAGCCGTTGGCGCAACCGGGCCGAGTTCCTACAAGGCCGCGATGCGATCCAGGCGTTCCTGACGCGCAAATGGGTACGCGAACTCGACTACCGGCTGATCAAGGAGGTCTGGGCCTTCCACAGCAACCGCATCGCCGTGCGCTTCGCCTATGAATGGCACGACGACAGCGGCTCATGGTTCCGCAGCTACGGCAATGAGAACTGGGAATTCGACGAGCACGGGCTGATGCGGCTGCGCATCGCCAGCATCAACGACCTGCCGATCGCCGAGGCCGAGCGCAAATATCGCTGGCCTCTCGGCCGGCGGCCGGACGACCATCCGACGTTGTCGGAGCTCGGCCTTTAGAAACGTTTCATGCAAGGAGGTTTCGATGAACGCACACGCTTTTACGAGCGATGTCGCCTTCACGCCGACGGTCAAGGCGATCCAGGCGCGTAAGGGCTCGCGTCAGTCCTACGCCCGCGTCGAGGAGCGCGGCGGCTGGCAGTCGGCGATCACACCGGACCTCGCCGCCTTCATCGAAATGCAGACCAGCGTCTTCCTGTCGACGGCCAATGGCGACGGTCAGCCCTACATCCAGCACCGCGGCGGCCCTGCCGGCTTTCTCAAGGTGCTCGACGACAAGACGATCGGCTTCGCGGATTTTTCCGGCAATAAGCAGTTCATCACGCAGGGCAATCTGGCCGACAATCCGAGGGCCTTCCTGTTCCTGATCGATTACATGATGCGCCAGCGCATCAAGATCTGGGGCACGGCACGCGTTGTCGAAAACGACGCCGGGTTGACGGCGCGGCTGATGCCGCCGGACTACAAGGCGCGTCCCGAACAGGTCATCCTGTTCACCGTCTCGGCGTGGGATGCCAATTGCCCGCAACATATACCGCAGCGCTTCGAGGCGGCTGATGTGGCGGCGGCGCTTGGCGAGCGCGACCGGCGCATCCAGGACCTTGAGCAAGAGATCGCGCGCCTCAAGGGCGTTTCAAGGGCTGGCGCCAAGCAATGACACGGGCTCAGCGCCGGCGGCGGTCTCGGCCAGCGCGATGCCGTCGGGCGTCGGCTTCATCGGGATAATGCCGCGAGCCAGCGCCAGCAGGTATTTGGTGTATTCGGTGAAAAGCACGCGTACCGCCCGCGGCTTGGTCAGCCAATTGCCATTATCCAGGTTGGAATTGACCACCGGGTAGGGTTCGAGCTTGGCGCCATGCAGCAGCCGGCCCATCTCCAGCAGGCTGCGCGGCATGTGATAATTGTTGGTGACCAGGATTACCGTGCCATAGGCATGATTTTCCACCCATTTGGCGCTTTCCTCGGCATTACCGATCGTGTCGAGCGCGGCGCGGTCGATGTCGACGCAGCAGGAAAACAGCTTCTTGTCGCCGCCGGTCGCCGCCTGGAGTTGGCGACGGCTGGCGGAGGGATGCACGCCGCTGATCAAAAGCCGCTCCCCTTTGCCGGAAGCCAGCAGCTCCATCGCCGCGTCGAGGCGCGACTGGCCGCCGGTCAGCACAATGATGGCGTCGGCCTTGGCCGGGTTGGCGGGCGTGGTCAAATGGCTGACCTTGCTGGCAAACCAGCCGAAGCCGCCAGCGAACACTGTTGCGAGCACAAACAGGGAGACAGCGGAAAGACGCAGGGCGGTCCTTAAATGGCTAAGTCTGCGATGGCCGCGCCAACGGGCAACCACCACTGGCAACTGTCCAGCCGTCCCGGTCGAGTCCCGCACGTCCATAGCCATATAGTTAATCCCGAAATGCGGCCTTTGATAGGTAAAAGACGCACTTTGCGTTACGCGAATTCTCCATCCGTGATCGCGCCCTTTCCATCCACGCCAAGACGAATTCCTTTCATGCGTCGGGTTGGCGAACGTCGATGTCGCTGAGGTAGGCGACGACGGTGGCGTGCGAAGTTGCCGCCGTCAGCGCGCCAATCACCAGAACCATCAGGACGACACCTAGGTAGCCCGCGGAGCCGATGGCGAAGTTGCCGAACAAAGCGGTCGCCTGGTCGGCCTGCGGCGTTGCCATATTGCGCGACGACCACCAGGAAAACGCGATGAAGACGAGCACCGCCGCCGCTCCGCCGGCGGCCGCGCCCTTCATGCCGGTGACCAGAAAATGCCGGCGGAATTCGCGCGCGATGAAGCGCGCTTCGGCGCCGACGAAATGCAGCACCTCGATGATGTGGCCGTTGCCGTCCATGGCGCCACGGGTCGCGAACACCACGGTCAGCACCGTTGCCGACAGCATCAGGGCCAGAACGGCGACGCCGATAGTCACCGTGGTGCGGGCCATGGCCACCAGCCGGTCGACCCAGGTGCGGTGGTCGTCAAGCGATGCACTCGGCAGCTTCGGCGTGATCTCGGCGCGCATGGCGGCGAAGTCCGGCGGACTGTTCTCGTCGATGGTGACGATGATCAGCCGCGGCACCGGCAGTTCGTCGATGTTGAGGCCCGATCCCAGCCAGGGCTCCAAGAGCCTGGCGGTCGCTTCGCGGTCGATGATCCGGGTCGACTTCACGCCGGGGAATTCGCCGGCGATCTGTGAGGCCTGGCTAAGCGCTGCCTCCATGTCGAGGCCGTCCGCCGGCTTGATCTGGATGGTCGCCTCGCGCGAGATCTGGTTTTCCCAAACCGAGGCCGTGTCGCGCACCAGCGTCACAGCGCCGAAGGTCAGGCAGGACAGGAAGGTCATGATAGCGATGACCAGCACCAGGGCGCGGCCGGCAATGTTCTGCGCGGGCACGATCGGCGCCATCTTGCGCTGGGCGCGCGGTCGTGCCTCGACCGCCTCGGCATCCTGCTCCTCGAAATGGTCAGCCGGTAGCTCAGTCATAGATATCAAGCCTTCCGCCGGCCAGGATCATGCGGCGCGCGTCGACCTGTTCCATAAGGCCAAGATCGTGGGTCGCGATCACCACGGCGGTGCCGAGGCGATTGAGTTCGATGAACAGCCGCAGCAGCCGCCGCGCCAGCGGCGGATCGACATTGCCGGTCGGCTCGTCGGCCAGCAAGATCTCCGGCTGCTCGATCAGGGCGCGCGCGATCGCGGCGCGCTGCTTCTCGCCGCCTGACAGAACCGGCGGCAGCACATGCATGCGTTCGCCGAGCCCCACCCATTTCAACAGTTCGGTGACATCGGTGCGGTAGCTTGCTTCCTCGCGCCCGCGCACGCGCAATGGCAAAGCAACATTCTCATAGGTGGTCATGTGGTCGAGCAGGCGAAAATCCTGGAACACCACGCCGATGCGCCGCCGCAGGTGCGGCAGTTCGGTCCGTGAGATGCGCGAGCGGTCCTTGCCGAAGATGGTGATCAGTCCACGTGTCGGCTTCAGCGACATGAACAAAAGGCGCAGCAATGTCGTCTTGCCGGCACCCGAAGGCCCGCTCAGGAACTGGAAGGAGCGCTCCGGTATGTGCAGGGAGATGTCGCGGAGGATTTCCGGACCCATGCCATAGCGGAGGCCGACATTTTCGAAGCGAATCAATTTCGGCGACCTGAAATTCCTGGCGGCGGCGAGCCGGCCTGTTCTGCGAAAAGACCATCGGCCGGCATGGTTAACCGGCGGTTAATTCCTGGGTTGTTTCGGCTTGTCACGACAGCTCCGGTGGGGAAGCGTTAACCATTTGTGTTTACGCAAAAGAAACGAAGAGCGAACAGGTGCAATACTGGGCCATGATGGCTGACCAGCGAACCGCGCGCCCGGTTTCCGGCGAAATCATGACCGATCCACCGGCAATTGCCGTGGCGGACCGGATCGTGCGCGGTCCGGCGGCCGATATCATCGATGCCGACTATGAAGTGATGCCGCGCCTTGCTCCTGCGGTGGAAAGCGATTCACCACCGCCGCGTGCGATCGTCCCCCCGCCCATCGAGGGCATGGACATGCTGCGCAAGTCGGAAGCGCCAGCGAAACGGCCGCCGGCATCACGTGGAGGGCCGATCTTCTGGATCGCCGGCGTCGGTGCCGCTCTTGCCGCCTTCTGGGTGTCCGGCGGCCATGCGCTGGTGCGCCAGGCGCCGTTCCTCGCCGGCGCGCAAGCGTCGGCGCTGACCATTTCAGGCGTCTCGTCACGTGTCGACGCCTCCGGCACGAACCCGGTGCTGTTCGTCGATGGGGAGGCCGCGAACGACGGGACGGGCCCCGCGACCCTGCCGCCGCTCGAGATCCGGGTGACGGGCAAAGACGGGCGCACAATCCGTTATACGTTGGGGACATCCGGCCGCTTGCTGGCATCCGGCGAAAGATTCGGCTTTGCCAGCCAGCTCGACGTGCCTAAGAACGGCGTAAGAACCGTTTTGGTTACTTTCGCCGAGTAGGCGATCACCGGGGAAGACCATCTATGCCCATCGTACGCGGCAAGGACATCGAAGTCCTGTTTTCGGCATCGGCGATCGCGCGGCGCAATCTCGAACTCGCCAAGGAGATCGCCGGGCACGACTATCACGATCTGCTGGTGATTTCGGTGCTGAAGGGCTCGTTCATCTTCGCCGCCGACCTGATCCGGGCCATGCACGATGTCGGCCTGTCGCCGGAAGTCGAGTTTATCTTCATCTCCAGCTATGGCGCCGGCACCACCAGCGGCGAGGTGAGGGTGCTGCGCGACATCGACAACGAGGTTGCCGGCCGCGACGTGCTGTTGATCGACGACATTCTGGAATCGGGCAAGACGCTGAGCTTCACCCGCGACCTGATGCTGTCGCGTGGCGCGAAGAGCTGTTCCATCGCCGTGCTGCTCGACAAGCGCATGCGCCGCCAGACCGCGCTCAATGCCGACTATGTCGGCTTCGACTGCCCCGATTATTTCGTCGTCGGCTACGGCATGGATGTCTCGCATGCTTTCCGCGAACTGCCGTTCGTAGGCGTCGTCAAGGGCGACGTTTGAGCGGCTTCCAAAAAGACTTGCCGACCGGTTCCGCTTTCAGGAAAAGTCAACTTTTGCCCCGCAAATATGCCGGCCATGGCAAAGCTTCTGATCGTCGAGGACGATGAGTCCGTCCGCACCCTCGCAGCCCGCGCGCTCGAACGCGCCGGCCACGCAATCGATATCGCCGCCGACGGCGCGCAAGGTCTGGCGTTGATCAAGGCCGCGCATGGCGGTTATGATCTCGTCGTCTCCGACATCCGTATGCCGGAGATGGATGGCATCGAGATGGCGGTTGCGGCCGCAGCGCTTTTCCCGGCGATGAAGATCATGCTGATGACCGGCTATGCCGACCAGCGCGAGCGCGCCGACGAATTGAACGGCATTATCCTCGATGTCGTGCAAAAGCCCTTCACGCTGGCCGAGATCCGTTCGCGCATCGAACGGGCGCTGATCTGCTTCGCCTGATCAGGCCGGATCCCTGGCGACAAGCGCCGGCGCTGGGCTGGTCCGCCGCTCGGTGTTGAGCGCCAGCAGGCCGGCGCCGATGATGAGCGCCGCGCCGATCATGGTCGTCGAGCGTGGTACCTCGGCGAAGAACAGGAAACCCCACAGCGGCGACCACAGGATGCCGGTATATTCGAAGGTGGCGACGCGGTTGGCCGGCGCCAGCCGATACCCCTGCGAGAGCAGGATCATGCCGGCCGAGGCGACGAAACCGCACGCCGCCATCTTGAGGAAATCCGGCAGTGTCGGCCAGATCCACGGCCGCACCAGGAATTCGAGGCTCGGGTGGACGGCGTGGTTTATGCCGGCGAGGTGGAACGTGCCGGCGACCACGGCCGCGCCGGTCAGATAGGCGCCGTTCTGGTAGAAGGCCATCACGGTGGAGGATTCGGTGTCGCCGATCTTGCGGGCCATCAATTGCGAAAATCCGTAGAGCACGGCCGAGCCCAGCGACAGCAAGGCCGCCCAGTCGAACAGTCCGGCGCCGGGGCGCAGCATCACCAGGACGCCAAGCATGCCGATCAGCACGGTTGTCAGCGTCTGCCAGGAAACGCGCTCGCCAAGATAGGGGCCGGCCATCGCCATGATGCAGAGCGGCGCCATGAAATAGAGCGCCACGGCGTCGGCCAGCGGCAGGGCGGCGATGGCCAGGTAATAGACGGTGTAGGACGTGAACTGGATGAAGGCGCGCATGGTCAGCATGCCGAAGCGCCGCGACAGGATGGCACGGAGCCCGACATCGGCATGGACGAGAAGGATCAGGATCGGCAGGGCGATGATCGAGCGGATCGCCATCACCTCGCTCACCGGGTAGCCGCTCGACACGGCTTTGACGAGCGGGTCCTGCAGCGAGAAGACCAGCACGCCCAGGCACAGGCTCAGGATGCCGCGCACCATCCTATTCTGCATCCGCGTTCAGGCTCCCGCGCATCCGATCCGGCGACCCTCTCCAGATCAAAAAGAACCCGCCACCGTTTTCGGGCAGCGGGCACGAGTGAGGACTCTTTGATTGGTCCGCTGCCGATTTCGCGGCCGCATATCCAATGGGTGAGGCGACTATCGCCCGGTGTTTGACATGTTGCAAACGAATTGGAATGATACCAGCAATCAACTTTTCTTATGACGGATGCCATGCGGCCAACCCTCGACAGCGATCTCCTGCGCACCTTTGTCGCCATCGCCGAGGCCGGCAATTTCACGAGGGCCGCCGAGCAGGCCGGCCGCACGCAGTCGGCCGTATCGATGCAGATGAAGAAGCTCGAAGAGCTGGTCGGCGACAGCCTGTTCGAGCGCGGTTCACGTGGCGTCGCCCTGACGCGGCGTGGCGGCGAACTTATCGTCAATGCCCGCCGCATCGTCGCGCTGCTCGACGAGACGGCGGCGTCAATGGCGGCGGCGCCGCTGGGCGGGCCGGTGCGCATCGGTATTCCGGAGGAATATGGCCACGCCATCCTGTCGCGCGCGCTCGGCGCTTTTTCGAAACGCAACACACAGGTCGAGGTCACCGTGCGTTATGCGCATTCAGGCACCCAGATGGCAGCGCTCGCCGCCGGCGAACTCGATCTCTGCGTGGTGTTCGAATGGCAGGACCCGTCAGGCGGCGAGGTGCTGATGCACGATCCGACGGTGTGGGTGACATCGGCCCTGCATCACATGCATGAGGAACGGCCGGTGCCGATCGCGCTCTACAACCGGGCCGGCTGGTGCAAGGATTTTGCCGTCAAATCACTTGAGCAGCGCGGTCTTGCCTATCGTGTCGCCTATACCAGCGACACCACCGGCGGCCTCAAGCTCGCCGTCACCTCGGGGCTGGCGATTGCGCCGATCTCACGCAGCAACATTCCGGCCGGCTGTCGCGAACTGACATCCGCGGACGGCTTTGGCGATATCGATTCCTCGAATGTGGTGATGCACCGCAACCCGAATGCCTCCGGCGAGGCGATCGACGGCATGCAAGAGGCTATCCGCGAGGCGTTCTCCAACGGGCAAGGTCAGTCTCTCACATCCTCATAGAAGGTCAGGCGGTTGCCGAACGGGTCGGCGACCGTGATCTCCTTCGTCTTCCAAGGCGTCTGCTCCAGCCCCGGCCTGGCAAAGCGGTACTTCCTGGCGGTCAACTCATGGTGCAGCCCCGCGATATCCGCCGTCTCGATCCGGATGTGAGAGCCCGGCGCGCCGT
The DNA here is from genome assembly GCF_006441095.1 of Mesorhizobium sp. B2-5-4. Lineage (NCBI taxonomy): Bacteria > Pseudomonadati > Pseudomonadota > Alphaproteobacteria > Hyphomicrobiales > Phyllobacteriaceae > Mesorhizobium > Mesorhizobium sp. B2-5-4. Next base: position 78,748 of record NZ_VFUR01000006.1, on the reverse strand, counting down.
CGCCATGATGTTCGCTCAGATGCAAGATGCAGCCGTCGCGGGAAACGCCTGTGTAGAGCGGCGCGTTGTCGTCGAAGCGGTGTTCGAACTGCACTTCGAAACCGAGAAAGCCGAGATAGAATTCATGCGCCTTGGCGATGTCGAAGATGCGCAGGATGGGGGTAGTCGCACCGAGTTTTGGCATGGTGTTGCAGCCGTTCGATAGGGCTTTCGGGTGGGGTGGAGGTCGGACACCAATCCCTATTTCAGCTCCAGCAGCCGTTCCAGATAGCTGCGCTCGATGTCCGGGCTGAGCGCGTTGCCGAGCCGCTTGCGGATCGCTTCCAGGATCTGGCGGGCGCGCTGCACGTCGATCTCGTCGGGCACTTTCACCGAATCGCCGAAATCAGGACCCTGGCTGGCGCGCGGCCGGCCGAGCGGGTCGCGGTCGGCGTCCTGCTGACGACCGCCTTGCTGGCTGCCGCCCTGGTCGCCCTGCATGGCCTGCATCTGCTTCATCATGTCCTTGGCGCCCTTGCGCAGCGCCTCGAGTGCCCGGCCCTGGTGGCCGACCGCCTCGTCGCCCTGGCCCTCGCCAAGCGCCTGCTCGGCGCTGCCCATGGACTTGCCGGCCTCGCCAAATCCTTCATTGGGCTCCATGCCCATGCCTTCGAGGGCCTTCTTCAGCTGCTCGAGATCGCTCTTCAGCTGGCCCTGGCCTTCCTGCAACTGCTTCAGCGCATCGGCGAATTCCTGCGGCGTCATCGGCTTCGGCCTGGCAAGCGGATCGCGGTCCTGCCCAACGCCTGGCTTGTCCTGGTCCTCGCCACCGCCCTGGCCAAGCTGCTCGTCGCGGTTCTCGCCACGCTGGCGCTCGCCGCGCTGCATCTGGTCCATGCGGAACGTGTCGTTCATCATCTCCTGCTGGCGCCGCAGGATCTCGCCGAGCTTGTCCATCTGCTGGCGCATCTGGCTGTCCTGCTCACCGCCCTGCTGCTGACGGCCGGCCTGGAGGTTGTTCATCATGTCCTGCAGCTGCGACAGCAATTGCTGCGCCTTGTCGCGATCGCCCGACTTGGCCAAGTTCTCGATCTGGTCCATCATACGGTCGATATCGCTCTGGCGCAGTTCCTGGCCGTTCTGCTGCATTTGCGGCGCGTTCGGGTTCTGCTTGGCGCGTTCGGCGAATTCCTGCAGGAACTGGTTCATAGCCTCGCGTAGTTCCTTCATCGCCTTCTCGATCTCGGCGTCGCTGGCGCCGTTCTTGATGGCGTCCTGCAGCGCCTGCTGCGCTTGGCGCAGCCGCTTTTCGGCGGCCGAGAGGTTGCCCTCCTCGATGCCGAGCGCGATCTCCCAGAGATAAGCGACCTCGCTGCGCAGCTGATCGTCGTTGCCGGCCAGTTTCAGCCGGCTCATCGCGCTCATGATGGCGAGGTAGTGGGACATGTTGTCGAACGTGTCTTCGGGCCGCAGCGTGATGGCGTCCATCAGGTCGAGCACGTGCGGCTTGGCATTGGCGTCGAGTGCGAGCAGGCGGCGCTGTTCGATCACGGCGCGCGCCAGCGGGTTGGCGAACGGCCGCTCGGGCATCTCCAGCGTCTTGGTTTCGCTGGACGCGGTGTGTCCGGCATCGTCGGTGGCGACCAGCGTCAGCTTGATGCTGCCGCCGGCCCAGACATGCTCGGTCAGATCCTTCGTGGTGCGGGCGGCATTCGCCTTGCCGCCGCGGCGCGGCAGCGTCAGCGGCATGTCAGGCGGACCATAGAGCGGATGCGCATCTGGCGCCTGCGGATCGGCCAGCGCGAACACCGCCTTGGCGGTGGCGGCGCCGTAGTCGTCGTCGATCTGGTAGTTGAGCTCGAAGGCGCCGTTGGCGGCGCGCTTGGGCTCGCCGACGAAGCGGATCTGCGGCGGCTTGTCCGGCAGCACGGCAAAGGCCCAGCGGGCAAGCTGGTCGTCGCCCGACTTCAGCGTCAGCGTGCCGTCGCCAGTCAGCTTGCCGATGAACTGGCGTATCGTCGAGGATGAGGCGGGGGCCGGCACCGCCGGGCTTGCCGCCGGCTTGGCGACGGCTTGCGGGTCGATAGCGCGCGCGTTGCCATCCTTGTCGGCATAGGCAAGCGTTTCCTCGCCCGATCCACCGGTCACACGCAGCGAGACATCGCTGCCTTCCGGAATGGTGAAGGTCGGCGTCGCCTGGTTGGCATCAGCGGTCAAGAAGATCGGCGGCTTGCCGGTATAGGCCGGCGGCGTCACCCAGGCGTCGATGCGCGGCGGCACGGTGTCGAGTGTGCCGTGTGCGCTGAAACCGTCTGCTATCCTGCCACCGGTCGGCCCGAAGGAGAAGGCGAAGGCGGTGACCAGCAGGAGCGCCGCCACGGCGCGAAGTCCCCAGGGGTCGCGCTCCGGCACGCGCGTGCGCGGCAGGTCGGCGCCGAGACTGTCGAGCTTTCCCGCCATGCGCTTCTGGTGCTCGCGCCAGAGAGCCTGCGAGAAACTGCTTTCCTGGCCGCTGGGCCGGTCGCTCTGCACCTGTACCGGGCTGTGCAGCAATCTGTTGGCGGCCTCGATGCGACGATCGACCTCGGCAGCACCAGGCATGCGTAAAAAGCGCAGCGGATAAAGCGCGGCCAGCCCCGCCAGGCCGAAAACGGCGATAAGGCCGATGCGTGCCGCATCCGGCAGCCGGGGGAAAATACCGAACCAGGAGACACTGAGGAACAGGCTGGCAACAACAATGAGCGGGAGCAGCAGCGGCCAGCCGCGCTCGACGGTCATGGCGACGCGCGTCGCCATCCGGCTCAAGGCAAGGCGTCCGGCCAGGCCGCGATCGTTGCTGAAGACGGGTTGTTGCGTCATCGGCCCTTCCCAGAGCCTGTTCCGCCTGAAAGGACCGGAATGGGGCTCTATCTCTTTGAGCATGATCTGTTCCGAAAACCGGACCCACTCTCGGGGATCATGCAGCGAGGCGGGGCGGGATAGCCCAGCCTCACGACTCGAAGAATACCAGCAAACACGGCAAAGGCGAGGCAGTTTGAGAAAACGTGAAGCCGGCCGAAATGGTTGCAATCAGAAATTCGCGGGGTTCGCGTTGGCGCCACAGACCAGCACGGCGACCCGTTCGCCCGGCGCCGGCGCGTAGCGGCCGGACAGGATCGCGGCGAAGGCGGCCGCACCACCTGGTTCCGAGATGATGCGCACGCTGTTCCAGAGCGCCTTCTGGGCGGCGATGATGTCGTCGTCGCTGACCAGGATGGAGCGTTCGACGAAGGCTTCGGCGATCGGGAACATCATTTCGCCGACGCGCTTCGGCGCCAGCGAATCGGCGGCGATACCTTCGGCCGGCGCGTCGACCGGATGGCCGGCCTCGAAAGCGCGATGAAGCGTCGGCGCGCCCTCGGGCTCGACGGCGACGATGCGGATACGGCCGGCGTACCAGGCGGCAACGCCGCCGATCAGGCCACCACCACCGACGGCGACCAGCAGCGTGTCGATCTCAGGCAGATCGTTTTCGATCTCGATCCCGAGAGTGCCCTGGCCGATCAGCGTTTCTTCCTGGTTGAAGGCATGGATCTGCAGGGCGCCGGTTTCCTCGGCGAAACGTTCGCTGGCGGCCAGCGCCTCGGCATAACGGGCGCCGCCGACGACGAGGTCGGCGCCATAGCCGCGAATGCGGTCGAGCTTGGCCTGCGGGCTCACTTCGGGAACGAAGATGGTCGCCTTGTGGCCAAGCCGCATGGCGGCGTAGGCGACAGCGGCGCCATGATTGCCGCCCGATGCGGCGACGACGCCGGCCTCGGGAACCGGCCGCTCCAAAAGGTTGGTGAAGGCGCCGCGCGCCTTGAACGAGCCGGAATGCTGCAGGCATTCGAGCTTGAGGTCGACCGCCAATGGCGGCCGGTCGAAGTCGGCCATGTCGACGCGCAGCACCGGCGTGTGCCTGATATAGGGGCGGATGCGCGGTTCCATCGCGGCGATGCGTTCGCGTGTGATGGTGTTGTCCTGCGACATCAAGATCTCCTCGGGATTGACAATAATTAGTAACTTGGCAAAATGCCTAAATGCAAGAGGTTGATGTCTTCAAGGCGATCGCCAACGGACGCAGGCTGCAGATTCTCGACTGGCTCAAGGATCCGCGTGCGCATTTCCGGGCACAGGCGGATGGCGATCTGGTCGAGGACGGCGTCTGCGCGTTGCTGATTGCCGAGAAGCTCGGCATCACGCAGGCAACGCTTTCCGAGCATATGCGTGTGCTTACCCAGGCCGGCCTGCTCAGAACCAAGCGCATCAAACAATGGACCTTCTACCGCCGCGACGAGGACAGGATCGCCAACGCAAGGGCGCTCATCCAGAACCGGCTATAGCGTCGCGGCCAGGCGGCTTTTATGCAAGCCAGTCTGGCACCGAATCCAGCCCGATCAGCTCCTCATAGGTCAGCCGCGGACGCACGACGTGGAAACGGTCGCCGTCGACCAGCACCTCCGGCACCAGCAGGCGGGTGTTGTAGGTGCCGGCCTGGACCGCGCCATAGGCGCCGGCGGTGGAAACGGCGACCAGATCGCCCGCCTTCAGCCGGGGCAGGTCGCGATCGAGCCCGAGATAGTCACCGGTCTCGCAGACCTGGCCGACCACGTCGACCGTCATGCGCGGCGTGTCGGCGGGCGGCTGCACGACCGGCTTGATCTCGTGGAAGGCGTCGTAGAGCGTCGGCCGGATCAGGTCGTTCATGGCGGCGTCGACGACGAGGAAGTTCTTGGCGTCGCCTTCCTTCACGAAAATCACTTCCGAGACCAGGATGCCGGCATTGCCGACGATCAATCGGCCTGGCTCGAACATCACCTTCAGACCCAACTTGGTGACATGCTTGCGGACGATCTGGGCATAGGCGTCGGGCAAGGGGGGCGGGTTGTTGTCGACGCGGTAGGGAATCCCGAGGCCGCCGCCGAGGTCGATATGCTCGATGGCGTGGCCGTCGCCTCGCAGCGCGCCGACCAGGTCGACCAGCAGGGCGAAGGCGTCATCGAAAGGCTGCAGTTCTGTGATCTGGCTGCCGATATGGGTATCGATGCCGGTGATCTTGATGCCGGGAAGCGTTGCCGCGCGGGCATAGACCTGGCGCGCCCGCTGCCACGGAATGCCGAACTTGTTCTCGGCCTTGCCGGTTGAGATCTTCTTGTGGGTCCTGGCGTCGACATCGGGATTGATGCGCAGCGAGACCGGCGCCATCTTGCCGAGAGCCGAGGCGCGGGCCGACAGGAGTTCGAGTTCCGGCTCGGATTCGACGTTGAAGCAGAGAATGCCGGCTTCGAGCGCAAAGTCCATTTCACGCGCCGTCTTGCCGACACCGGAGAACAGGATTTTGCTGGGCGGGACGCCGGCGGCCAGTGCCCGGCGCAATTCGCCTTCCGAGACCACGTCGGCGCCGGCGCCGAGCTTGGCCAGGGTCCGCAGCACCGCCTGGTTGGAATTGGCCTTCATGGCGTAGCAGACCAGCGTGTCGAGCCCGGCAAAGGCCTTGACGAAGACACGGTAGTGCCTGCTCAAGGTCGCCGTCGAATAGCAGTAGAACGGCGTGCCGACCTGCGCGGCGATATCAGGGATTGCCACGTCCTCGGCATGCAGCACGCCGTCGCGGTAGTCGAAATGGTTCACGAGAGTGGTTCCGGAAGTTGGGGCACGATGCGATCGGGTTTGGAAAGACCAATCCCGCCTTCATCGGAGCTAGATCAGCGGGTCGAGGATGAACTTCTTGTCCACGACCGGTTTTTCCGGTTCCGGCGGCACGGGCTGGTGGGCCTTCTCGGCATCCTTGCGTGCCTGGACGGCCGCCTCGTAGGGCGTGTCGAGACCGGCCTTGCGGCCGCAGGCGGTCACGAAGGCAAGCGCCGCAAGCAGCGTCAGCGTTACCAAAATCCTGCTTCCGGTCATCGATCCATCCGTCCGAAACGTTTGCCAGCCGCCGCTTTTAGCCGAGTTCTCAGCGCATTGCACCCCGGATATTGCTGATCGCAATATCGGGATATTGCTGATCGCAATATCGGGATATTGCTGGTCGCAATATCCGGCATCACGCCTTGGCGATGCGCTTTTTCCAGGCGCGTATCTGCTTCCGCACTTCCGATGGCGCGGTGCCGCCGAAGCTGGTGCGGCTCTTGACCGAGTTCTGCACCGCCAGCACCGAGAATATGTCCGCCGTGATGCCTGGGTTGATCGATTGCAGATCCTCCAGCGAAAGCTTCTCCAGGCTAACCTTTTTGTCTTCGGCCAGCGCCACCGCGCGGCCGGTGACATGATGCGCCTCGCGGAACGGCAAGCCCAAAGTGCGCACCAGCCAGTCGGCGAGGTCGGTGGCGGTGGCGTAACCGGAGCCGGCAGCCTTCTTCATCGCGGCGGCATTGACCGTCATGTCCGAGACCATGCCGGTCATCGCGGCAAGCATCAGGTCGAGCGTCTCGGCGGCATCGAACACCGATTCCTTATCTTCCTGCATGTCCTTGCCATAGGTCAAAGGCATGCCCTTCATCACCGTCAGCAGGCCGACCAGATGGCCGTTGACGCGGCCGGTCTTGCCGCGCACGAGTTCGGCGGCGTCGGGGTTCTTTTTCTGCGGCATGATCGAGGAGCCGGTGGAAAAGCTGTCCGACAGCCTGATGAAGCCGAATTGCGGCGTCGACCAGATGATGATCTCCTCCGCGAGCCGCGACAGGTGCGTGGCGCAGATCGCGGCCATGGCGAGGAACTCCAGCGCGAAATCGCGGTCGGAGACGCTGTCCAGCGAATTGCGCATCGGCTCGCGGAAACCGAGCGCCCTGGCGGTCTGATGGCGGTCGATCGGGAAGCTGGTGCCGGCAAGGGCCGCGGCACCGAGTGGGCTCTCGTCCATGCGTTCGATGGCGTCGCGCACGCGCGACAGGTCGCGCGCGAACATCTCGACATAGGCCATGCAGTGATGGCCGAAGGTTACCGGCTGCGCCGCCTGCATATGGGTGAAGCCCGGCATGACGGTCGCCGCATGTTCCTCGGCTCGCGCCAGGAGGGCCATGATCAAGCCTCTCAACGCCTCGGCGACACGAAAGCATTCGTCCTTGACCCAGAGCCGCAGATCGACAGCCACCTGGTCGTTGCGCGAGCGGGCAGTGTGCAGCCGGCCGGCCGCCGACCCGATAAGGTCGGCGAGGCGGGCCTCGACGTTCATGTGGATGTCTTCCAGCCGCGTCGAAAACTCAAAGCTGCCGGCTTCGATCTCTTTCAGGATCGTGTTCAGTCCGTGAGCGATTTTTTCTTGATCGGCCGCCGAAATAATGCCCGTTTGCGCCAGCATCTCGCTATGGGCGATCGAGCCTCTTATGTCCTGCGCATAGAGTTTGCGGTCGAACGAGATCGACGCGTTGATCGCTTCCATGATCGCGGCCGGACCCGAGGCAAATCGTCCGCCCCACATCTGGTTGCTGGTCTTCTTGTCGCTCATGGCTATAAAACCTGTGCTTCGGAGCAGTTTTGAGAAAATGGCAGACGGAAACAGATTTTTCCCGGCCCCGCGCCTGATCCTCGCCGCCCTGGTGGCGGGAGCGCTGGCCGGCGCGGTCGGGGTATATGTCAGCGAGAGCCGGTCTGGCAACAACGCCGCGCCCCAAATGGCGGCGGGCGACAGCAAAGACGACGTCGCCTGCGCCGCCAAGGGCGACCGCGCCAGGAAGATCGCGGCCGCGGCCACCGGCGAGGTCGCGGCACTTTTGCCGGCCGATCCGCCGCAGTCGATGAGGAGCCTCGCCTTCAACGGCCCGGACGGCAAGCCGATGACGATCGCCGACCATGCCGGCAAGACGGTGCTGCTCAACCTGTGGGCCACATGGTGCGCGCCATGCCGTGCCGAAATGCCGGCGCTCGACGCGCTGCAAAAGGAGAAAGGCAGCGACGCCTTTCAGGTCGTCGCCGTCAACGTCGATGCCGGCGACGATGTGAAGCCGAAGAAGTTTCTCGCCGATACCGGTGTGCACACGCTCGGCTACTACCGGGATTCGACGATGACGCTGTTCAACGACCTCAAGGCGCGCGGTCTGGCGCTCGGCTTGCCCGTAACCATGCTGATCGATGGCGAAGGCTGCCTGATCGCCCGTATGAACGGTCCGGCCGAATGGTCGGGGCCCGACGCCAAGCGGTTGGTCGAGACGGCGCTCGGGTCGTGAGCAATCAGGCCGAGTGAACGCTCGGCTTGAGCAATATGAGCCTGACATCCTGGCGGTCGGTGCGCATCGCAGTGCGCTTGCCGTGACCGGCGGTCAGGTCTCGTCAGCTGCTCCACCCGCATTTCATCATCCCTTTAGCCGGGTAACCATAACGGCCTTTACGTCCTCGAGAGCCGCCCTAGCTACCTAGAGCGCCGGTGTGACGTTTTCATGCCGGCGCCACCGCCGAGGAGGAGGAAAGACCAGCTGTCCACAGGCCCGGGAGGCCACAACAGAACTGTCACATACCTTCTCTAAGAGAGCGGGCAAGGACTTGCGCAAGACCCTTGTCAACAGTCATTCAAGAGGGAAGAAACCATGACGATCATCAAGCGGGGCCTCGCTGCCCTTGCCGCAGGCGCGCTCAGCACCGCGCTGGCGGTTCCTGCCTTTGCGGAGCCGGTAAAATTCGACTTCTGGTTCGGCCTGTCGGGCGACCTCGCCCGCGTCGTCGACACGCTGTGCAAGAACTTCAACGCCTCGCAGAAGGATTATGAAGTCGTCTGCACCAGTCAGGGCAATTACGACGCCACGCTGCAGAACACCATCGCCGCCTTCCGCGCCGGCAAACAGCCCGCCGTCGTGCAGGTCTACGACGTCGGCACCGCCACGATGATGCTGTCGGGCGCCTACAAGCCCGCCGACAAGCTGATGGAAGAAAACGGCTACAAGATCGACTACGCCGACTATTTCCCAGGCATCGCCCGCTACTACGCGACCTCGAAGGGCGAGATGCTGTCCTTCCCGTTCAATTCCTCGACCGCGCTGATGTACTGGAACAAGGACGCCTTCGCCAAGATCGGCAAGACCGAGGCGCCCAAGACCTGGGAAGACGTCGGCGCCGACCTGCAGGCGATGAAGGACGCCGGCTATGAATGCCCGATGGCGATCAACATCTCGGCCAATGAAAGCTGGCAGCTGATGGAGCAGTTCTCGGCCATCCACAACCAGCCGATCGCCACCAAGAACAACGGCTATGACGGTCTCGACGCGCGTCTGGAAGTCAACAAGACCAAGTTCGTCCAGTACGTCACCGATCTCAAGAAGTGGTATGACGCCGGCCTGATCAAGATCAAGTCCAAGGATCTCGGCCAGGATATGGTCCAGGCCTTCGCCTCAGGCACCTGCCAGGTGATCATGACCTCGGTCGGCGATCACGGCACGGTCGGCAAGACGCAGAAGGAAGGCATGAAGTGGGATGTCGCCGAACTGCCGGCCTATGCCGGTACCGAGCGCAAGAATTCGCTGGTCGGCGGCGCTTCGCTGTGGGTGCTCTCCGGCAAGTCGGACGCTGAGTACAAGGGCGCGGCCGCGTTCCTTAACTTCATCCACGACCCCAAGACCGCTTTGTTCTGGTCGACCAACACCGGCTACATCCCAGTGACCAAGTCGGGCTTCGACTACATGAAGTCCACCGGCTTCTACGACAAGGCGCCCTACAAGGGCCGTGAAGTCGCCATCGCCAGCCTGACCGCGTCGGAGCCGACCGAAATCACCCGTGGTATACGCCTGGGCAACTTCACCCAGATCCGCGCCGAGTTCGGCGCGCAGATGCAGGCGATCTTCGCCAACAAGGTCAGCGTGCAGCAGGGCCTCGACACGCTGGTCAAGAATGGCGACGCCATCCTCGACCGCTTCCAGCAGACCTATCCGGGCAAGACCCTGCCCTGATTTCGAAGATTGCCGAGGCCGCCCGCCGAGATTCGACGGGCGGCCGTTTCGTATATAATCTTATCTTGCTTTGGGCTGGCCGTTCCGCGGCCACGGCGGACCGATGGAAAAACGCGTTACCTTCAGCAGTGGGACAATCGGCATCCTTTTCGCGGTGCCGCAGCTCCTCCTGATCTTCACGTTCTTCTACTGGCCTGCCGGCCAGGCCGTATACTGGTCGCTGACGCTGCAGCAGCCCTGGGGCGGCGGCAACATCTGGGTCGGGCTCGACAATTTCCGCTCGATCCTGGCCAACGCCGATTACTGGAACTCGATCACCGCCAGCCTTGTCTTTGCCGGCATCAGCACCGGACTTGCAATGTTCGTCGCGCTTGTGCTCGCCGCGCTCACCGACCGCCAGCTTGCCGGCTCGCGTCTCTATCGCGTGGTGCTGATCTGGCCTTACGGTATCGCCGCACCGGCTCTGGCGATGGCGTTCCGTTTCATCCTGGCGCCGGAAGCCGGCTTCATGGCCGTGGTCAACCAAGTCTGGCCCGGCTTCTGGGACCCCGGGCTCGACGGCGCTGATGCTATGGCCTCGATCATCATCGCCTTCTCGTGGAAATATGTCGGCTACAACTTCATCTTCTTCCTTGCCGCGTTCCAGGCTATCCCGCGCTCCCTCATCGAAGCCGCCGCGATGGACGGCTCCGGCGTCATGAGGCGTTTCTGGGACATACAGTTCCCGCTGATCACGCCGACAATCTTCTTCCTGCTGGTCATCAACATCACGGAGAGCTTCCAGGATTCGTTCGGCATCGTCGACATCATGACGTCGGGCGGCCCGGCGAACGCCACCAATCTGATGGTCTACAAGATCTATTCCGATGGCTTCAAAGGCCTCGACTATTCGGGCGCCGCCGCGCAGAGCATCATTTTGATGCTGCTCATCGTGGTGCTGACCATTTTCCAGTTCCGCTTCATCGAGCGGCGCGTGCACTACAGGTGAAACTGAATGGTCGAGCGCACTCCGTTCCTCAACTTCTTCACGCATCTGATCCTGTTTGTCGGCTTTGTACTTTGCATCGCGCCGTTCGTGGTCGTGGCCGTGGCCGCGTCGCATAATCTTAGGGATGTCAACGACGTGCCGATGTCGCTGCTGCCGGGAAGCGACTTTTGGACAAACATCAAGACGGCCTGGACGACGGCCGACCTTGGCCCCAAGCTGCTCAACAGTTTCATCATGGCTGCCGGCGTCGCGGCCGGCAAAGTGATCATCTCGGCGCTGACCGCCTTCTCGATCGTCTATTTCCGCTATCCCGGCCGCACCTTCATCTTCTGGCTGATCTTCGTCACGCTGATGCTGCCGCTGGAAGTGCGCATCGTGCCGACCTACGCGGTCGTCGCCAATGTGCTGTCGCCCTACCAGACCATCCTCGACATCACCGGGTTGAGCTGGCTGATCGAGAAGGTCTCGGGCGTGCAGGTTTCGCTCAGCCTAGGGCTGCTCAATTCCTATACCGGACTGATCCTGCCGTTGATCGCCACCGCCACCGGCACCTTCCTCTACCGGCAGTTCTTCCTGACCGTGCCGGACGAGCTGACCGAAGCGGCGCGTATGGACGGTGCCGGCGCGCTGCGTTTCTTCATCGATATCCTGCTGCCCTTGTCGCGCAACAACATGGCGGCACTCGGCACCATCATGTTCCTGTGGGCCTGGAACCAGTATCTATGGCCGCTGCTCATCACCACCGACCAGTCGCACGCGACGGCGGTCACCGAGCTCAAGCAGCTCATCCCCAATGTCGGCGGCATTCCGGAATGGAACATCGCCATGGCCGGAACGCTTGTCGTCATGCTGCCGCCGCTGATCGTCGTGGTGCTCATGCAACGCTGGTTCGTGCGCGGCCTGATCGCCACCGAGAAGTAACAAGGAGACAAAAATGGCCTCCATCGCAATACGCGGCGTCAAGAAGAACTATGCCAAGACGCAGGTCGTGCATGGCGTCGATCTCGACTTCGCCTCTGGCGAATTCATCGTCATTCTCGGGCCGTCCGGCTGCGGCAAGTCCACGCTGCTTAGGATGATCGCCGGGCTGGAAGAGATTTCCGACGGTACGATCGCCATCGACGGCATGGTGGTCAACAAGCTCGAGCCGCGTGAACGCGGCTGCGCCATGGTGTTCCAGAACTACGCGCTCTATCCACATATGAGCGTGGCCCAGAACATCGGCTATTCGCTCAAGGTCGCCGGTGTTCCCTCGGCCGAGCGCAACCAGCGCATCCAGGCGGTTGCGCGCACGCTGGAGCTCGAGCAGCTGCTCGATCGCAAGCCGATGGCGCTTTCGGGTGGCCAGAGGCAGCGCGTCGCCATGGGCCGCGCCATGATCCGCGAGCCGAAAGTCTTCCTGTTCGACGAGCCGCTGTCCAATCTTGACGCCAAGCTGCGCGTCCAGATGCGCTCGGAGATCCGCAAGCTGCATCGCCGGCTGAATGCCACCTCCGTCTTCGTCACCCACGATCAGGTCGAGGCGATGACGCTGGCCGACCGGCTGGTGGTGATGAATGGCGGACGGGTCGAACAGGTAGGCACGCCAGGTGAAATCTACACCCGCCCGGCCAGCCGCTTCGTCGCCACCTTCGTCGGCGCGCCGGCCATGAACATCCTCGAAGGCACGGTCGAACTCGACGGGCTGTCGCTGCCCGGCGGCAGCCGGCGCCTGCCCATGGCGCGCGCCGGCCTGCCGGTCGGCACGAAGGTCGCGATGGGCATCCGCCCGGAAGCGGTGCGGCTGGTGGCACCAGGCACGGCCGGCGCGCTCGATGCCACTGTCGACCTGGTCGAGGAACTGGGCGCGGGCCGGGTCATCTATGTCGACCTCGATGGCGCGCCGTTCTCGGTGATGACCCCGGAGGCCGTTCACCCGGAGCCCGGCAGCACCGTCGGCCTGAAGATCTCGCCGGACGACATGCACTTCTTCTCGTCGGAGACAGGCACCCGTCTCGATGTCTTCAAGGCTTCCGTGCCCGAACCGGCGCTTTGATTTCCGAAACGCGCGGCCAAAGAGGCGCACATGAAAATCATTCAGGTCACCGATGTGCATCTTGGCCGGCGAGGTGAGCGCCGCTATGGGGCGGACCTGCATCAGCGGCTCAATCAGTGCATCGCGCACATCAATGCGCATCACGCCGACGCAGCACTTTGCGTCTTCACCGGCGACCTGACGGAGACCGGTGCGCCGCAGAGCTATGCCGATCTGCGCGTTGCCCTGAGCGCGCTATCGATGCCCTTCAGGCTGCTACCGGGCAACCATGACCGGCGGGCCAATCTCATCGCTGCGTTTCCCGAAGTTCCGGTCGACAAAAATGGCTTCGTGCAGTCGGTCCATGATACCGGCGACGAAGTGCTGTTGTTTCTCGACTGCCTGGCGGAAGGACGCATCGAGGGCGAACTGTGCGACAGCCGGCTTGCCTGGCTCGAAGCCCGGCTCGAACAATCAGGCGGCAGGCCCGCCTACGTTTTCCTGCATCATCCGCCGGTCGCGCTCGGCCTGCCGCAGCTCGATCCGCTGGCGCTCGAACGGCCCGAGCGTTTGCTCGGCCTGCTGCGGGATCATGGCAACGTTCGCCATATTTTCTTCGGCCACGTTCACCGCGACATCGCGGGAACCGTCGCCGGCATTCCGTTCTCGGCGCAGCGCGGCCTGCATGTGCGGTTCGAGCTTGCCCTCGACCGATCGAGCGAGGTCGTCGAACAGGCGCCGCCGTCCTACGCCGTCATGCTCATCGACAGCGCCAACGAGTGCGTGGTGGTGCACGGTTGCGATTTTCTCGAGCAATGGCCGATCTATTCAGCGGAAACCGGCGAACGCGTCACGGCGTGAACCGGCCACTTCGCGTGGGTTCAGCGCCTTAAGGCCTCAAGCGAAGACGTGCGCCTTGCCCGATACGGTCAGCCGCACGATCTCGCCGACCGCCGGCGCGTCCATGCCGGATTTGCGCAGGATCAGCGGCGTGCCGCCGATCGCGGCGGCGTCCGGCGGATCGGAATTGTTCAGGAGCCGCACCGCGATCGTGCATGTCGAGCCGGCGAATTCCGATTCCGTCACCTCGCCGAAGGGCATGTCTGGTGTGCCCGACATGCCCTCGCGCGAGGTGCGTTTGAGCCCAATCTGCTCTGGCCGCAACATGATGCGGGCGACGTCGCGGCTGTCCGGCGTGTCGACCGCGATGCGGCCCAGCGGCGAACTGGCGAAGCCGCCCGAAATGCTCGCGGGCAGGATGATGGCATCGCCGAGGAACTCGGCGATCATCCTGTCCTTCGGCTTGAGATAAAGCTCGCGCGGCGTGCCGACCTGGGAAAATTTCCCGTCGCGCATGACCGCCACCTGGCTGGCGAAGGACAGCGCCTCGGCTTGGTCGTGCGTCACCAATATGGTGGTGATGCCGGCCCCTTCCAGAAGCTCGGCCACCGCTTTGCGCATCGAGGCGCGCAGGCCGGTGTCGAGGGCCGAGAACGGCTCGTCGAGCAGCATCAGCCGCGGCTTCATCGCCATGGCGCGGGCTAGCGCCACGCGTTGCTGCTGGCCGCCGGAGAGCTCGTGCGGACGGCGTTTGAGGATCGCCTTGTCCAGTCCAACGATATAGGCAAGTTCGATAATGCGCTCGGCGCGCTTGTCGTCGTCCCGTGCCATGCCGAAGCCGATATTGTCCGAGATGGTCAGATGCGGGAACAGGGCGCCGTCCTGCGCCACCAGGCCAATGCCGCGGCGATGCGCCGGAACGGCGGCGCCGCCATTGGCCAGCACCTGCCCGTCGAGCACGATGCGGCCCTGATCGGGCGCCTCGAAACCGGCGATCAGCCGCAGCAAGGTTGTCTTGCCGCAGCCGGAAGGTCCTACGATCGCGGTGCGACTGCCGCTGGCTACGTTCAGGTCGACGCCGGCAAGTGCCGCGACCGGGCCGTAACGCTTGTGCAGATTGCCGAGTTCGAGAAAGCTCATCGTCCGGCCATCCGCTTCGACTGGACATAGAGCAGCCAAGTCAGGGGCAGCGACATCGCCACCATGATGAAGGCGTAAGGGGCCGCCGAGGCGTAGTCGATCTCGCCGCTATAGGACCAGAACGCCATAGCCAGCGTGCGGGTGCCGTTCGGCGCCAGCATCTGCGTCGCGGTCAATTCGTTCATGATGCCGAGCGCCACCAGCGCCATGCCGGCCGCGGCACCCGGCGCCGACAGGCGGATTGTCGTCGACCACAGCGCGTTGAGCGGCCGCCGGCCGAGGCTGGAGGCGGCGCGCTCGAGTTCGACCGGGGCCTGGGCGATCGACGCGCGCAGGCTGACCAGGGCACGCGGCAGGAACATCAGTGAGTAGGCGAGCAGGATGGTGAACAGGGTCTGGTAAAGCGGCAGGGCGATGCGCACGGTGATGGTGACCAGCGCCAGTGCAATGACGACACCCGGCAGCGAGCCGACAATGTAATTGCATCCCTCCAGCAGGCGCTGCAACGGACCGGGCGCGCGGATCGAGATCCAGGCCATCGGCATGGCAGCGACAGTGGCAAGCAACGCGCCGGCGAGCGATAGAAACAGTGTCTGGCCGAGTGCCAGGCCAATCTCATCGAGACGCCAGACATCGGCGCCGCCGGCGATGAGCCAGCGGCCGATGGTGATGAACGGCACGCCAAGCGCCAGCAGGGTGGTGACGACGAGCAGCAGCAAGCTGGGCAGGGTGGCGCGACCGAGGCTCATCCGCTGCTGATATCGCGCGGCACCCGAGCCGACACGGGCATAACGCTCCTCGCCGCGCACCAGCACTTCGAGGCCGAGCAGCACGAAGCAGCAGGTCACCAGCACGCCGGCCAGCATGTTGGCGGCAGGACCGTTGAAGGTCGACTGGAACTGGTCGACGATCGCGGTGGTGAAGGTGTCGAAGCGGATGAAGACGTAGAGGCCATATTCGGCCAGCAGATGCAGGCCGACCAGCAGCGAGCCGCCGCAGATGGCGAGCCTGAGCTGCGGCAACACGACACGCCAGAACGCACGCCAGGGTCCGAGACCAAGTGCCGCCGCGGCATCCTCCAGGGCAGGATCGAGGCGGCGCAGCGCCGCCGACACCGGCAGATAGAGGAAAGGAAAATAGGCGATGACGGATACCAGCACGCCAGCCCAGAGGCCGTGCAGTCCCGGCACCATGGTGATCCAGGCATAGGAGTGTACGAAAGCGGGGATGGCGAGCGGCGCCACGCAGAGCCAGGACCAGAGCCGGGCACCAGGCAGGTCGCTGCGTTCGGTCAGCCAGGCCAGCGTCACCGACAAGGTGATGGCGATCGGTACGGCCAGCAGCACCAGCAGGCCGGTGTTGACCAGCAGTTCGCCGACACGTGGCCGGAAGACCAATGCCGCGACAGTGTCCCAGCCGGTCTGCACCGCGACCCATATGATGAAGGCAAGCGGCACCAATGCCAGCAGGGAGACTGATATGGCGGCGATGACAAGCCAGGGCGCCACACGCCGCTGCGTTCTTCGGCGCATCTTCGGCGGCAGGCCAGGGCGCGCGAGATCGACCGCGGGCTGCATCAGCTCAGGCGCCATGCCATCGCGGCGCGGCGGCGGCAATCAGGGGACCACGGTCGCGGTCAGGAACGAAGCGTGTCGTCATGGACGAATGCATCTCGGAACAAAACGCTCCCGCGGAAGGTGAATTCCCGCAGGAGCACGGTTTGACGTCCTTATTAGGAAGAACGACGACTAAAGCAAGCCGGCTGCGGTCATCAGGTCGGTGACCTTCTTGGAGTTCAGCGTCGCGGCGTCGACCTTCGGCGCCTGCAGGTCGACCAGTGGCACCAGCTTCGGATTGGACTGCGCACCCTTGCCGACCGCGTATTCGAAGGAGGTTCCGTTCTTCAGCACGTCCTGGCCACCCTTGCCGGTCACCCATTTCAGGAAGGCCTGAGCTTCCTTGGGGTGCTTGCTCGAGGCCAGCACGCCGCCGCCGGAGACCGATACGAAAGCGCCCGGATCCTGGTTCTTGAAATAGTGCAGCGCGACGTTCTTGGAGTTTTCGCCGGTCTTGGCCTGATCGCCGAAATAGTAATAGTGGTAGATCACGCCGCCTTCGATCTCGCCGGCATTGACCGCCTTCATCACCGTGCTGTTACCCTTGTAGGCGGTGAAGTTCGCCTTCATCGCCTTCAGCCAATCGGCCGTGGCGGCCTCGCCCTTGAGCTGCAGCAATGCGCTGACAATAGCCTGGAAATCGGCGCCAGAAGGCGAGGCCGCCCAGCGGCCCTTCCAACTCGGGTCGGCGAGGTCGAGCATCGACTTGGGCAACTGGTCGGCCTTGAGCTTGGTCGTATTGTAGGCAAAGACGGTGCTGCGCGCGGCCACGCCCACCCATTTGCCGCTGGCGGCCTGATAGTCCTGCGGGACCTGTGCGAGCGTGTCGGCGTCGACCGGCGCGAACAGGCCGGCATTCTCGACCAGCACCATGGCCGGCGAATTTTCCGTCAGAAACACGTCGGCGGGCGAGGAGGCGCCTTCGGCGACGATCTGGTTGGAGAAGTCGCTGTCGCCGCCATTGCGCAAGGTAACCTTGATGCCGGTTTCCTTGGTGAACCCTTCGGCCCAATCCTTGGCCAGGCTTTCATGCTGGGCGTTATAGACGATGATGCCGGCATCTTCGGCCGTCGCCGGACCGGCGGCCAGGCTGATTGCAAGCGCCGCTACGCTGGCCAGGGCAAGAAGGGGGGATTTCATAAGGTACTCCTCGGGGTTGCCCGCACTGCGGGTGCGTCCGAGTATCAATTCATGAATGGGTTAGTCAAGATTAAAAGGCAATCGGCGCCATCACGGTTTCGCGTATCGGACGCTGATGGATCATCCGACATGCGGTGCTGGTGGCTGCTCCTGCAGAATGCAACCATCGACCATCGGATGAATGGTCCAGCGCTGGTCCAGGCCCTGCTGTGCTCGTTTGGTCTCCGGATCGAACGCTTCGTTCAGCATGGCGCACCACGTTCTGCGCAGATTCTCGCAGCGTGTCCTAAACGCGGCGCTGCCAAGCCCGTCACGCATATCCTGCGCGGTGAGGTCGATGGCCTCGCCTGGCGGTTTGGGCGGGACCTCCCCCGTGTCGGGAAAATCCGGATTCCACTGAAGATAGTGTCTTGCGTCGACACCGGCCGCCGCATCGAATTTGACCACCGCCATCAGCGGATGAAATTCGTGCCAGCCCTTGTGATAGCCGTCATAGACATGTTCGCCGAGGACGGCGACATGATCGCCCATCCTGATGGGGCCGAGCGCCTTGTCGCCGACATTGGCGTCCTCGACATTGCCGGGATTCCAGTTGAACAGTCCCTGCAGGACCGGCTTGACCCCGCCGAAATAGGACGCCGCTCCGCCGATGGCGCCGCCAATGGCCGCTCCGAGCAATCCTCCCAGGAACGAGCCGATGGCGCAGCCCAGCGCACCCAGGAAGAACGACCCTATGGCGCAGCCGACAGCCGCCCCAACACTGGCGCCGGCGGCCGCCGCGGCCGCCGTGACGACCAGAGCCGCCGTCAGCAGGATGATGATGGCCGGCGCCCACTGGCGCATCTTGATCCAGAAGTCACCCTCGGCCTCGCAGTGCAGGGCCCAGCGGGCATGATCGTCGGCGGGTGCGTAGCCCAGATCCGCCTTCAGGTCATCGCGCGGCAACAGCAGTTCATGACCCTGAAAGCCATCATTGAGAATGTCGTTCGCCGGATGGGCCGTGATGTTGGCGGCGAATTCCGCGACGACGGTGCCGTCGCCATTGTAGCGATTAGCGGCGGCCAAAGCCGCCTCATTGGTTTCGGCGTTGAGAATTTCAGTCGTCGGATGCGGCATCAGTATGACGTCGAAATACTGGTCGTTGTCGAAGGCGCCGAGATCGCTGCGGAACGGATTGTAGGAGACGATGCCGACGGCGCACTTCGGATTGTCCTTGTCGAGACAGACCAGGCGATGGTTGAGCCATTCCCCGGCGGCCTTGTCGATCGTCGCGGTGGCGGACGCCAGAAACGCGATTGCCGCGGCAAGTGCTGCGCCGACCGGCCCCAGCAGCAAGCCGAAGGCGGCCGCCAGCCCGGTGATGACGATGATCTGCAGCGCCTGGCCGGCGAGGAAAGCCAGTCGGTCGGCCTCATTGTAGGGCTTGCCACCGGCCGGATAGAGAAAGCAGCTCGTATAGTGCTTGTAGGCCATCGGAGCGCCTCAGCCTTTCGTGGCGATGAGCGTCACGCCGCCGGTCAAGGTGCGTGATCCGCTTTCGCCGATCGTGAAGACATGGACGTTGAAGGCCTTTGAGCCACGGAAGGCGGCGTCCCTCGGTTCGATCTCGACGGTGATCTCGGTTATCTGGCGCGGCTGCAGTGAAAGCGTTCTTGGAACGATCCTGACCGACCAGTCATCGGGAACGGGAAACCGGCCATAGGCCTGTTCCTCCAGCGCCTTGGCCCAGCGCGCCTTGCTCTCCGCGAGCCTCGGCTGCGGGGTGTCCGTGCGTTCGTCTCGACCTTGGCCGCGTGGCGGGGTACATGGTTGCAGCTTCGGCAGGCCGTAGCAGTCCGCCTCGATCTGGAAACGCCGGACGACCGAGGCCTCGTTGCGGACGCTGAAGGAGAACTTTGCCGGTGAGCGCATCTCGGCAATGTTGACGTTCTTCTGGCCGAGGTTGTTGCCGGGGTTGGCGTCATCGCCCCAGGAAAGCTGTGCTTGCAGGCAGTAATGGCCGCCGGTGGCGGGCGTGGTCCAACTGAATTCGGCATAGGCAGGGCAATCGATCGTGCCCTTGGCCCCGAGATTGACGGCGACGTTGGCGATCGGACGGGAAACGGTCTGTGCGCCGAAGGACAGGTAGGACAGCGCCACCCCGACGCCGACGGCCGGCGCATCATAGGACCCGTTCCAGACACGCACGCGAACGCGATAGGTGCGAGAGGGCTGCAGCGCACCGGTGACTGGCGCGGCGCCGTCGAAAATGTCGATGTCGGGATTGTCCCAAGTGACCGCGAGACCCTGCGCCATCAGATAGTACTGGGCATAGAGAAGAGGATCGGCGCGCTTGTAGATGTCGGGCGGCAGCTGGATACAGCAACCGTTCTGCGCAGGGCTCGGCAGCCGCTGGCGCTTGGCCAACCGGCACAGCAGCATGCGAATCGTCGCAAACAGCACCTTCAGCCCGACGGCAAGACGCTTCCAGAATTCGGCGGCGAACAACAGCAGTGCCGCGGTTCTGACGTGGTTGACCAGAGATCCTGCCATGTCGTGTTTCCCACGCTGAGAGGACGCAACGGTAGTGTTTTCCTGGCGACGTATCCCCGCCGGTTCTCCCGGCTATTTCTTCAGTGATCCCCGTCTTCTGTAGAAGTAGATGGCTGCGACAAAGACTATGGCCGCAATGACAAGGCTGCCCTCGAAAGTTCCCGAGCCATTGTCGGGAGAAAATCCAAAAATGCGTTCAATGAAATCCATTTCGGCCTCCCTCCGATCCTTGACGCTACAGAAGGGTTTACCTTACGTCAATCAAGGCTTGGTCCGCGCCGTTCCCAATGCACGGGCCGGGAACCAGGGAAACCGTCAGGGAATTTCGCGGCGCCCTCCCGCAAACTTTCGTGATTTGCCCGTAGTTTGGCTTGGACATTATTTCGCCGGCCACGTAACAAATCAGTGCCGAGGCGCGAAGATCGGGGAGTGAACTCTTGTGAGCGGCAAGGACGAGGCCGAATTTTCCCGGCTGATGCGGGCCGCGATCGCGGGAGATGAAAAGGCCTATGCCGACTTTCTCCACCGGATTGCCGCGCTGATCCGCGGCTTTGTCAGGCGCAAGATCGTGCAGGGCGGGGTCGATCCCGAGGATGTCGTGCAGGAAACCTTGCTGGCCATTCATGTCAAACGACACACCTGGCGCCAGGACGCGCCGGTGCTGCCGTGGGTCTATGCGATTGCCCGTTTCAAGCTGATCGATGCATTCCGGCGACGCGGGCGGCGCATCGAAATCGATGTCGACGACATCGCCGAGACTTTCGCCGAGCCGGAAACCGAGACGGTCAGCGAGCGCGACATCAACCGGGCGCTCGACGGGCTGCCGCCGGCTCAGCGGTCCGTGGTTTCGGCCGTGTCCGTGGAGGGCCGTTCCATCGGTGAGACAGCGGCGAAGTTCGGCATCAGCGAGACGGCGGTGCGTGTGTCGCTGCACCGGGGACTTACCGCCATAGCCAAGCGATTCGGCCAGGAGCGATTCGGACAGGGGCGGTTCGGACGGGAATGACATGAAAACCGACGATCTCATCAAGGCGCTCGACGCCGATGCTCGCAGCAAGGCGATGCCATTGCGTTCGGCCTGGTGGCTGGCGGCCGGTGCGGCCGTCGTCGCCGCGG
The DNA here is from genome assembly GCF_006441095.1 of Mesorhizobium sp. B2-5-4. Lineage (NCBI taxonomy): Bacteria > Pseudomonadati > Pseudomonadota > Alphaproteobacteria > Hyphomicrobiales > Phyllobacteriaceae > Mesorhizobium > Mesorhizobium sp. B2-5-4. The sequence continues at coordinate 57,487 of NZ_VFUR01000006.1, read as the reverse complement.
CCGCTGTTTTCATGATGACAATCGGGCCGCGCCCCGACTTCATGGTTGCCGCGCATACGATCCGCTTCCTGTCCAAGTTTGTTTTCACCGTCGTGCTCGCCATCAGCGCCTTCGCCCTGATCCGTGCCCTGTCGACGCCGGGTGCGGCGACAGGCCGGGCAATGGCGGCGATGATCGCCGCGCCGCTGCTGGTCGCGGTGGCCGTGGTGCTGGAACTCTTCATGGTGCCGCAGGCGCTATGGGGCACGCGCATGATCGGATCGAACATGATGATCTGCATGAGCTTCATCCCGCTGATCGGCATCGGCCCGCTGGCCATCTTCCTGTGGATGCTGCGCTATGGTGCGCCTACCCGGCCGGTGCTTGCCGGCACCGTCGCGGGGCTGCTTGCCGGCGGGCTGGCGGCGACCTTCTATGCAGCGCACTGCTTCGACGATTCGCCGCTTTTCGTTGCCACCTGGTACACGATCGCCATCGCGGCCCTCGCTTTGCTCGGCGCGCTCGGCGGGCGGTTTTTCGTGCGATGGTAACAGGATACCCGCGCCCACACCCCGTCAATACCGGTCCTTAATCATGCCGGCAATTGTTTGCCGGTTTCCCATGTCGCCGATGCCCCGGTCGCAACCTTTCCTTAAAACCGATCCTTGAGGGTCTTAACGGAAAAAAGCGATTGCACACGGGGGTGGCATAAATCGTGACATTGCGAAGTATCATCGGGCCGGGACAGTACAAGCATGCAGCTCTGGCGCTGCTTGTGGCCGGCTTTGCCGTGGTGGCCGCCTCGCTTGTGCCGTCAAGGCTGGACCTTGGCGCGGAAGCATTCAGACTTTGCCTTCAAATATCGGTCGCGGTTACGGTCTGCGCGCTTTTCCTGGCCTATCTGTTCATCACGCGCATCTCTGATGACCGGCGGCAGATTGCGGAGAGCGAGCAGCGGTTCCGCCGAGCCATGGAAGATTCGGCCATCGGCATCGCCATCGTCAGCCTCGATGGGCGTATTCTCCAGACCAACCCAGCTTTCGCCGCCATGCTTGGCTATAGCCGAGAGGAAATCGAGGCGCTGACCTTCTTCCAGATCACGCATCCCGACGATTTGCATCTCGGGTGGGAAACCATGGAAAGCATGAGAGCTGGCACGGTCACCGCCTTCCAATTCGAGAAGCGTTACCTCAAAAAGGATGGCGCGCCCATTTGGGCCAATCTTGCCGGCTCCGTCATCCGAGACGAGAAAAGCGGCCGGCCGCTCTATCTCGTTTCGCAGATCGAGGACATCGACGCGCGCAAGCAGGCCGAGGCGCGCATCACGGAGGCGGAAACGCGCTGGAATTTCGCGCTGGCTGGCGCCGGTCAAGGTGTCTGGGATTTCGACATGCGCAAGGGGGGCACCACCTATTCCCCCACCTGGGTCAAGATGCTGGGTTATGGGGATGGCGAGCTTGATGGCGACCCCGATCGCTGGCTGACGATGATCCATCCCGACGACCGCGCCGCGGTCGCGGAGGCTGATCGCGCCCATCTCGATGGCCAGACGGAATTTTTCGAGGCCGAGTTCAGGATGCGCCACAAGGATGGCCGCTGGGTTTGGATTCTCGACCGCGGCAAGGCCATCGAGCGCGATGCGGACGGACAGCTGATCAGAGCGATCGGCAGCTTGACCGACATCACCCGGCGCAAGCAGGCCGAAGAACGGCTCATCGTCTCGGCGGCGATGCTGGCCGACGAGAAGGAACGGCTGAGGGTGACGCTGCAATCGATCGGCGATGCGGTCATCTGCACCGATGCCGCGAACCGCGTCACCTTCATGAACCCGGTGGCCGAAAAGCTGACCGGCGTTTCCGGCGACGAGGCACTCGGCAAGACGCTGAGCCACGTCTATTGGGCAGTCGACGAGGAGACCGGCCACAGGATCGGCATGACGCGGCCCGTGACAGGCGAAGAGGCGCGCTCCGACCAGAACAGCCGCGCGGTCCTCATCCGGCGCGACGACACACGCTGCAGCATCCGCCAGGTTGTGTCGCCGATCATCAACGAGCGCAACGAATTCGGCGGGCTGGTGATCGTCTTCCAGGACTTCACCGATGCGCGCGCCCTGCAGCGCCAGCTTGCCCATGCCGCCGCGCACGATGCGCTCACCGGGCTCGCCAACCGCTCGAGCTTCATCCGCGCAATGGAGGGATTGGTCGATCAGGCGCGCAAGGACGGCACGATGGCCGGGGACCGCCATCAGTTCATGTTCATCGACCTTGACCATTTCAAGCTGGTCAACGACACGGGCGGTCACGCTGCCGGAGACGCCCTGCTGAAGCGGGTCGCGGAGGCAGTGCGCGGCGTGCTTGGTTCTGAAGACATCGTCGCGCGTCTGGGTGGCGACGAATTCGCTGTTATCCTGAAGTCCGGTTCTGCCGCTGACGCGCGGCTCGCGGCGCGTTCCATCATCGATGCGATAGCCGGCCTCAACTTCACCTGGGAAGGCCGGCCGCACGCGATCGGCGCCAGCATCGGGCTGACGGCGATCTGCGCCAATTGCGGCGAAGTCGACGAGATCATCGCGAGGGCCGATACCGCCTGCTATGCGGCCAAGGCGGCCGGGCGCGGATGCGTTTGCGTGGCACCCGACGGCAAAACCGCCGACGACAGGTCAGAACCACCCAAGCCGCTCGCCGCGGCCTCGTGACCGGACGCGTCAGCGCGTCGGAACGGGGTGCTCGCCGCGATAGTCGTAGAAGCCGCGTCCGGTCTTGCGGCCGAGCCAGCCGGCCTCGACATATTTGACCAGCAGCGGGCAGGGACGGTACTTCGAATCCGACAGGCCGTCATGCAGCACCTGCATGATCGACAGGCAGGTATCGAGGCCGATGAAATCGGCAAGCTGCAGCGGTCCCATCGGATGGTTGGCGCCGAGTCTCATGGCGGTGTCGATGGCATCGACCGAGCCGACGCCCTCATAGAGGGTGTAGATCGCCTCGTTGATCATCGGCAGAAGGATGCGATTGACGATAAAGGCCGGGAAATCCTCCGAGACCGTGATCGTCTTGTCGAGCTGCTTCACATAGGTCTTCGCCGCCTCGAAGGTCTGGTCCTCGGTGGCGATGCCGCGCACCAGTTCGACCAGCTTCATCAGCGGAACAGGGTTCATGAAGTGTATGCCGATGAACCGCTCCGGCCGGTCGGTCTGCGCTGCTAGCCGCGTGATCGAGATCGACGAGGTGTTGGTCGCCAGAATCGCTTCGGGATTAAGCTGCGGGCAGAGCTGCGCATAGATCTTGCGCTTGACGGTTTCGTCCTCGGTCGCCGCCTCGATCACCAGATCGGCGCCGGCAAGATCGGCCATCGTCGGCGCCGACGCGATGCGTGCCATGGCCTCATTACGGAGCTTCTCGTCGAGCTTGCCGGACCCCACCTGACGGGCCATGTTGCCGCTGATGGTGGCGATGCCCTTCTCGATACGGTCGGGCGATATATCGTAGATCAGAACCTTGTAACCCGAAAGCGCGGAGACGTGCGCTATGCCGCCGCCCATCTGGCCCGCACCAATGATGCCGATCGTCTCGATCTTGCTCATTACCCGATCCCGTCCGGAGCGTTTCTCGCCAGAATCGCGAACCGCCCCATCTCTTTGTTTTCCCGCAATTCCCGGCGCAAAAAACCTGCGCACTGCCGCTGGAATTGCTCTCAGCCTTTGTGGCCTGCTTATTGTGCGGTGCAAACTAAAAGGGTGGGGCGACTTCGTCTACCCCACCCCTGGCAATTTAATACGGTTGCGCGGAAGCGTCAAAGTGCCTTCTGCAACTCCGGCAGGATGACGAAGAGGTCGCCGACGAGGCCGTAGTCGGCAACCTGGAAGATCGGCGCTTCCTCGTCCTTGTTGATGGCGACGATGACCTTGCTGTCCTTCATGCCGGCGAGGTGCTGGATGGCGCCGGAGATGCCGACCGCAATGTAGAGATCGGGGGCGACGACCTTGCCGGTCTGGCCGACCTGCCAGTCGTTCGGCGCATAGCCGGCGTCGACGGCGGCGCGGGAAGCACCGACGGCGGCGCCGAGCTTGTCGGCGACCGGCAGGATGACTTCCTGGAATTTTTCCGAGGAACCGAGCGCACGGCCGCCCGAGATGATGATCTTGGCCGAGGTCAGCTCCGGACGGTCGGTCTCCGACAGCTTGTTCTCGACGAAGGTGGACAGGTCGGGGTTGGCAGCCGCATGAACCGTCTCGACCGAAGCCGAGCCACCCTCGGGTGCCGCCTGGAAGGAGGCGGTGCGCACGGTGATCACCTTCTTGGCGTCGCTCGACTGCACCGTCTGGATTGCGTTGCCGGCATAGATCGGCCGCTTGAAGGTATCCGGCGAGACCACTTCGATGATCTCGGAGACCTGCGCGACATCGAGCAGGGCCGCGACGCGCGGCGCGACGTTCTTGCCCGCGGACGTCGCCGGCGCGATGATCGTGTCGTAGGCGCCAGCCAGCGAGACGACCAGTGCCGCCGTCGGCTCAGCCAGGCGCTCGGCGAGCTCGTCGGCTTCGGCGAGCAGCACCTTGCTCACGCCCTTCAGTTTCGCGGCTGCGTCGGCAGCAGCCTTGGCGCCTTTGCCGGCCACCAGCACATGAACGTCCGAGCCGATCTGCAGCGCAGCCGAAAGTGCCTTGGCGGTCTGGTCGGAAAGCGTTGCGTTGTCGTGTTCTGCGATGAGGAGAATTGCCATCTTTTTATCCCTTCCCAGCCTTACAGCACGCCGGCTTCGTTCTTGAGCTTGTCGACCAGTTCGGCGACGCTCTTGACCTTGACGCCCGCCTTGCGGCCGCCCGGCTCCTCGGTCTTGATGACCTTGAGGCGCGGCGTGACGTCGGCGCCGTAGTCGGCGGGCGACTTCTCGTCGAGCGGCTTCTTCTTGGCCTTCATGATGTTGGGCAGCGAGGCATAGCGCGGCTGGTTGAGGCGAAGGTCGGCGGTGACGATCACCGGCATCTTCAACTCCACCGTCTGCAAGCCGCCGTCGACTTCGCGCGTCACCTTGGCATGGTCGCCCTCGAGCACGACCTTGGATGCGAAGGTGCCCTGCGCCCAGCCAAGCAGGGCGGCCAGCATCTGGCCGGTCTGGTTGGAATCATCGTCGATCGCCTGCTTGCCGAGAATGACAAGGCCTGGCTTCTCCGCCTCGACCACGCCCTTCAGCACCTTGGCGACGCCGAGCGGCTCGGTCTGTTCGTCGGTCTTGACCAGGATGGCGCGGTCGGCGCCCATGGCGAGCGCGGTGCGCAGTGTTTCCTGCGCCTGCTGCGGGCCGATCGACACGACGATGATCTCTTCGGCCTTGCCGGCTTCCTTGATCCGGATCGCTTCCTCGACGGCGATCTCGTCGAACGGGTTCATCGCCATCTTGACGTTAGCGAGTTCCACCGCCGAACCGTCGGCCTTCACGCGAACCTTCACATTCGCGTCCACAACCCGCTTCACGGGCACAAGGATCTTCATTTGCCTGTCACCTCTTCACGCTAGTTGGGCGCGCTATAGCAGCCTGCGCCCTTTCTGAGTTGTCGAAAGCCGACATTCCGGACTGAATTCCGGCCAGACGGAATTCTGGCCGGATGGAAATTCTGGTCTTTGCCCGCCTTGCGGCTGCTCCTTAACCGCCTTGGGCTGCGACGGAGACGTTTCCGTAATTGTGGCAACCCTTGTCGTCAATACGCTGGAAGCTGCTCAAATCGGTTCAGTTCGGGCCAGAAGGGTTTCCGCGGCCCCAGCGCGCCGCAGTGACGGACGTTTGGGGTGTCGCTGGTTCGCCAACGGCCGGCGGCTGTTCGGGGGTCGGAACCACGGCGTCCTCGTCAGCGGGGGCAAACAGCGGCACGCCGCGACTGCGCAGGACCAGCACCAGGACCGCGCCGGCAATGATGCCGCCGATGTGGCAGGCCCAGGAGATTTGATCCTCTCCACCGGCCGCGAACATGACGACCTGGAACAGCACCCACAGGATGAGCGGAATGAAGGCTGGAATACGCAAGGGGATGCGGGCAAAGGCAAGCACCCACACCTTCACCCTGGGGTAGAGGATCAGGTAGGCGACGACCACGCCGGCAATGGCGCCCGAGGCGCCGATCAGCGGCACTTGCGAATCCCAGGCGATGAGCCCCTGGAAAGCGGCTCCGGCGATGGCGCAGAGGAGATAGAAGATCAGGTAGCGGATGTGGCCGAGCGCGTCCTCGACATTGTCGCCGAACACCCAAAGGAACAGCATGTTGCCGCCGAGGTGGAAAATGTCGGCATGCAGGAAGGAGTAGGTGAGGTAGCTCAGGCTCTCGGGGATGATGATAAAGCGAGGGTCAAGCTCGGCCGTGTCGTGAACGACGGAGGGGATGAAGCCGAGGCCAAGCACGGCGGCATTGGTGAAGTTCTCGCCACCGAGCGCCGCGGCGCAATAGACCACGGCGTTGGCGACAATCAGCCCGATCGTCACATATTGCAGCCTGATGTGGCGCAGCCTGTTGGTGTCGTAAAGCGGGATGAACATTGTCGTCGGCCTCCTCCCGCCTTTCAGTCCGTTCAGCGGTTCCTGCCGGGAACCCATAGCACGTCGGCATTTCCATTGTCATTGACCGCCCGGGCGGCGACAAACAGGAAATCCGAGACGCGGTTGATGTATTTCAGCCCGTCGCGGTTGACGTGTTCGGCCGGGTCCTGAGCCAGGGCGACCATCAGCCGCTCGGCTCGCCTGGCCACGGTGCGGGCAAGATGGAGGGCGGCCGCCGCCGGCGTGCCGCCGTTCAGCACGAAGGATTTCAGCGGCCGAAGGTCTTTGTTGAGGAGGTCAATGTCGCGCTCGACACGGCTGGTCTGGGCGGCAACGATGCGCAGCGGCTCGTAGCCAAGCGGCTTGCCGTCATCAGGCACGGCGAGATCGGCGCCGAGGTCGAAAAGGTCGTTCTGAATGCGGGCAAGCATGGCGTCGATCGCCTGATAGCTCTGTGCGGTATGCACGCGAGCCATGCCGATGCAGGCATTGGCTTCGTCGACCGTACCATACGCATCCACCCTGAGATCGGATTTCAGCCGCCGCTCACCAGTGCCGAGCCCGGTGGTGCCGTCATCGCCGGTGCGGGTGTAGATCTTGTTGAGCTTGACCACATCGCCTCCCGAAGGCCCTCACTTGCGGGTGAAATACACGGCCAGCAGGATCAGCGCCAGCGCCACGGCCTGCAGCAGAACGCGCGCCTGCATCAACTTGTTGGAGGTCACACCGGAGCCGCCGCGCATCATGTTGATGAGGCCCCTGATCAGCACGACCACCACGGCGGCCATGACCAGAATGGCAAGGATGTTGAAGGCAGTAGCCATTTTGTGTTTCCAGTTCTTTGCTTGTTCAGGCGCGCTTGGCGAGCAGGCGGTGGAGCATCGAGGCAGGCAGGATGCGTTTGAGCATGGCCCCGATCTTGGCCGATATTGTTACCACATAGTGCGGGCGCGGGCGCCGCGACAGAAGTGCATGGCAAAGCACCTTGTGGACCACTTCCGGCCCGGGCTTCAGTGCCGATTGGCTGCCGCCGGCGCGCATGCGTTCCAGCTGCGCGGCATAGTCGGCGCGATGCACGGAATTCTCGTGATCGATATTCCTGAGGAACCAGGGCAGGCCATTGCTGGCGATCTTGGATTTCACCGGCCCCGGCTCGATCAGCGAGACATGGATGCCGCTGCCGGCCAGTTCCTGGCGCTGGCAGAGCATCAAGGCCTCCAAGGCATGTTTGGACGCCGAATAGGCGCCGCGGAAGCGCACCGGCACGAGACCCAGGATCGACGAGCAATGGACGAGGCGGCCGTGGCCCTGGCGGCGCATCACCGGAACCAGACGGCGGGTCAGGTCGTGCCAGCCGAAGAAATTGGCCTCGAACTGCTCCTTGAGCGCCGCAACGGGCAGATCCTCGACGGCGCCTGCCTGCGCGTAGGCGCCGTTGTTGAACAGCGCGTCGAGCCTGCCGCTGGTGCGGTCGAGCACTGCCGCCACCAGGGCGGCGATCGATGCCGGTTCAGTGTAATCGAGATAGAAGGCCTCGATGCCGTCCGCTTCGAGCGCGGCGATGTCTTGCGGCTTGCGCGCCGTCGCGAACACCCGCCAGCCCTCGGCCTTCAACGCACGGGCGCAATAGGCGCCTATGCCGGAAGAGGCACCGGTGACGATGATGGTGCGCAACTCTGCCGCTGGAGAATTCGAGGTTTGACGAAGGGTTGCCATTTGTCGCATTCCCTTCCCATATTCGCGGCGTCGAGACAATCGAAGGGAGCGCGCTTTCTTGCTGCGGAATATTGTCGCCCTGCGCCGCGTGCTCTACGACGCGCTCGGCCATTTCAACACCGATGACGGCTGGGCGATGGCCAGCCATCTGGCGATCACCTCGCTGATGGCGCTGTTTCCGTTCCTGATCTTCGCCACGACGCTGGCCAGCTTCCTCGGCGCCCAGGCCTTTGCCGACACAGCCGTGCATCTGGTCTTCGACACATGGCCGGAGCAAATCGCCAAGCCGATCGCGCGCGAGGTGCTGAACGTGCTGACTGTCAGGCGCACCGACCTGTTGACTTATGGCGTGCTGCTTGCCGCCTATTTTGCCTCCAACGGCATCGAGGCGCTGCGCACGTCGCTCAACCGCGCCTATCGGGTCACCGAGACGCGCGGCATCATCTATCGCCGGGTGCAGAGCATCTTCTTCGTGCTGATCGCGACCGCCGGGTTCCTGGCTATCAGCGTGCTCCTGGTGTTCGCGCCCCTGCTGGCGCGGCTGGCGGAAGCCCATTTCCAGTGGATCAAACCCTATACGGGCACGAGCACGCTGTGGCGTTACGTCATTGCCTCAACGGTCATCATCGGCGGACTTTTTGCCGTCCACTACTGGCTGCCGGCCGGCAAGCGCCGTTTCGTATCGCTGATACCCGGCATCATCTTCACACTGGCCGCATGGCTTATCGGCTCGACGATGTTTGCCACCTATCTCGATCATTTCTCGTCCTATGTGACGACCTATGCCGGTCTCGCCTCGATCATGATCGCGGTGGTTTTCCTCTACATCGTCTCGGCGATCTTCATCCTCGGCGGCGAGCTCAACGCCGCGATCAGCCGCTATCTGGAGGCGCGCGCCCGGGTCGGTTGAAGTTTGCCCGATCGGGCGGTCGCCAGCCCAACGCCGAACGTGGTGATCGCCATGCCGGCGATCTGAAGTGCGTTGAGCTGTTCGTTGAACAGGGCCCAGGCGATGATGGCCGTCACCGCCGGCACGAGGTAGAACAACGACGCCACTTTCGACATCTCGCCGTCGCGGATCATCACCATCAGAAGGAAGATGGCGCCGAGCGACAGCACCAGCAGCAGCCAGGCCATGGCGAAGATCAATTCGCCATTGATGACGACGGTTTGTGTTTCGAAGGCAAGCGAAGCCAGGATCATCAGCGAAGCGCCGCCGACATATTGCCACATGGTGGCCGCCACGAGGTCGCCGCCGGAAGCAAAACGCTTCTGCCAGATGGTGCCGGCACTCATGCCGAGCACGGAGACCAGGGAGGCGATCAGCGTGGCCGCCGTCACGCCGCCGCCGAGCGCGCCGAGTTTTGGCCACAGCACGATGACGATGCCGACAAGGCCGATAGCAAGGCCAAGCCAGTGGCGCGGCAGGATGGCCTCGCCCAGAAACTTGCCAGCGAGCATCGCGGTGATCAGCGGCTGCAGGCCGACGATCAGGGCCGAAAAACCGGCCGGCATGCCCCTATGAATGGCCCAGAAGACGGCGCCGAGGTAGACGCCATGCATCAGCACGCCGGCGCCGGTGGCATGCAGCGCCTCGGTGCGGGTGGCTGGTTTCGAGCCAAGCACCAGCATCAGGACAGCCAGCAGGATGGCGGCCAGCACGAAACGCGCCGCGAGGAAGGTGAATGGCTCCGCCCAAGGCATGGCGTAACGCGCGCCGATGAAGCCGGTCGCCCAAAGGACGACGAAGGTGGCGGGGATGAACCGCTTGAGGCTGGACATTTTCCGGGGACCGCCGCGCTGGGTGAGAATTAACCGTGACGATGCTCTAGTCCTGTTCAACCCGGCGCGCAAAACGAAACGATTGATCCATGCGTCACGGGAATTCAACGGGTCACGCGTCTGGAGAGCATTTCTCCTGACGGTGTACTGGTCAAAACCCGACCATCCTTTTGACATCGTCCGGCGAAGCGCCGGCTTCGCGCAAGGCGACCAGACTGGTATCCCTGAGGCTCTTCGACAGTTTTCGCCCGTCCGGCCCGAGGATCAGCGGATGATGGAAATAGGCCGGCCGTGGTAACCCCAGACTCTCCTGGAGCAGACGCTGCACCCCGGTCGCGGAAAACAGGTCCTGGCCGCGCACGACATGGCTGACGCCTTGCAGCGCGTCGTCGATGACGACGGCGAGGTGGTAGCTGGTCGCGATGTCCCGGCGCGCCACGATCACGTCGCCCCAGTCCTGCGGACGGGCTTCGACCGGGCGCGTCGCCGATAGCGTCTCATCGGTGAATTCGGCCCATGTGAGGTCCTTGCCGGCACGCGCCATGGCGGCGCCGACGTCCAGCCGCCAGGCGAAAGGCGCATTCTCGGCGATGCGCCGTTTGCGTTCCTTCATCGGCAATGCCTTGTCGGCCGGCGGATAGAGCGGCACACCGTCGGGATCGCGCGGCCATTCGCGTCCGCACCTTTCGCTGCCGGCGATGAAAGCCCTGATCTCGCCACGGCTCATGAAGGCGGGATAGACCAGTTCCTCGCGGATCAGCCGTTCCAGCACCGCTTCGTAGTCGGCGAAATGCTCGGATTGCCGGCGCACCGGCTCTTCCCAGCCTAGGCCCAACCATTTCAGGTCGGCAAACATGCCCGCCTCGAACTCCGGCGTGCAGCGCGTGGTGTCGATGTCTTCGACACGAAGCAGCAGGCGGCCGCCCATATGCATCGCCAGCTTCTGATTGAGCAGCGCCGAATAGGCGTGGCCCAGATGCAGTTCGCCGTTGGGGCTGGGCGCGAAGCGGAATGTCAGGAGCATCATGTCTCAGGCGGCAATCGGGTTGTGCTGCGGTTTTGGCCGTTGCTACTTTGCGGCACATTTTCGGACAAGGATATCATGCAGCGCATCGCGACAGTGGACGACGTTGAGCAGGGGCTCGATGCACTTTGCGCGCTCGACCCGCGCCTGGAAAAAGTGCGCGGCATGGCCGGCGAGGTGCCGCTCAGGCTTTCGGAGCCCGGCTTCAGGAGCCTGGCCTCGATCATCGTCTCGCAGCAGGTGTCGCGGGCCAGCGCCGATGCCATCTTCGGCCGGCTGACGAAACTGGTCGATCCGCTGACGCCGCAAGCGATCCTGGCCGCCGGCGAGGACATGTTTCGCGAGGCCGGCCTGTCGCGGCCCAAGCAGCGTGGCCTTGTCGCGGTCGCCCAGGCCGTAGCCGACGGGCTCGACCTGCATCACCTTTGTTCGCTCGACGCTGGGGAGGCAATCGCCAGGATGACGGCTGTGCCCGGTATCGGTCCCTGGACGGCGGAAGTGTATCTGTTGTTTGCCGCCGGGCATCCCGATATTTTCCCGGCGCGCGATGTCGCCCTGCAGAGCGCTGTCGGCCGCGCGCTGGGCATCGACCCGCGTCCAGCGGAGAAAACACTGATCGCATTGGCCGAATCATGGAGCCCGTGGCGAGGTGTCGCATCGCGGCTTTTCTGGTCCTATTATCGCGAAACCAGGGGCCGGGACGCCGCACCGCCGGCCTGAATTTGCAAAAAAGCATAAAAATCATACGTTTTTTGGCACGGCGCGCGAGCGACAATCCGCTTCACATCCCTGTCATGTCGGGCTTACAGTATCCGCGCCGAACGGTCGGGCTTTTGAAGCAGCGCATGATCCTTTTCGAAAGTCGAATTCGATTTTCGGGATCATGTGCGAACCAAGGAGGTCAACAAGGTGACGGTTGCCGTATCTCCGGATGGGCTTCCAGCGCTGGTGCTGAATGCGGATTACCGTCCGCTCAGCTATTACCCCTTGTCGCTCTGGTCCTGGCAGGATGCCATCAAGGCGGTGTTCCTCGACCGGGTGAACATCGTCGCCGAATACGAGCATGCGGTATCCTCACCGACCTTCTCGATGAAGTTGCCGAGCGTGGTCAGCCTGAAGGCCTATGTGAAGCCGTCCAGGCATCCGGCCTTCACCCGCTTCAACGTCTTCTTGCGCGATCGTTTCCAGTGCCAGTATTGCAGCACGCCCGACGACCTGACCTTCGACCATGTCATCCCTCGCCATCGCGGCGGTGCCACGACATGGGAGAACGTCGTCGCCGCCTGTTCGCCCTGCAATTTGAGGAAGGGCGGGATGATGCCGTCGCAGGCAAAGATGTGGCCTCTGCAGAAGCCGTATCAGCCAACCGTGCACGATCTGCACAATAACGGCCGGCTGTTTCCGCCCAACCATCTGCATGAAAGCTGGATGGATTATCTCTACTGGGATGTCGAACTGGAGCCTTGAGTCCGTTCGAGAATTCGGCAGGCTGGGCGCCTGAAGCGTTTTTTGGGTCTGAGCGGCAACGGGGCAACAAAGGATTTCACGCATCGTCGCCATCGGTGCTTGAGGGTCGCGCAGCAGCCGGAGCTCCCTCGTGCGCTAAAATCCGCGAAGGCATATCGACCGAGCGCCGCATCGTGTCATGGACGTTTGATCCTGAGCGGTCGGCCGGATAACGATGCTGCCGCCCACAAGCAGACCGGCACTCCTCCGACCCACAATGGGTCACTCAATCTGCCGAATTCTTGAATGATCTCGCGACGGCGCTGTTGTGTCAGTCACGAGACAGAGCGCCGCGGAAGGCGACGGCGGCGAGGATCAGGCTGGCGATGGCATTCCAGCCGGCCAGGGACAGGCCGAGAATGCGCAAGGCGGCCTTGTCGCAGGAGGGCGGCACGAATTTGTCGAGCGCGTCGAGCACGCCTTTGCCGCCGGTGTCGACCGGTCCGGCCCCCGCCGTGCAATCGGCCGGACCCTGCCACCAGCCCCATTCGACGCCGGAGTGATAGACGCCGAGATAAAGGCCGTAGAGCATCAAGAGGCCGCCGATCGCCAGCAGGCCGCGCGTCAGCCATGCCGGTGCGCGCAGCATCGATGCGATCACCGCCAGCACCATCAAAGGCACGCCGATGTAATATGGGGTGCGCTGTTCCAGACAGAGATGGCAGGGTATGTAGCCGCCGATGTGCTGGAAACCGAGCGCCGAACCAACGGTCGCGGCCATCGCCACCGCGAGAAACAAGGCAGCGCGTGTCCGCTGGCGTCCGGTATCGGCATTCATGGTCGCTGTCATAGGTCTCTCGTCCATCGTGTTCGCCGTCTGCCAGATCTGCTTGCCACGCACTCAAAACCGTTGCGCGGTTTGAGCGACAAACGTCAGAGAGCGTATTTGATCAGGATATAGAGCAAAATCAGGGCAACCGCGGCGGCGCCGGCGATCAGGCCCAGGCGTTTTTCGATGAATTCGCGGATTGGCTCGCCATAGCGGCGCAAAAGCCACGCCAGGAGCACGAAGCGGCCGCCGCGCGCGATGATGGCCAGCACGATGAACAGCGCCAGATTGACGCCAAGGGCGCCGGACAGGATCGTCACGACCTTGATGGGCGGCAGATGCGCGGCACCCGAAGTGACCAGCATCAGGGCGATGAATTCGATGCTCACGCCGGCAGAGGAGCGCAACTGCTCGAACTCGTCATACTTGCCGTAGAATTCGAGGATGGGCCGCGCCACCGCGTCATAGGCGTAGTGGCCGATGAACCAGCCGGCAATGCCGCCCAGCACCGAGGCGACGGTGGCGATGAAGGCATAGCGATAGGCGCGATCCGGCCGCGACAATGCCATCGGCAGATAGAGCACGTCGGCCGGCACCAGGAATACCGAGCTTTCGACGAAAGCGATGAAGGCCAGCCACCATTCGGCCGATTTGCGGGCCGCCAGCGACAGGGTCCAGTCGTACAGTCCGCGAAGCATCGGCTCTCCTAGCGCAAGTGACCCAAAACCGCACGGCCGCCCTGGGACAAGGGCATGGATGAAAACAAGGACGCAAAGCGCGCCGCAGCATGTCTCCAGACACGGCGCGCTTCGGTGCGCCGCCTGTCTAGAAAGATTTTCCGCGCTGCACAATGGCAGCACCGCCGCGAAATCGAAAGGCGAAGATTGGTCGCATCCAATGCGATACCGAGAATTGGCCAGTTGACGAACAGGCCTCCGACCGTATAGTCCGCGCCCATCCAGGCCGCCCGGCCTGAGCCCCTATGGCGGAATTGGTAGACGCGCTCGACTCAAAATCGAGTTCCGCAAGGAGTGCTGGTTCGATCCCGGCTAGGGGCACCATTTGGGCGCTTGGAAGTCAATAAATCAAACAGGTTCAAGGGTTTGCCGTTCTCCGGGCGCTAACGGTCAGGGGCGAACACGGTATGGAAGCCAGCACGCAGGCGACGAGGATGCCCCATGGAACCAGATGAATGAACGAGAATTGACGTGTGTCGGCTGCCGAGTGTGGCCCTCCTAACAGGCCGAGTTGCATGGACATCAAGGCTCCTTCCTCATCCACCGGTGTTCTGCGGGGCTTCCAAAGCGACGGCATGTGGCTGATCCTCTCCTTGTTTGTGGCAGGCGGCCTCATCCTGGGCTTCGGCCTTCTCGCGGAGGAGGTCATTGAGGGCGACACAAAGGGTTTTGATCGGACAGTGCTTCTGGCGTTCCGCAGCGCCGGTGATCCGAGCAATCCGATTGGCCCCCCTTGGCTGGAAGAAATGGGACGTGATGTCACCTCCCTCGGCAGCTTCGCGTTCCTGGCCTTCGTGTCGGTAGCTGCAGTGGGGTATCTGCTGATCACACGGGAACGATGGTACGCGGCGTTGGTAGCCCTAGCCGTGGTCGGCGGGGAGGTAATCAGCACCTTACTCAAGATCGCGTTCGACCGGCCAAGGCCAGAGGTTATTCATTCTGCAAGGGTCTTCACTGCGAGCTTTCCAAGCGGACACGCTATGCTTTCGGCGGTCACGTTCCTCACGCTCGGAGCCCTGCTCGCCAAAGCCAGCCCCGATCACCGTGCCAAAGCCTACTTTGTCTCGCTCGCCTTGTTCTTGACGGTCATGGTCGGATTGAGCCGCGTGTATCTCGGCGTACACTACCCCACCGATGTTCTCGCGGGCTGGTGTGTCGGTTCCGCCTGGGCAATTCTGTGCTGGTCTGCCATCAGGTGGATTGAGCAAAGGCGAAGTCGTTAGCTCGGTGACTGTGCTGGGCTGTGCCGCCGCATCACGCGCCATTCGTGCCAGATCAGCACCATCACCACGGCATCGAAGACGGTCAAAACCAAGAGGCCGGCAGAGTGCGTGTAGGACCAGCGATAGACTTGATAAACCATAAACGCTCCAAGCGCCACGAGCGAAGCGGGATACGACCACAGCTTGCCTCGCAGTAGGCCGATGACCAAGAGCAGCTTGATTAGGCCGTGGCTGAGCAGGTAGAAGGCGTAGAACTCCTTGCTGGCGACCGAGAAATGGCTCGCCATCTGCGACAGATGGCCCGCTATGAAATCGTGCGGGTCTTCGATCAACTCGTCTTGGGTGAAGGCATTGACCCACGACGCAATCGCGCCTGTGGTGACGAAATAGAGCAGGACACCACCGAGACACTCGATCACGGCGTGAGCGCCCTTGAGCCAGACGCTGACTTCAAAAATCTGATGGATGCGTCGTTCGTCGACTGCCCTCATAAATTCACCTCGCGATCCTCAATAACGGAAGCAAGACCGAATGGATGCAACTCTTACTCACTGGATCAACGGGGCGGCCGGGCTTCACCCCGTGCTTGACATGGTAATGATCGGGGTCTCCCAGATCGGCGTTCCGTTCATGGTGATGGCCGTGGTCCTGCAATGGTGGGTCAAGGCCGACCGCTACCACGTTCGACACGCGGCCCTGTCAGCGGGTCTGGCGTTCTTGCTCGGTCTGGCGATCAACCAGTTCATCCTGTTGTTCGTGCATCGGATACGGCCCTATGATGCCGGCGTGACGCATTTGTTGATCGCGCCTAGCGCGGACTGGTCCTTCCCCTCAGATCACGCGACCGCGACCGTGGCCATCGTTGCGGCGTTCGCGATGCAAGCCCTGCCGCGCCGAACGCTTGCTCTTGGCGTTTTGGCATGTCTGGTTTGCTGGTCCAGAATTTTCATCGGCACCCACTACCTCACTGACGTGCTCGGCGGTGCCATCACTGGCATCGTGGGAGCCGTTGTGGTGCGTTTGACCTACCGTGAGAACTCTCGGCTGAACAATCTGGCGATCAAAATCCTGTAAGAGCCAGGGTCCGAGCCTGTTGATGCTTCCTCCAGCTGTGATGGCCATCATTTGTTGTTTGAGCCTGCGCGCTCTTCCTGATAGACGCCCGCCTTCGCGTTAGAGCGGGGTGGCGATGTTGGAGAAGACGTGACGACGAATTGGACTGCGAGACGACGCCGCAAGGACGAGGTCAAGGAACGCGCTCAGGAGCCCAGCGCGATGTTCACCCGGTGCCGAGTGGTCGGGTGTAGCAGGCCGGCCGGTGCGCGCACAGGAGACGGCTTAGACACGCGCTTCTGCCGCTCCCATGCGGATCACTACGCCCGCCACGGGAGCCCCTACAAACCGTCCTACGGGGCGCGAGAGGTCAACCCCTACCGGGTCGCCGCTCTGGCATGGCTGGAGGCAAACCCGAATGACGCCTACGTGGCCAACGCGGTCGGAGCTTACGGGCGTCGAGAAGGAAATCCTGAAGCGGTTGCCGACTACCGCCGACGACTTTTAAGTGGGGAAATCCCCAGCCTACGCTGAGTTCGTGATTTCGGGGAGACAATGGTTGCGGCGACGTTGGACGCAAACCCTTGCAGCACAAGGGGTTCAGCGATGCCGGTATCGTACAAGATCGGGTAGTCGTCGAGGTACATGAGTTATTCATCATCTCGTGAGGGCGGCAGAGCCTAAGAGGCTGTCTCGATTAGACTTTTCAGCGCTTTTCCACCGAGTTCGATTTGGTGGAAATACCCCGGCTAGGGGCACCATTTGATCGCTTTGAAGTCAACAAATCCAACCCCAAGACCGTGGGCGTGAGCCATTTTGGTCAGACCACATTTTAGCTCGCTGACCTCAGGGCTTCGCGCTAGGCTCTACCTTTAACGTTCATCGTTGGGAGGAAACGCGGTGAACATGACGCGGCATCGGATATTACCCCGCCTGACAAGCGAAGAGCTTGTTTCTATGACGCTATCGGGGTGGGAGGCATTTGCGATAGTCTCCACCCGGGAAGTGATCGCGGAGGTTCGACGCCTGGCGCCGGACTGGCCGTGCAGCGATGACGCCCTGGTGGAGGCCGTGGTCAAATTCGCAACTGGTCGGACCATGGCCGTTTGTTTTGACCATCGCGACCAACACGCCGTTTGAAGTTCAGGAAGCATTGCGCGCGGAAGGCTTTCAAAGCGGGAGGCGTCGCCGGAGTTTTGCCAGCGTCAGCCAATTCTCGATCAGCAAGGCAAAGCTGAGGACACCGCATCCATCTGTCCAGGACGGCGAAAGGACGCCGGCCCATGCCGGCGCCTCTCAACGAAATGGACGTTTGAACGAACTACCAACTCTGGCGGCGATACCAGTCGTCGACCTCCTGGCGAACGCGATCCTTCGCGATGCCGTAGCGTTCCTGAATCTTGCCCTCCAGCTGGTCGCGCCTCCCGGCTATCTGGTCAAGATCGTCGTCGGTGAGATCGCCCCACTGTTCCTTCACCTTGCCCTTGAATTGCTTCCAGTTTCCTTCGATGCGGTTCCAATCCATGGTTCTCTCCTCGATGGTCTGTCGAAAGCAGGGCGAGCACGCCCCGTCATGACATCCAACATCCAGCTCTGCAAAAATGTTCCGGAATAGCTCGCCTATATTCAGCTACGGGTGTCGCATTGAGCGCTTCGGGAGGTGGGCAGCGATGCAAGATCAGCGTTTTGACCAACCCGTCCAGGTCGCACTTGGCAGGTCCGTTGCGGCATCCCGCGCCCCCGCCAATCCGGTCAGCGAAAGGAAGTCAGTTCCGAAAAATACATATCAATAAAGATGGCGAACAGGTTGATCGCCGGCTTGGTCGCGCGTTTGCCTATCTGCATGGTCGGCGAAGTATCCATCGGGAAATCAGGAAGTTGAGGATCGTCGTGACGGCAAGGGTCAGGAAGAACGCGATCGCGGTCTTCTGCTGGATGCTTCGCAGAAAGTGAAGACTCGCCAATCCGATCAGGAAGACGACAATGATCGAGCCCCCCATCGCCAGGCGATCGGCAAAACCGGTGCGTCCTCCGGGAAAGACACGCTCGGGATAGAACATCATGACGAACAACAGACCGGCCAGCCAGGCAATGGTATAGGAAATACCTGAAGGCAGGACAACGAGGCCGGCAAAATAGATGAGGCTGGTCAAAGCTGTGTTGAGACCACCGGCGACGAGGAAGCGGACAGCGTCTGCGCGCATTCGGTCAGCGGCCGTCCTGTCTGACTACGCTGAGGAAATCCGTATAATCCCTGATGTAGTCACTGGCGTCATAGTGATGCGAAGCCATGACCAGCAGGACCGTGTCTGGCTGGAATTTGTACTGGATTCCCCAGATGCCTGGCGGCATGTAGAGCCCGATCGACGGTTCGGCCAGTGAAACCTCTTTTCTGTCATGGCCGTTGTCGAGGACAACCGAAAGCCGGCCGTGGGCGGCGATAAGGAATTGATGGCATTCGCGATGCGCGTGCTCGCCCCTGACCTTGTCGGAAGGCACGCCGTAGACCAGAAAGGAGCGTGCCGGTTTGAAGGGCAGGTTCGAACCGAACTCCAGCGGTGCGATCTCGCCGCGCAGGTCGCCAAAATGCGGCAGCCGCCAGAGTTCGCCGCCGCCGATGCCAAGCGGCATTCTTTCGCCGGGCGTATCGGGGAATGTCTGCGTCACTGTCGGCTGGATTTGCGGACCGGTCTGGTAGCCGATGATGATGGCTGGATTTCCGACCACCACGGCATTGGGGGGAACGTTTTTGGTCACCACCGCGCCGGCGCCGATCATCGCCTGACGTCCGATGACTATGCCTGGCAGGATGGTCGCATTAGCGCCTATTGATGCCCCGTCCTCCACCGTCGTCAGAAGAAATGCCTCGGGATACTCTTTCGAGCGCGGGAAACGATCGTTGGTGAATGTCGCGTTTGGACCAACGAACACGCGGTTCCCAAGGCGGAGGCCGTCCCACAATTGAACGCCACTTTTTATAGTCACGTCATCACCGATCACCACGTCGTTCTCGATGAAAACATGATCACAAATGTTGCAGCCCGCACCGATAGCGGCGCCCGGCAGAACGTGGGCAAACGCCCAGATGCGTGTTCCCTGGCCGATATGCGGACTTTCGCAGATGCCCTGCTCATGAACAAAAAATGCCTTGCCGGTCATTTCGATGTCCCCTCGACGACGCGGCTGATCACCCGGAGGGGCCGTGACTTGGTGTTTTCAACCGCCCGCCAGAGATAGCAGCCGAGAATGCCCTGGACCATCAGACTGGCCGATCCGAAGCCCACGATCAGCAGCACCAGCGTTGTGTAGCCCGCCGCGTCAATGTTGCCGAGCAACCGCGCCGCGACGGTAACGGCCGCAAACATCAGGCTGAGCAGGCAGCCCGCAAAGCCCACCCAAAGGGTCAGAATTATCGGGAAGTCGGAGAACGAAAAGATGCTGTCCATCATGTATCTGAACCGACGGGCCATGCTCCAGGCACTCGTTCCGTGCTCTCGTTCGCGCCGGCGATAGGGCACGAATTCCCGCCTGAAGCCAACCCAGAACAATTGCACGACAAGCGAGGAGTTGGGCTCCTCGATGGACAGGATCGCTTCCAGCACCTGGCGGTTGCAGGCAAAAATATCGACCCCGCCGCTTGGCATACTGGGCAGGACGAGCCTGCGGTAGGCCGCCCAGAACGCTTTCGACAAAAACCGTGTGATCGGCGGATCATTGCGGCCGGTCCTGCGTCCAAATACGACGTCTGCGCCATCCTTATCCAGGATCGAGAAGAACTCCACGATCAGTTCCGGCGGCTCCTGGAGGTCGGCGGCCATGGCGGCGACATGATCGCCAGAAGCATGCTCGAGACCGGTTCGAATGGCGGTGAAGGAGCCGAAATTCCGGCTGTGAAAGATGATCTTGTAGTCGAAGCCGGAGGTCTTCAGCGCATTGAGAAGCAGGGGCCCCGATTCATCCGGCGACCCATCGATGACGAAGACGAATTCGATATCGCCCACATATCTGGCATGAAAATTGGCGACCGCCTGCATCAGGGAGGGGACATTCGCCTGATTGCGGTAGATCGGAAAAACGATCGAGCGTGTCGTCACATTGCCTCCCATTGGGCGAGCGCCAGACAGACTTGGCCGACCTCGTCATTCGTCATGTCGGGATAGCATGGCACGGTGCAGAGACGGTTTACGCTGGCCCTTGAGACCACCAGATTTTCGGTTCCTTTCATCGGCAGTCCTGCCCAGCCAACCTGATCGCAGTCAAGGACGGGGTAGTGGATATCGGTATCGACGCCACGCTCCTTCATGAAAATCCTGAACGCATCGCGCTCGTCGCATAGGGCGACGGCAAGGTGCGCGACCGCGCCATCACCGCCTTCCACGAACTGCAGCCGCCGCCCGGCGGCCGACTTGTAGCGGCCCAGAATAGCACGGCGCCGTTCGTTTCTATCGCCCAGATCACGCAGAAAGACATCAAGAACGGCCGCCTGGACCTCATCCATGCGGGAATTCCGGCCATAGGGTACGCCGACATGGTATTTTGAAATCCAGCCATATTGCTGCAGCCGCCGTACATGTTCGGCGATCGCCGGCTCCGACGTCAGAATGGCGCCTCCGTCACCCGCCGCGCCGAGATTCTTGGTCGGGTAGAAGCTGAAAGTCGACACGTCCGCGAGCGAACCCGCCACGCGCCCGCCGATACGTGCGCCATGTGCCTGCGCACAATCCTCCACGATAGGAATATGTGAGAGCCCGGTCTCGGCGAGCGCGCTCTTGATGGCACCGACATCGACGACGCCACCATAAAGATGCGTGACCACGATGGCAGCGGTATCGATGCCGGCCGCGGCCAGCACCGATGAAACGCTGATCAACTGACTGGCTGCCTCGACGTCGACATAGTGGGGCACAAGGTCGTTGTGCCAGCAGGCGCAACTTGCGTAGCCGCCGGCATTGGCAGCCATGATGACTTCGCGTCCCCGAGCGCCATTGCGTGCGACAACCGCGGCCAAGGCCAGTTCGAGAGCGTCCGTTCCGTTGGCCACAAGAACGCAATCCGAGACGCCGATGAAGCCTGCAAAGTTGGCGGCAAATTTGTTGCCCATCGCGCCATTGAGCCACCATCCGGAGCGCAATGTGCTTGTTACTTCACGTTCAATTTCGACCTGGTATCGTTGATACAGTCGCTTGAGGTCGTTCATCGGGACGGAATCTTGTTTCGTCATCGGCGACTCAATGGCGGAATCTGTTTTCACTTCGAGAGTGGTCGCTGGACACAACTCTTGGCAAGCTGAATTAATGCTGTCGTCAAAAAACCGCGACCTCCATTGAACGCGATACGCCGGCTGCGCGACAGGCTGATTGACCGCGGCCAGGCTCGTCTCGACGGACCCCTTACCGCCTTTTCAGCAAACTCTTCATCCGGTTGCGCAGCAGTCGCGCCATGTTGCGGGTCTCGCGGTACAGGTGCAACTGGGAGGCGGCCTGGCGGGCGAGACGGTCGGCGTCGCGCGTCAACCCGATCACCAGCGTGCCGACCGGCTTGCGCTCGCTCCATAACCGGCTCATCACCGGGTGATCGGGCACCGCGCAGGAATCGGTCATCATGATGTTGGGATCTTCGAGATGCTGCCTGGTGACCTCGATCATCAGCAGCGTGCCGGGCGAATAGACGGCCAGCGTCTCGTCATAGGCTGTCTTCCAGGTGTAGGCGACGCCAGCTTCGACGAAGACGATCAGGCAAGCGATGGTGCGGCCGTCGAGCGTCAGCGAATGAATGCGGCACATGTCCTGTTCGGCGAGCCGATGCACAGCCTCGCGGGCGAAGGCGGCGCGGAAGCGGTCGATCGCCATGGCGGTGCGCTCGCGGCCTTTCCAGCCGGACGCTTCCAGCGTCAGGAAGTGCTCGATTGCGTGGCGGATTTCCTCGGGGCCGCGTGCCACGACATGTTCGAGCTTGCCGAGATCGCCCAGGCGCCGCTTCAGGCGGCGAAACTCGCGATAATGGTGCGCGCGCAGCGAAGCCTTCAGATAGTCGTCGCCGTCGAGTTCGCTCTCCAGCACCGGGCGTGAGGTCTGACCCGTGGTGACCAGCATCAGCCCGCGCGTCTCGGCCACGGTGCCGATCAGGCTCGCCACCGGACCGTCCAGCCTGATGTCGGGCAGGACCAGGACTTTCGGCAACTTCAAATGCGGGCGCGACAGCATCGAGAAGAAATCCTCGACCACGCCGACCGGATCGTCGCGGTCGATCAGCGGGGTGCCGAGCGGACCGAACGGGCTCGACCATGTGCGCATGACCGGCACGCCCAGCGGCACCATCGGCCGCTCCACCGAGATCGGCACCAGCAGGCGCAGCCGGTTGCGGTATTCGTCACCGTCGCGGATCACTGCAAGGCGTACCTCGCGGTCTTCCAGCCGGGGCATGGCCGGCGCCAGAAAGCGCGGGTTGAAGAAGACGTTCGGCTCGATCGTGCGGGCGCAGAGATAGTCCAGTTCCTCGACCAGGTCGAAGCCGGCCGATGCCGGGTAGATGGCGAGTTTGCGCTCGGGCCGGTTGTTGGCGAGGATCTCGATATGGGCCGGATCGGCGTCGCGCGCCAGTCCGGCAAGGCCGGACACCATGGCGCCGGCGGAACCGCCGCTGGTTTCCTCGAGCAAGGGGACGGCGGCCATCAGGCGGCTCCTTCGGCTGGCACGAAGATCGCCATGACGATGCCGAGCCTGCGCCAGACCGTGAAGGACAGCGCGCCGGCCTCGAAGATCATGGCGAAGGCGGTGGCCAGGGCCGCGCCCCGCAGGCCGAAAAACGGGATCAGCACCACGTTGAGCGCGACGTTGAAGGCCAGTGTCATGGCATGGACGGCGGCGCAGACATTCTGATTGCCGCTCATGGCGGGCAGGCTTTCGCAAGGACCGACGGCGCGCGCGCCGCGACGCGCTCGTCGGCGGTGAACAGCACGGCGTCGATGCGGTCAAGCAGCGGCCCCAGCGCCAAACGCTGCGGCAAGAACCGCCCGACAGTCGTGGCCGCGGAAAAGCGCACCCCGATTTCTCTCCGTTTTCCGCCTCTTTTCAGGCTTTGGTGTAGCGAAGACACCTTAAGAAAGCGTGGGTGGGGAGCATCCTTCTACTCGTCACTATATGGGGAGAAGGTGCCGGCAGGCGGATGAGGGGCGGCGCCGGCTTCGGAGATTTACGTCGGGAAGGTTGGAGGAATCCTCCTACAGGCGAGCCGCGGTTGCGAAGTCACCTCCACGGTGGAGACATCAGACAAAATCGCAAGCCTCGCCGCCGCCCCTCATCCGGCCCTGCGGGCCACCTTCTCCCCGTATAGAGACGGGGAGAAGGGAAGCAGTGCCGTTTTTACGCGAACGCGCCGTGGCAGTGCTTGTATTTCTTGCCGGAGCCGCAGGGGCAGGCTTCGTTGCGGCCGACCTTGCCCCAGGTGGCCTGGTTGTTCGGGTCGCGATCTTCGGGAGCGACGATGACATTCTGCTCCGGACGGACGAGGAGGGCGGTCTCACCACCATCGAAATCGTTCTCGCCGGTGGTGCCGTCGATATGCGTGCCGAACATGTCGGGCGCTTCGGGCGGTGGGGCTTCGGCGGCTTGGTGGACCAGTTCGACGCGCATCAGCTGCGCGGTGACGGCCTGGCGCAGATTGCCGAGCATCGCCTGGAACAGCTCGAACGCCTCGCTCTTGTATTCCTGCAGCGGATCGCGCTGGGCGTAGCCGCGGAAGCCGACCACCGAACGCAGATGGTCGAGATTGACGATGTGCTCGCGCCACAGATGGTCGAGCGTCTGCAGCACCACCGAGCGCTCGACATAGGTCATCACCTCGGGGCCGAAACGGTCGGCGCGCTCCTTGGCGGCGTCGGCGGCGGCGGCAGAGATGCGCTCGCGGATGTCGTCCTCGGCGATGCCTTCTTCCTTCACCCAGTCCTCGACCGGCAAGTCGAGATTGAGGAATTCGGCGACCTCGGCCTTCAGGCCCGCGACGTCCCACTGCTCGGCGTAAGCGTTTTCGGGTATCGCCTTGGCGACGATCTCGTCGATGACGCCTTCGCGCATCTCGGCGATGGTTTCCGAGAGGCCCTCGCCGTCCATCAGCTCGATGCGCTGTTCGAACACCACCTTGCGCTGGTCATTGGAGACGTCGTCATATTTCAACAGGTTCTTGCGGATGTCGAAGTTGCGCGCCTCGACCTTCTTCTGCGCCTTTTCCAGCGCCTTGTTGATCCACGGGTGGATGATCGCCTCATCTTCCTTGAGGCCGAGCTTCTGCAGCATGCCGTCCATGCGCTCGGAGCCGAAGATGCGCATCAGGTCATCCTGCAGCGACAGGAAGAATTTCGAGCGGCCGGGGTCGCCCTGGCGGCCCGAACGACCTCTGAGCTGATTGTCGATGCGGCGCGACTCGTGGCGCTCGGTGGCGAGCACGTAAAGGCCGCCGGCGGCCAGCGCCTTTTCCTTCAGGCGCTCGACGTCGGCATAAATCTCCTTTTCACGCGCCTCGCGCTCGGGACCCTCCGGCATGTCGCCCAGCTCGTCGGCGATGCGCATCTCGGCATTGCCGCCAAGCTTGATATCAGTACCGCGGCCGGCCATGTTGGTGGCGATGGTGATGGCGCCGGGCTTGCCGGCCTGGGCGACGATCGCCGCCTCGCGCTCGTGGTGGCGGGCGTTCAGCACCTCGAAATCCGTGAAGCCTTCCTTGCGCAGGCGCTCGGCCAACTGCTCGGACTTTTCGATCGACGTCGTACCCACCAGCGTCGGCTGGCCCTTGGCGCTGGCTTCGCGGATCTCCCTGACGATCGCCTTGTACTTCTCTTCGACCGTCCGGTAGACCTCGTCGTCCTCGTCCTTGCGGATAACGGGCAGGTTGGTCGGGATCTCGGTGACTTCGAGACCGTAGATGTTGCCGAATTCCTCGGCCTCGGTCAGCGCTGTGCCGGTCATGCCGGAAAGCTTCTTGTAGAGGCGGAAATAGTTCTGGAAGGTGACGGAGGCGAGCGTCTGGTTCTCCGGCTGGATCGCCACATGCTCCTTGGCTTCGAGCGCCTGGTGCAGGCCTTCCGAATAGCGGCGGCCCGGCATCATGCGGCCGGTGAACTCGTCGATGATGACGATCTCGCCGTTGCGCACGATGTAGTCCTTGTCGCGCTGGAACAGCCGGTGCGCCTTCAGCGCGTTGTTGACGTGATGGACGATGGCGACGTTCTCGACGTCGTAGAGCGACTCGCCCTTGAGCAGATCGGCATCGCGCAGCATGTTCTCCAGCTTCTCGGTGCCTTCCTCGGTGAAGATCGAGGTCTTCTGCTTCTCGTCGATTTCATAATCCTGCGGCTGCAGCTGGATGATGAAGGTGTCGATGGTGTTGTACATTTCCGAACGGTCCTCGAGCGGACCGGAAATGATCAGCGGCGTGCGTGCTTCGTCGACCAGGATGGAATCGACCTCGTCGACGATCGCGTAGTTGTGACCGCGCTGCACCATCTGGGCGCGCTCATACTTCATGTTGTCGCGCAGATAGTCGAAGCCGAGCTCGTTGTTGGTGGCGTAAGTGACGTCGGAGGCGTAGGCGACGCGGCGCTCCTCGTCCGACAGGCCGTGGACGATGACGCCGACCGAAAGGCCGAGGAATTTGTAGACGCGGCCCATCCATTCGGAGTCGCGGGTGGCGAGATAGTCGTTGACAGTGACGACATGGACGCCATTTCCGGCAAGCGCGTTGAGATAGACCGGCAGCGTCGCGACCAGGGTCTTCCCCTCGCCGGTGCGCATCTCGGCGATGCCGCCATTGTGCAGCACCATGCCGCCAACCAGCTGGACGTCGAAGGGGCGCATGCCGAGCACGCGGCGCGCCGCCTCGCGGGCGGTCGCGAAGGCAGGGACCAACAGGTCGTCAAGGCTGGCGCCGTTGGCGATGTCCTGGCGGAACTTTTCCGTGCGGCCGGCAAGCTCGGCATCGGAGAGTGCCCGCATCTCGTTTTCCATGGCGTTGATCGCCTCGACGCGGGGGCGGGTCGATTTGACCCGACGGTCGTTGGAGGAACCGAAAACCTTACGGGCGAGACCGCCGAGACTGACCATCCAATGGTCCTTTCGATAGAATTCTCAATCTTGAGACAGGCGCCGGCCGGCCCCATCACATCCACGTGAACGCACCGCCTGAATGCGGGCAAACACAAAAAGCGCCCGGAAAACGGTTCTGGACGCCAAGTCGATGGACAGATAAGAGGGGGCTCAACTGATGTCAACGCCGCGCTGGCCCTGCCGGTCGCGCCAAATTCCGCCACAATCTGGCTGATCTGGAAGCCGCCCTCCTTACAATCCTTCACCGGAGTCATGCTTATGTCCTTGTTGTTCAGCCGTGCGTCGCTTGCCAGCCTTGGCCTTGCCCTCGGCCTGTCGGCTCTTTGCCTGTCGCCATCGATGGCGCAGGAGGCCGCTCCCGCACCGGCTGCCCCGGCGGATGCGGCCACACCGGCCGCGGCGCCGGTCGACCCGAATACCGTGATCGCCACCGTCAATGGCCAGCCCTTGACCGAAGCCGATCTGGTGCTTGCCGAGGGCGAACTGTCGCAGCAGTTCGCGCAGTTGCCACCCGAGCAGCGCCGCGCCGCGGCACTTTCGGCGGCCATCGAAATCCGCGTCATGGCCGCCCAGGCGGTCACCACAGGCCTCGACAAGGATCCCGACTTCCAGCGCCGCATGGCCTTCCTGCAGCAGCGCGCGCTGCATGGCGAAATGGTCGAGAAGGGCGTCGTCGACAAGGTCACCGACGCCGAGGTTCGCGCCCGCTACGACCAGGAAATCGCCAACACGCCGCCGGTCAACGAGGTGCATGCCCGTCACATCCTCGTGAAGACGAAGGAAGAGGCCGAGGCGATCATCAAGCAGCTCGACGGCGGCGCCGACTTCCAGAAGCTCGCCAACGAACACACCAGCGATCCCTCGGGCAAATCCAATGGCGGCGACCTCGGCTGGTTCGGACCTGGCCAGATGGTGCCGGAGTTCGACAAGGCGGCGTTCGCGCTCGATGTCGGCAAGTACACCGAGCAGCCGGTCCAGTCCCAGTTCGGCTGGCACGTCATCAAGCTCGAGGACAAGCGCGCCAAGCAGCCGCCGGCCTTCGACGAGGTCAAGGACCAGGCCAAGCAGGCTGTCATCAGGGACAAGTATTTCGCGATGGTCAAGTCGCTGCGCGCTGGTGCCAAGGTCGAGATCCCCGACGCCAAGCTGAAGAAGGCCGTCGATACGCTGGAAAGCGCCAAGTAAGCCCGAACAGCTCGAAAAAGGGCGCGGCAGCCGAAAGGCGCCGCGCCCTTTTTCGTTGGCACTTGCCAGCGGTGCCTACCTGCCGGCCGCTGCTATGCCTTGCAGGAGATATCGAACCACCTTGCGGATCGTCGCTTCGGGTTCGCCGAGCCGGTTGGTCAGGAGATGCCGCCAGGCGTAGGAAGCCACGAGATCGGCGACCACGGCCGGATCGATGTCGCTGGCGATCTCGCCCCTTGCGTTGGCGCGTTCGATGATCTGGCGGGTGTGGGCCCGGCGTCCGCCAGCATAATCGGCAAGGGCTTCGGCGGCGGTTTCATCCGACTGCGCCTCGGCGATCAGGGACCTGAACACGCTGCCCGACGATGTCTCGCGCCAGTGCGAGAACAGGTTCATCAAAAAGCCGACGAGATCCTCCTCCAGTCCTCCGGTATCGGGAACGTCGACGCGCTTCTGGCGCTGATAGACCTCGAGCAGCAGTGCCGCCTTGCTTGGCCACCAGCGGTAGATGGTCGGCTTGCCGGCGCGTGCGCGCCGCGCCACCGCTTCGATCGAGAAACCGGCATAACCGGCCTCGACAAGGACTGCCTCGGCGGCCTCCAGTATGGCATCCGCACTGTCGGGATTGCGCCGCGCACCGATCGATTTGCGCGCCGTATCAGCCTCCTCGGCCATTCCTGTCGTCCTCGTTTCAATTCTCTGGCAATGATAAGCGATCCGGCGATGAAACGAAACGACCCGTTTTGTGACGCAGGGGCGCCGCGGTCATCAAGCGGTGTCTCACATCAGGCCGTGGCCGGCATAATAGAAAAGCCCGACGCCGGCACCTTCGAGCGCATCTGAGAACTCGCCAATGCTGCGTTCAAGCGCGCGCTTGCCGAGATCGTTGCCTTCGATGACCTCGATGGAACGCAGCTTGTCGGCGATGTCTAGCGCGTCGTTGACGGGATTGGCCAGCGTGCCGGCCTCGGCATAGGTGCCGTTGCCGACGACGAGCGCCACGCGCCGTGCCGGCTCGGCGTCGGCGCGTAGCAGCAAAAGTCCCAGAAATGCCCAAGCGAGGATCGCAAGCCTGCCCATAGGGAGGATCATAGTGCCATGGACCCTGGCGACGCCAACAGATTTGAAACGCAAGCTTAATCCTGAACGTGTTTGCCCTGGCGGGAGCGACGAAAACGGCGCTTGCACCGGCGCGCCGTATCGGGCAAACCGGCCTTCCCCTTGCGATTTTCCCCCCCGAGGTCCCATGTCCACGACGATTTCGCCGCTCGCGCCAAAGAAATACCCCAAAATGCCGGAAATCGAAGGGGTGCGCATCGCCACCGCCGAAGCGGGAATAAAGTACAAGAACCGTACGGATCTCCTGGCCATGGTGTTCGACGCCGGTACCGCGGTCGCCGGCGTGTTCACCAAGTCGAAATGTCCCTCGGCGCCGGTCGATTTCTGCCGGCAGAACCTTGGCACCGGCAAGGCCCGGGTGCTGGTCGTCAATTCGGGCAACGCCAACGCCTTCACCGGCAAGAAAGGCCGCGAATCGACCGCGATGACGGGCGAAGCTGCGGCCAAGGCGGCCGGCTGCACGGCAGCTGAGGTTTTCCTCGCCTCGACCGGTGTCATCGGCGAGCCGCTCGACACAACCAAGTTCAGCCATCTGCTCGCCGGGCTGGTCAGCGACGGCAAGCCGGACCTGTGGACCGAGGCGGCAAGGGCCATCATGACCACCGATACCTATCCGAAGGTGGCGACGCAGACGGTCAAGCTCGGCGACGCCGATGTCACCATCAACGGCATTTCGAAGGGCGCCGGTATGATCGCGCCCGACATGGCGACGATGCTGTCCTTCATCGCCACCGACGCGCCGATCGCGGCACCGGTCCTGCAGGACCTGTTGTCGCGCGGCACGGCCAAGACGTTCAACGCGGTGACCGTCGACAGCGACACCTCGACCAGCGACACGCTGCTGTTGTTCGCCACCGGCAAGGCGGCAAAGCGCGGCGCGCCTGAAATCACCGATCCCAGAGATGCCCGCCTTGGCCAGTTCCGCCGGGCGCTCGGCAAGGTGCTGAAGTCGCTGGCGCTGCAGGTGGTGCGCGACGGCGAGGGCGCCCGCAAGCAGGTCGAGGTCACCGTCACCGGGGCCAAATCGGCCCGCTCAGCCAAGCGCATCGCGCTGTCGATCGCCAATTCGCCGCTGGTGAAGACGGCGGTCGCCGGCGAGGACGCCAATTGGGGCCGCGTCGTCATGGCCGTCGGCAAGGCCGGCGAGCCCGCGGATCGCGACCGGTTGTCGATCTGGTTCGGCGACAACCGGCTGGCGCATGAGGGCGAGCGCGACCCCGGCTATTCGGAAGAAGCGACCTCGGCCTACATGAAACGCGACGACATCCGCATCCGCGCCGATATCGGCATCGGCCGTGGCAAGGCGACGGTTTGGACCTGCGATCTCACCAAGGAATATGTCGCCATCAACGGCGACTACCGGAGCTGATCGCCTTGGCTTCGCGTCATCCTGCAAGCATGCTCGCGACAGTGCGCCGCTACGAGGCGGCCGGCTTTCGCGCCTGGCCCGCGGCCGCCGTCCATTATGACGGCACATGGGTGGTGCGCCTGACCGCCGGCCATCCGGCCAAGCGGCTGAACTCGGTCAATCCGCTCGATCCCGGCGACATCCAGCACATCGCCGACCGCATCGGTCGGGCGAGCCGCCGTTTCGATGCCTATGGCCGGCCGTTGACGTTCCGCATGTCGCCACTCTCCGGGCCCGATCTTGCCAGCCATCTCGACAAGGAGGGCTGGAGCCGGTTCGACGAATCGCTCGTCATGCGGCTGCCGTTGGCCGACGCGCATCTCGACGCGGCCATGGACCAGATACCGCTCAAGGACATTAGCCGCTTCATCGGCGCATTGCTCAAGGTCAGCGGCTCTGACGTATCGCTGCGGCCGGGCCTGTCGGAGATCATCGGCGCTATCCAGCCCGAGGCCGGGCTGTTTGCGCTCGAGGATGGGGCGGAGCCGCTGGCGACGCTGATCTGCGTGCATGACGGCGATCTAGCCGGCCTGTTCGAGGTCGCCACCGACAAGGCGGCGCGCAACAAGGGCCACGGCCGCAACCTGATCCTGTCGGCGCTGAAATGGGCGAGGCTGCGCGGCGCGCGGGAAGCCTGGCTGCAGGTCGAGGCGGGTAACACGCCGGCGCTGGCGCTCTACCGCGCGCTCGGCTTCGAGGAAGTCTATCGCTATCATTACCGCCGGCCGCCCGGACATGAATGATGTGATATCCAGCGGCAAGCGCATGCTCCTGGTCGCCGCTTGCGCGCTGGTCGATGCCGACGGTCGCGTGCTGCTGGCACAGCGGCCGCAAGGCAAGCAACTTGCCGGCCTCTGGGAGTTTCCCGGCGGCAAGGTCGAAGCCGGAGAGACGCCGGAACAATGCCTCATCCGTGAACTGCATGAGGAGATCGGCATCGAAACCGAGATCCCATGCCTGGCGCCGCTGACCTTCGCCAGCCACTCCTATGACGACTTCCATCTGCTGATGCCGCTGTTTGTCTGCCGCCGCTTCCGCGGCATCGCCCAGCCGAGGGAAGGCCAGGCGCTGAAATGGGTGCGGCCGAAACAGATGCGCGACTATCCGATGCCGCCGGCCGACGCGCCATTGATCCCGTTCCTGATCGATCTCCTCTGAGAGCTGATTGGACCACGGTCCATGTCAGCCAGCATTAATGGAAGATTTATCTCATCATGAAAAATTGATGGATGGCCGTTCTGGTACGGCCGCCGCCATGCGCTGGGGAGCGATAGAATGAGCCTGGACAGGGATTGGGATACGATCCGGCCCGACCGCGGTTTTCGTGCCGCCGATGCCGGCATGGGCGTCCTGCGGATCACGTTGCTGTTCGGATCGGCCGCGGTGGCGCTGGCGCTGATCGCGACCCCCTTCCTCGACAGTCAGACGCGCTCGCAATCGGCCCGCGAAGATTTCCCCGGCCTCGACATGACGGCTACGGGTTCGATCAGCCATCGCAGCACCTATACAGTGCGCCGCAGCGTGCTGCAGGCCGAGCCCGGCGGGGTCTGCATTATCCGCTCCGATGGCAAAAGCAGTGGCGACTGCTGACAAGGTTAAGACATTTCCGAAAGGCGGCGATTTCATCGCCTGTTAAGCCTGTGCCGTTAACCTTTCTTAACAGGTCGGCGGTAGGGTTGCGGCAAGAGGGATGAACGTGATGAAAACAGTGCTGCTACGCTTTCTGAAGGACGAAAACGGGGCCACGGCCATCGAATATGGTCTGATCATTGCCGTGCTGTCGCTGACGATCGTCGGCGGCATCAGTCAGGTCTTCAACGCGATCACTTGGTTGTTCAGCGACAATTCCAGTAGACTTGCCAACGCCTTCGCCCAGTAGGGCGGTCATTGTTTGATAGAACCACTGAACTGCTCTAACCTGTTTTCACGCAATTCCGCAAGGGAAACCGCTACGCGTTTTCCCGAGTTTCCCTGGATTGCTCTGGGGCTGATGCCCGCGAACGGGTCAGTGTCCTTCAGGCTTCTCTAATATCGTCTTTAGCGAAACCTTGGCGGAACCGGGCTTCAGCGGCTTTTGCTGCGACGCGTCGGGCGCCCAGCCGGACATCCAGACAATGGAGAAGCTTGCCCTGATGCGACCATCGGAGTCGGAAAAGCGTTCGGCGTAGATTTCCGAGGCGCGGGCAAACAGCCTTCGTGACCCCGGCCGACGGCTGCGGTCGGTAAGCGCGGTGGTTTCGCCCATGGCACGCAGATCGGCCATCAGCGCAAACAGGTCGGCATAGCGCACGGTCACCGTCTCGACGTCGGCGACCGGCAGTGCGAAACCGGCGCGCTGCAGCAGTGCGCCGGCATCGCGCACATCGGTGAACGGGATGACGCGCGGGCTGGCGCCACCGTAGAGTTCGGTTTCCGCGGCAAGCAGGCTTTCGCGCAGTTCCGCAAGCGTGCCGGCGCCTGCGAAGGCGCCAAGGAAAAGTCCGTCCGGCCGCAGGGCGCGGCGGATCTGGATCAGCATGCCCGGAATGTCGTTCATCGTCTGCAGCGACAAAAGCGACACCACCAGATCGAGACCTTGCGGCTCGAACGGCACGGTCTCCAGCGGCGCAATCAGGCCGGCGGCGCCATTCAGGAAAGCCGCATCCGCCTCGACACGGGCGATGCCGGCTACCTTGCCGCTCCTCGCAAGGACGTCGGCCGCGGCCGAGGTCTGGCAAAACAGCACCGCCGCCTTGGCGAACCTGCGCTCGACGGCGCCCAGCCGGTCGGCAAGGTCCTCGGCGGCGCGATGCATGAGGAAGTCGGCACCGTCAACCGGATGGATGAGCGCACGCCGCTTGTGCGCCAGCCACAGGGAGGTATCCATTATAGGTTGCAAGGGATGGGTCCTTGTATATCCGCGCCCTGATATGGTTCGTATGGTGGCGACGAGAAACCAACCACGTGGCCGATCCGATGCCCAAGATCAAGTCCGACGAGATCAGGAAGCTGGCCGGGTCGGCAGCCCGGTCGGCTCTTGGCTGGCCGGCGCGTATCCTGTTTCCGCCGGTCTGCGCCGGTTGCCGCCGGCAGGTCTCGCAGCCCGGCGTGCTGTGCGGCGCCTGCTGGCCGAAGCTGCGGCTCTTGGAGCGGCCCTGGTGCCCGGTAATGGGCACGCCGTTCACCCATCACATGGGCGAGGGTTTCCTGTCGGCGGAGGCGATCGCCGATCCGCCGCCCTTCGAGCGGGCGCGGGCAGCGGTCGCCTATTCCGGCGTCGCCCGCCAGATGGTGCAAGGGCTGAAATACCAGGATCGCACCGATCTCGCTCCCTGGATGGCGCGCTGGATGGTCCGCGTGGGCGCCGACCTCATCGCCGACGCGGATGTGGTGGTGCCTGTGCCGCTGCATTGGCGCCGTTTTTTCAGGCGGCGGTTCAACCAATCGGCGGAACTGGCGCGCGCGGTTTGCGAGCTGAGCGGGCTATCTTTCGCGCCTTCCGCCATGCATCGCGTGAAACTCACCCGCCAGCAGGTCGGGCTGGAGCGGCACGAGCGCGAGGAGAACGTGCGCGCCGCCTTTCGCGTGCCCGCCGAGGCCGAGATCGAGATTGCCGGACGCAGGGTGCTTCTGATCGACGATGTCTACACCACGGGCGCAACCGTGCGTGCCGCCACCAAGGCGCTGAAAAAGGGAGGCGCTGCCGCCGTCGACGTGTTGACCTTTGCCCGCGTGTTGCCGGGGGACTTCCGGGCGGACGAGTCCGCGACTATATAAGTCGGCAACGGAAGCGGAATTCGTCATGGTCGATGTCACGATCTATACGCGCATGATGTGCGGCTACTGCACGGCGGCCAAGCGGCTGCTGGAGCGCAAAGGCGTCGCTTATACCGAGCACGACGCGTCCTTCTCGCCGGAACTGCGCCAGGAGATGATGTCGCGGGCTCACGGGCGCACGACCTTTCCGCAGATTTTCATCGGCGACACGCATGTCGGCGGCTGCGACGACCTCCATGAACTGGAGGCGGAAGGCCGGCTGGACAAACTGCTCGCCAACGGCGCGTCGATTTGAGGGGGTGACAATGGGTGTCTTCAAGGCAGCGGCAGTGCAGATGCGTTCAGGCGAGAGCCCCGAGCGCAATGCGGCCGATATGGAGCGGATGGTGCGCGAGGCGGCAGTCCAGGGCGCGACCTATATCCAGACGCCGGAGATGACCGGCGCGCTGATCCGCGACAAGCAGGCGCGTGCCGCCTCCTTCACCTCCGAGGACAAGGACATCATCGTCTCGACGGCGCGCAGGCTGGCGCGCGAACTCGGCCTGTACCTGCATATCGGCTCGACCGCCATCCTGCGCGCCGACGGCAAGCTTGCCAACCGCGCGCTCCTGTTCGGACCCGATGGCGCGACGCTCGCCACCTACGACAAGGTCCACATGTTCGACGTCGATCTCGACAATGGCGAGAGCTGGCGTGAATCGGCCGCCTACGAGCCCGGCACAGAGGCCGTCGTCACCGGGATCGGGGGTGCCAAGCTCGGCTTTGCCGTCTGCTACGATCTGCGTTTTCCGCAACTGTTCCGCGCCGAGGCGATGGCCGGCGCCGACCTGCTTTCCGTGCCGGCCGCCTTCACCCGCCAGACCGGCGAGGCGCACTGGCATGTGCTACTCAGAGCACGCGCCATCGAGAACGGCGCCTTTGTCGTAGCCGCCGCGCAAGGCGGTCTGCACGAGGACGGCCGCGAGACCTATGGGCATTCGCTGATCGTCGATCCGTGGGGCCGCATCATCGCGGAAGCCGCGCATGACGAACCTGGCGTGATCGTTGCCGAGATCGACCCGGCGCAGTCGATTGCCGCGCGCAAGAAGATCCCCAATTTGAAAAATGCGCGGGATTTCACCATCAACGCCGGCGAGGCGCCGCGTTTCAGGGGTGCCGCCTCTTGATCCGCTTTTCCCTCATCTGCGAAAACGAGCACGAGTTCGAGGGCTGGTTTCGCAGCAATGACGATTTCGACACGCAGAAGAAGCGCGGCTTTGTCGATTGCCCCAGCTGTGGCTCGCACAAGGTCGAGAAGGCCCTGATGGCGCCCGCCGTTTCCACGGCCCGCAAGCAGGAAACCATAGCACTTGCCATGGGCGAGGCGCAGAAGCAGGCCATGGCACAACTGAAGGCGATGGCCGAGAAGGTGCGCGAGAATGCGGACTATGTCGGCGACAAGTTCGCCGAGGAAGCGCGCAAGATCCATTTCGGCGAAACCGATGCCCGCGGCATCTATGGCGAGGCGACGCTGGAAGAGGCCAAGGGCCTAGCCGAGGACGGCGTCGATTTCATGCCGATCCCGGTGTTTCCGGACGACCGGAACTAGCTAGCAATTAGCTTACGCTGCCGATCAGTTTTTCCAGCAGACGCGAAAGTGTTTCTCGTTCGGTCTGTGTCAGGCCGGACAGGATCTGGTGCTCATTGGCCACGTGGGCGGCAACAGCTTCGTCGATCAAGGCGAGCCCCTTTTCGGTCAACCGCACGACGATGCCGCGCCGGTCGTTGGGGTGTGGCCCGCGCTGGATCAATCCGGATGTTTCGAGCCGATCCAGCCTGTTGGTCATGGCCCCGGAGGTCACCATCGTCGCCTCGTAAAGCGCTGTCGGGTTCAGCGCGTAAGGTGAGCCGGAGCGGCGCAGCGTTGCTAGCACATCGAACTCTCCCGCCTGCAGTCCGAAGCGGGCAAAGAGCGGCGCAAGGCGCT
Source organism: Mesorhizobium sp. B2-5-4 (assembly GCF_006441095.1). Classification (NCBI taxonomy): domain Bacteria; kingdom Pseudomonadati; phylum Pseudomonadota; class Alphaproteobacteria; order Hyphomicrobiales; family Phyllobacteriaceae; genus Mesorhizobium; species Mesorhizobium sp. B2-5-4. The sequence continues at coordinate 21,639 of NZ_VFUR01000006.1, read as the reverse complement.
CGCGCGCGATCAGCGCGGAGACCTCATTCAAGCGCCCGATCACCGCCATCGGCGACACGTCTAGGTCCGGTCGTTCCCGCTGCCATTGCTCGATGGCTTTCCCTGCACGGTCCATCTATCTCACCGTAATGTATCTTGACGCTAAGAATCTTTCCGATATCTTACCCGAAGATGTAATGCCGGCCAAGGGCGGCACGCGACAGGACTCGACGATGAAGCTTCTCTGGGATTCGGCGCTCGGCCTGCTGGTCGTCACCGGCGGCCTGCTTGGCCTGACGCTGCCTTTCGGCAAGGTCGCCACGGCGGCCGGCGTGCCAGCCATGGTCTGGGCCTTCGTCATATCGCTTGGCGCCGGCGGTGTGCTTCTCGTCGTATTGCTGCTGCGCGGCCAGCGCATCCGGCTCACCGGGCACAAACTGCGCTATTTCTTCGTCACCGCCGCGGTGTCTTATGCCGTCCCCAATCTCCTGATGTTTTCGGCCATTCCGCATCTGGGCGCCGGCTACACCGGCATCATGTTCACGCTGTCGCCGGTCGTCACGCTGGTGTTTTCAATCCTGCTCGGTGTGCGGCGCCCCAACATGCTGGGCATCATCGGCATCGCCGTCGGCTTCGTCGGCGCGATCATGGTGGCGGTGACGCGCGGCGAGGCCGGCCAGCCGGCCGAAATCTTCTGGGTCGTCCTGGGCCTGCTCATTCCTGTCAGTCTCGCTGCCGGCAACATCTACCGCACTATCGACTGGCCGGAAGGAACCGGTCCTATCGAACTCGCGGTCGGCAGCCATCTGGCGTCCGCGACGATGCTGCTTGTCGGCATCCTGATCTTGCTTGGCGACAAGGCCTTCATCCAGCTCGGCACCGTGCAGCTCACCGTGGTGGCGCAGATGGCCTCGGCATCGGCGATGTTTGCTTTCTTCTTCCGGCTGCAGGCGGTGGGCGGTCCGGTCTATCTCAGCCAGATCGGCTATGTCGCGGCGGCCGTCGGGCTGTTTGCCGGTACGATCTTCCTTGGCGAACACTATCAGCTGCTGACCTGGATCGGCGCCGTCATCATCACCGCCGGCGTGTTCATCACCACAAAGGCGCAGAGCCAGAAAGCCTGAGGGGTTCGGGCTTATTTCGCCGGCGTCGCCGCCGGGCTCGGGCTGTGGGTATCGGCGGCGGCTGAGGCTGAGGATTGGCTGTTCAGACCGATCCTCCCTTTTCCGCCAGCACCATGTAGTTGACGTCCATGTCCTTCGAACGCGACCAGCGGTCGGCAAGCGGATTGTAGGTGACGCCGGTTCGGTCGATGATGGTCAGGCCGGCGCCGCCCAGCGCCTTTTCCAGCTCTTCCGGGCGCACCAGCTTGCCGAACTGATGGGTACCGCGCGGCAGCCAGCGCAACACATATTCGGCGCCGATGATGGCCAGGCCGAGCGCCTTCAGCGTGCGGTTGATGGTGGCCACGAACATGATGCCGCCGGGCTTGACCATCTCGCCGCATTTGGCGACGAACAGGTCGATGTCGGCGACATGTTCGACCACTTCCATGTTGAGGACGACATCGAATTTCTCGCCGGCCTCGGCGAGATCTTCTGCCGTCGTGGCGCGATAGTCGATGTTCACATTGCCTTCGGCGGCATGCAGTTTCGCCACTTCTATGTTTGTTTCGGAGGCGTCCGCTCCGACCACCTCGGCACCGAGCCGCGCCATCGGCTCGCACAAAAGACCGCCGCCGCAGCCGATGTCGAGGATACGCAGGCCCTCGAACGGCCGCGCCGCGCGCGGGTCGCGGCCGAAGCGCGCCGCGATCTGGTCGCGGATATAGGAAAGCCGGATTGGGTTGAATTTGTGCAGCGGACGAAACTTGCCGTTCGGGTTCCACCATTCGGCGGCAAGGGCGGAAAAGCGTTCCACTTCTCCGGCATCGATCGTCGATCGTCGGGGCTCAGGCATCGGTTGGTCTCCTCGGACGCTAGGAAGTCGGGCGTGAGGCATCGAATGTCAAGGCAACATTTTCCCCTGCTGACATCGCGGCGCTCCATGTCAGGCCATGTCAGCTGCCGAGCATCGCCATGAAACACGATCGGCTCGCGGACGAATGAGAAGCATCGTTTTGAGCCAGAGGAGTGAGCGATGACAGCGACGCCGGTTTCGATCCTTTGGCGGAGGCTTGACCTCGAAGGGCATGACGGATGCCTGCTTTCGCGGACCGATAGCCGTCACAGCCTCGAGGGGCAGGCCATCTTCATCCAGGACGACAAGCCATGCTGCCTTGCCTATCGGGTAGACTGCGATACCGGTTGGCGTACTCAGTCGGCGCGCGTCAACGGCTTTCTGGGCGGAAACAGGCTGCACAACGCGATCGAACGGGATTCCGACGGCCGGTGGATGCTGAACGGCGAACCGCAGCATGATGTGACCGGTCTTCTCGACATCGACCTCGATTTCACGCCCGCGTCGAATCTGCTTGCGATCCGCCGGTTCGATCTTGGCATCGGCGCAACGACGCCCGCTCCGGCTGCTTACCTGACCTTTCCCAGACTGGAACTGGTGCGTCCCGAACAGACCTATCGGCGTCTTGATGAGACGCGCTACGCCTACGCCGCGCCCTTATTCGGCTATGACGAAATCCTCGGCGTCTCGCCGCACGGCTTTGTTGTCGACTACCCCGGCCTATGGACAAGCGTGACTGCGTCAGGATGATGCGAGTTCCGGCGCCGCCTATTTCGTGTCCAGCACGTCACGCAGCTTCGCTGCCAGTTGATCGATGGTGAACGGCTTGGCCAGGAAGTGCACGTCATGGTCGAGCACGCCGTTGTGGACCACGGCGTTCCTTGTGAAGCCGGTGGTGAAGACGACTTTCAGCCCGGGCTGGCGCGCGAGCGCTTCCTCGGCGAGCTTGCGGCCGTTCATCACCGGCATGACGATGTCGGTGAAAAGCAGGGCGATGCCGGGTATCGCGGCGAGCTTCTGAAGGGCCTCCTGTCCGCCTGCCGCGTGGATGACGGTGTAGCCGAGTTCGCGCATGACGTCCGTCGTGGAAGCCCGCACGCGGGCGTCGTCCTCGACGACGAGGATCGTCTCGGTGACCGTGGCGGCGCCCTTGTCGCGCCCGGCTGGAACCGCCGGCTCCTCAGGTCCGAAAAGTCGGGGCAGATAGATCTTGATCGTCGTGCCTTCGCCGGGCTCGGAGTAGATCTTGACGTGGCCGCCCGACTGTTTGACGAAGCCGAACACCTGGCTCAGCCCAAGCCCCGTGCCCTTATCGGCCGGCTTGGTCGTGAAGAAGGGCTCAAAGGCCCTGGTGATGATCTCAGGCGACATACCCGCACCGGTGTCGGTAACCGCGATCATCACGTATTGGCCAGGCGCGACGTCAGCGTGCGTCGATGCATAGGCCTCGTCGAGGTGGCTGTTGACGGTCTCGATGGTCAGCTTGCCGTCATTGTCCATGGCATCACGGGCATTGACGGCCAGATTGAGAATCGCGTTCTCGAGCTGGTTGGGATCGGCGTGGATTTTCCACAGGCCGCCCGCCAGCACGGTTTCGATGCGAATGCCTTCACCCAGGGCACGGCGCAGAAGATCGGACATGCCGGTCAACAGCCGGTTGGTGTCGACAACCTGCGGCGCCAGAGGCTGCAGACGGGAGAAGGCAAGCAGGCGGGAGGTCAGATTGGCCGCACGGCTGGCCGCGTCCGTCGCGGCCTCGACGAGCTTTTCAATGTCGTGTTCGCCCCGCTTCAGCTTGCGCTGGGCAAGGTTCATGGCGCTGAGTATGACCGCCAGCATGTTGTTGAAGTCGTGGGCGATCCCACCGGTCAACTGCCCGACGGCTTCCATCTTCTGCATCTGGCGTATCTGGGATTCGGCATTTTCACGCGTCTGGATCTCATTGCCGAGCTCGATGTTCTTGCGCATCAGCTCTTCCTGGGCGACGAGCACCTCGCGGAAGCGGCGGCGGGATTGACGGATAGTGTAGACACCAAGCAGGAAAATCCCCAACAACGCAGCCAGCGAGCCGATGCGCAACCAGGCCTCGACCCGATCGGTATGCTCGTCGCGCGCGGCCACCGCAGCGGCGCCGATACGCCGGATCATATCCATGCTGGCGCGGATTTCGTCCATGGCTGACTTGCCCTGGCCGCCGCGGACCAGTTGCAGGGCCTTTGCCGCGTCGCCTCGTTCGTAGAGAGCTATGGTCTCGGCCAGTTCGGCCTGTTGTTGCGAAAGCGCTGCCTTGATGTGGCTGATCTGCTGGATGATCTGATCATCGGGAGCGGCCGCGCTCTCGATCCGCGCCAGTTGTCCAGGAATTGCCTCGATGGCCTTCCGATAAGGCTCCAGATAGGATTTTTCACCTGTCAGCAGGTAGCCGCGCTGACCACTCTCTGCGTCTTGCGCCAGTGAAAGCAGCCCGGAAAGCTGCTCCTGGTATTCGATTGTCTCGCGCGCGGCGGCACGATTGGCCCTCTGGCTCTCGACGAGCACGGCACGGGCGCCGACGATCAGCGCCAATGCGGCGAAGCCGGCGATAATCGGGAGCGGTTGCAGTCGCATGGCGCGCCGAAGACGAGCAATCATCTGTTATGCCGAACCAAGAGGAATTCCCGCGGGCAGCATTTGGTAAGCGGCACCTGCCTGGAAGGCAATATGTCGTGTTGTTACGCAATCCGCCGTTAGCCTTGCGAAACCTTGCTCATTTGGTTAAGGAGGCCGCGCATTGAGCGGCCGGCGCCAGCCGGGCGCTTTTCTTCCGTTTTCGGCCTCGGGCCGGCTCCAGTCAAAGGCATTTCGCTTCCATGGCGCGTATCGTGATGAAATTCGGCGGAACCTCCGTCGCCGACATCGCCCGCATCCGCAATGTGGCGCGTCACGTCAAACGCGAAGTCGACGCCGGCCACGAGGTGGCGGTGGTGGTTTCAGCGATGGCCGGCAAGACCAATGAACTGGTCGGTTGGACGCGCGAAGCCTCGCCGATGCACGACGCACGCGAATATGACGCGGTCGTCGCTTCCGGCGAACAGGTCACGGCTGGCCTGCTCGCCATCACCTTGCAGAACATGGGCGTGCATGCGCGCTCCTGGCAAGGCTGGCAGATCCCAATCAAGACCGACAACGCGCATGGCGCGGCGCGCATTCTCGACATCGACGGTGCCTTCCTGGTCAAGCGCTTCGGCGAGGGGCAGGTGGCTGTCATCGCCGGTTTCCAGGGCATCGGGCCGGACAACCGCATCGCAACACTTGGCCGCGGCGGCTCCGACACCAGCGCCGTGGCGATCGCCGCCGCGGTCAAGGCTGACCGCTGCGACATCTACACCGACGTCGACGGGGTCTACACCACCGATCCGCGCATCGAGCCCAAGGCGCGGCGGCTGGCCAAGATATCGTTCGAGGAAATGCTTGAAATGGCCTCGCTCGGCGCCAAGGTTCTGCAGGTGCGTTCGGTCGAGCTTGCCATGGTGCACAGGGTGCGTACCTTCGTGCGATCGTCCTTCGACGATCCCGATGCGCCCGGAATGGGGGATTTGCTCAATCCTCCGGGAACGCTCATTTGCGACGAGGAAGAGATCGTGGAACAGCAGGTCGTCACCGGAATTGCCTACGCCAAGGACGAAGCGCAGATTTCGCTGCGCCGTGTCGGCGACCGGCCAGGCGTCGCCGCCGGCATCTTCGGTCCCCTGGCCGAAGCCAACATCAATGTCGACATGATCGTCCAGAACATCTCCGAGGACGGCAAGCTGACCGACATGACCTTCACCGTGCCGTCGGGCGATGTCGACAAGGCGCTGGCCGTGCTCGACCGGCTGAAAGCCGAGATCGGCTATGATGTCGTGCAGTCGGAAGCCGGCATGTCGAAGGTTTCGGTCATCGGCATCGGCATGAGGAGCCATGCGGGTGTTGCCGCCACCGCCTTCAAGGCTCTGGCCGACAAGGCAATCAACATCCGCGCCATCACCACCTCCGAGATCAAGATTTCGATACTGATCGACGGTCCGTATACGGAACTTGCGGTTCGCACTTTGCATTCCGTCTACGGTCTGGATAAGCAGTAGCAAGACTGAATCAGTTGTTGCGTGCATGCCGGCCGCGGCGGAAACTGCGCCGGCAAGTGTTTCATTGGAGAAGAAGCCGCGATGCGTGACCAGGCCAGCGGCCCGCGCGTTTTGCTGAAACGGCTCCGCGAGCTCATGCAGGAGCCGCTGGAGCCGCAGGAGCGGCTTGACCGGATCGTGCGCGACATCGCCTCCAACATGGTCGCCGAAGTCTGCTCGCTCTATGTGCTGCGCGCCGATTCGGTGCTCGAACTCTACGCCACCGAAGGTCTGAACCCGAACGCCGTCCACCTGGCGCAGTTGCGGCTGGGGCAAGGCCTGGTCGGCACGATCGCGGCGAGTGCCAGGCCGCTCAACCTGTCCAACGCACAGGAACACCCGGCCTTCGCCTACCTGCCGGAGACCGGGGAGGAGATCTACAATTCCTTCCTCGGCGTGCCGGTGCTCAGGGCAGGGCGCACGCTGGGCGTCCTGGTTGTGCAGAACAAGACCATGCGCCACTACCGCGACGACGAGGTCGAGGCGCTGGAAACCACGGCCATGGTCATCGCCGAGATGATCGCCACCGGCGATCTGGCGCGGCTGACCCGGCCTGGTCTCGAACTCGACCTGCGCCGGCCTGTCAGCTTCACCGGCCTGTCGTTCAACGACGGCGTCGGGCTTGGCCATGTCGTGCTGCACGAGCCGCGCATCGTCGTCACCAATTTGTTCAACGAGGACAGCGAGGAAGAGGTGCGGCGGCTCGAAGCCTCGCTTGGTTCGCTCAGGCTCTCGATCGACGACATGCTGGAGCGCCGCGATGTCGCCTTCGAGGGCGAGCATCGCCAGGTGCTGGAAGCCTACCGCATGTTCGCCAACGACCGCGGCTGGGTCCGGCGGCTGGAAGAGGCGGTCCGCAACGGCCTGACAGCGGAAGCGGCGGTGGAAAAGGTGCAGAGCGACATGCGCGCCCGCATGCTGCACATGACCGATCCCTACCTGCGTGAGCGGATGAGCGATTTCGACGATCTCGCCAACCGGCTGTTGCGCCAGCTGATGGGACGCGGACCCGAGGATGTCGCGGCCTCGCTGCCGAAGGACGCCATCATCGTCGCCCGCTCGATGGGCGCCGCTGAACTGCTGGACTATCCCCGCGACAAGCTGCGTGGCCTGGTGCTCGAGGATGGCGCGGCGACCAGTCACGTCGTCATCGTCGCGCGCGCCATGGGCATTCCCGTCGCCGGCCAGATGAAGGGCGCCGTTTCCATGGCGGAAAACGGCGATGCCATCATCGTCGACGGCGAGGAAGGCGCGATCCATCTGCGGCCGCAATCCGATCTCGAAGCCGCCTATGCCGAAAAAGTGCGGTTCCGGGCGCGCCGGCAGGAGGTCTACCGCGAGCTGCGCAAGAAGCCATCGACGACCAGGGACGGTGTCCAGGTCGACCTGCTGATGAATGCCGGGCTAGCCGTCGACCTGCCGCAGTTGCTGGAGGCGGGCGCTGCCGGCATTGGCCTGTTTCGCACGGAACTGCAGTTCATGGTCGCCTCGACCTTTCCACGCGCCGAAGCCCAGGAAAAGCTCTATCGCGACGTGCTCGAGGCCGCACGCGGCAAGCCGGTCACCTTCCGCACCATCGACATTGGTGGCGACAAGGTGCTGCCCTACTTCAAGGGCGCGATCCAGGAAGAGAATCCGGCGCTCGGCTGGCGGGCGATCCGCCTGACGCTCGACCGGCCGGGCTTGCTGCGCACCCAGATCCGCGCCTTGCTCAAGGCCAGCGGCGGGCGCGAGCTCAAGCTGATGCTGCCGATGGTGACCGAGCTTGGCGAAATCGCCCAGGCGCGCGAAATCATCGACCGCGAGGTGCGGCACCTCTCACGCTTCGCCCATCATCTGCCGACCAGTCTCAAACTGGGCGCCATGCTGGAAGTGCCGTCGCTTCTGTTCCAGCTCGACGAATTGATGAAGGCGGTCGACTTCGTCTCGGTCGGGTCGAACGATCTGTTCCAGTTCGTCATGGCGGTCGACCGCGGCAACACGCAACTGGCCAACCGCTTCGATACGTTGTCGGCGCCGTTCCTGCGCGTGCTCAAGCAGATCGCCGACGCCGGCGTTCGCAATCATACGCCCGTCACCCTTTGCGGTGAACTCGCCGGCAAGCCGATTTCGGCGATGGCGCTGATCGGGCTTGGTTTCCGCTCGATCTCGATGTCGCCAGCCTCGATCGGTCCGGTCAAGGCGATGCTGACGGAGCTGCCGCTGGAGGAGTTGGAGGCTTTCTTCGACGACAATCTGATGGCGCCGGCGCAAGGGCTGCCGATGCGGGCGCTGCTGCAGGCCTTCGCCGACGACCGCTCGATCCCGTTGTAGCACCCTCATCATGGTCAATTTGCCCCGCGATCGCATGGATCAAGTCGTCAAGCGTTTCGAGATGCTCGAAGCGCAGATGTCGGCCGGACCGGCGCCGGATGCCTATGTGAAGATGGCATCCGAATATGCCGAGTTGCAGGAGATGGTGGCCAAGGTCAGGGAATTGCGCTCGGCCGAGCATGAGCAGGCCGATCTCGAAGCGATGCTCGCCGACAAGGGCACCGACGTCGAGATGCGGGCGCTCGCCGAAGCCGATCTGCCCGGCGTCGAGGAGCGCATCGAGGCGCTGCAGAAGGACATCCAGATTCTGCTCCTGCCCAGGGATGCCGCCGACGACAAGAACGCCATCCTCGAAATTCGCGCCGGCACCGGTGGCGATGAGGCAGCACTCTTCGCCGGCGACCTGTTTCGCATGTATGAGCGCTACGCCGCCGAACGCGGCTGGCGGTTCGAAACGGTATCGGCGAGCGACGGCGATGCAGGCGGCTTCAAGGAAATCATCGCCACGATTTCAGGCAAGGGTGTATTCGCCCATCTGAAATTCGAGTCCGGGGTGCATCGCGTCCAGCGTGTGCCGGCAACCGAGGCCAGCGGGCGCATCCACACGTCCGCCGCCACCGTCGCCGTGCTGCCGGAAGCGGAAGAGGTCGACATCGACATCAGGGCCGAGGACATCCGCATCGACACCATGCGCGCCTCCGGCTCCGGCGGCCAGCACGTCAACACCACCGATTCCGCGGTCCGCATCACACATTTGCCGACCGGCATCATGGTGGTTCAGGCGGAGAAGTCGCAGCACCAGAACCGGGCCAAGGCCATGCAGATCCTGCGTGCCCGGCTCTACGACATGGAGCGCAGCAAGGCGGACGAGGAGCGTTCCGAATCGCGCAAGTCGCAGGTCGGTTCGGGCGACCGCTCGGAGCGCATCCGCACCTACAATTTTCCGCAAGGCCGCGTCACCGACCATCGCATCAACCTGACGCTCTACAAGCTCGACCGGGTGATGATGGGTGAACTCGACGAAATCGTCGACGCGCTGATCGCCGATCACCAGTCGAAGCTGATGGCCGATATCGGCCTCGATGGCTGACCATCTGCCCGAGGCGCTGGGGCCACTGCTGCGGGAAGCGCGGACCCGGCTTGCCGCAGCCGGTATCGATGATCCCGCGCTCGATGCGCGGCTGATCGTCGAGCACTATTCCGGCACGACGCGCACCCAGGCCATTGCCGACCCCGGGCGCAAGATCGACGGCGACGCCATCGCCGCGATCGACGGCGCCCTGAGACGGCGAGCCGGTGGCGAACCGGTGCATCGCATCCTCGGCTATCGCGAATTCTACGGTTTGCGCCTGTCGCTGTCGCCGGAGACGCTGGAGCCGCGGCCGGACACCGAAACGCTGGTCGGGGCGGTGCTGCCTTTCGTCAAGGCAATGGTCGCGCGGAAGGGGGCATGCCGCATCCTCGATCTCGGCACCGGGACCGGCGCGATCGCCCTGGCGCTGCTGAGCGTCGTGCCGGCCGCGACCGCCACCGGTGTCGACATTTCCGCCGGCGCGCTGGCAATGGCAGCCCGCAATGCCGGGCAATTCGGGCTCGGCGGCCGGTTCACGACGGTTCAATCGGACTGGTTCGAAAAAGTTTCCGGCCGGTACCATGTAATTGCCGCAAACCCTCCCTATATACCAACTCAAGAGATTGGAAATCTGCAGGACGAAGTCCGCGATTTCGACCCGCGTATTGCCTTGGATGGCGGCGTGGATGGGCTGAACTCCTACAGGATCATCGCCGCCGAGGCGGCAAGGTTTCTGGAAGCCGAAGGCAGGATTGCGGTCGAGATCGGCCACACACAAAGCAACGACGTCAACGATATATTTCGCGCGGCCGGTTACACGGGTGGCGAGGTGTTTGGCGATCTCGGCGGAAACGACAGGGTTCTTGTTTTTCAACGGGCAACGTCTTGACGCAGTGCAAAAAAAGCGCTTGGCAATACCGGGGAATGCAGCTAGGGTCGCCTTACCGGATGGGACGAAGCAGGCAGTGCTCTTAGCGATTCGGTTTCCTTGGAAATAGCTGCCTTCTTGCGCAAACGACGCCCAAGCTTCGTGCGGGAATCGTCCGGCAAGTGATGTAACCGGAACAGGATGACACGTGGCGCCAACGCAATCGATGCGGGCGAACGCCGGTGAAGAGACGAAACGGTCGGCTGCATGAGCGCCTCCGTTCGTGAAGAGTTTTTCGAAAATTTCAAGATGAAGAGAGTCGAATGAGGCCACAACAGCAGAACAGGCGCATGCGCGGTCGCAACAACAATGGCGGCGGCGGTGGGAACAACAATAACAATAGCAATAACAACAACCGCAAGGGCCCGAATCCGCTAACGCGCAATTACGAGAGCAACGGCCCGGACGTGAAAATCCGTGGATCGGCTCAGCAGATCGCCGAAAAATACGCCACCCTTGCCCGTGACGCGCACAGCTCCGGCGACCGGGTGATGGCGGAGAACTATCTCCAGCACGCCGAACACTACAACCGCATCATCGCCGCCGCGCAGGCGCAGATGCCGATCCAGAACGTCCAGCAGTCGCGCGACGAGTTCGACGAGGACGGCGATGAGGATCGCGACGAGTTTGACAATGCCGTCAACAGCGGGGCCGTCAACAGCGGGGCCGGCAACAGCGGGGCAGGCAATAGCAGCGGCAATGCCGGTTCCGATGCGCAAATTCCGGTGGTCAACCATGGCGCCGGCCCTCAGCCAGTGATCGAGGGCATGCCAGCGGAAGTTACGCTGAACCGGGAAAGCGGTCGTGACAACCGCGACAGTGGCGGGCGCAACAATAGCGGCCGCGACAACAATGGCGGGCGTCATCGCGATCGCCGCCCTAACGGCGGCTACGGCCAGAGCGGCCAGCGCGATCATGCTTCTTCAGCCGAACAAGGCGGCCAGCAGCAGCGCAACGAGGCCTCGGGGCAGACAGAAGTTCAGGCAGAGCCCGCTTCGCCGTCCGAGACTGTCGCGGCAGCCGAGCCGGCTTCACGGTTCGAGAATTTTTCACCGGCAGGTCTGGCCGCCCAGGCCGAACTCAATGAGGCGGCCGCCGAGAGCGGTGCTGCCCGCCGCCCACGGCGTCCGCGCCGTCCGCGCACCAATGCCGATCAGGTCGAGAGCGGCAGCGAAAATGGGGCTGCGGGCGAAACAGCGGCGGCTCCGGTCGACAGCGGCAGTGCCGAACCCGTGGTTTCCGACATCGACAATTGAGCGAACGGCATTTCAATACATTGGACGGCGGAGAGAAATCTCCGCCGTTTTCGTTTGGGCTGACGTGGAATATTATGTGCCTGCCATGTCGCGACGTCTTGAGGGGCCAGGGTCCGTGCACCATATCTGGCCTGAACAGGATCCGGCTCGAATGGGCGGGTCCGTCACCGCAATCTGATCCGGTGCCGCAAAGCGGGCCGGTGATGGAAGGAGACAAATATGAACCTCGAGAAATACTCCGAGCGCGTGCGCGGCTTTATCCAGTCCGCGCAGACGATGGCGCTCTCCCGGAACCACCAGCAATTCACTCCCGAACACATTCTGAAAGTCCTCGTCGACGATGACGAGGGCCTGGCCGCGTCGCTGATCGAGCGTGCCGGCGGCAATGTCCGCGACGTCAAGCTTGGCGTCGAGACGGCGCTCGAGGCGATGCCCAAGGTGGAGGGAGGCAATGGCCAGCTCTATCTGGCGCAGCCGCTGGCCAAGGTGTTCTCGACCGCCGAGGACCTGGCCAAGAAGGCCGGCGACAGCTTTGTCACCGTCGAGCGGCTGCTGCAGGCGCTTGCCATGGAGAAATCGGCAAAGACGGCCGAAATCCTGGCCAAGGCCGGTGTCACCGCACAGGCGCTGAACCAGGTCATCAACGACGTCCGCAAGGGCCGCACCGCCGATTCGGCGAGTGCCGAACAAGGCTATGACGCGCTGAAGAAATATGCACGCGACCTCACTGCTGACGCACGCGCGGGCAAGCTCGATCCGGTCATCGGCCGCGACGACGAGATCCGCCGCACCATCCAGGTGCTGTCGCGCCGCACCAAGAACAACCCGGTGCTGATCGGCGAGCCGGGCGTCGGCAAGACGGCGATCGCCGAAGGCCTGGCGCTGCGCATCGTCAATGGCGACGTGCCGGAATCGCTGAAGGACAAGCAGCTGATGGCGCTTGACATGGGCGCATTGATCGCTGGCGCCAAATATCGCGGCGAGTTCGAGGAGCGGCTGAAGGCCGTGCTCTCCGAAGTCACCTCGGCAAGTGGCAACATCATCCTGTTCATCGACGAGATGCACACGCTGGTCGGTGCCGGCAAGGCGGACGGCGCCATGGATGCGTCGAACCTTCTGAAACCGGCCCTGGCGCGCGGCGAACTGCACTGCGTCGGCGCCACCACGCTCGATGAATACAGGAAGCATGTCGAGAAGGATGCCGCACTCGCCCGCCGCTTCCAGCCGGTCTTCGTCGACGAGCCGACGGTGGAGGACACGGTCTCGATCCTGCGCGGCCTGAAGGAGAAATATGAGCAGCACCACAAGGTGCGTATCTCCGATTCGGCGCTGGTGGCGGCGGCGACGCTGTCCAACCGCTACATTGCCGACCGCTTTCTGCCTGACAAGGCGATCGACCTCGTCGACGAAGCCGCCTCGCGGCTCAGGATGCAGGTCGATTCCAAGCCTGAGGCGCTGGACGAGATCGACCGCCGCATCATGCAGCTCAAGATCGAGCGGGAAGCGCTGAAGGTCGAGACTGACGAAGCCTCGAAGGACCGGCTCGCCCGGCTGGAAAAGGAACTTGTCGGCCTGGAGGAGGAATCGACCGAGATTACTTCGAAGTGGCAGGCCGAGAAGCAGAAGCTTGGGCTTGCCGCCGACTTGAAGAAGCAGCTCGACGAGGCGCGCAACGACCTTGCCATTGCCCAGCGCAAGGGTGAGTTCCAGCGCGCCGGGGAGCTTGCCTACGGCAAGATCCCGGAACTGGAAAAGAAGCTGAAGGAGGCCGAGGCCCAGGACGGCAAGGCCGGCATGGTCGAGGAAGTGGTCACGCCCGACCACGTCGCCCATATCGTGTCGCGCTGGACCGGCATTCCGGTCGACAAGATGCTGCAGGGCGAGCGCGACAAGCTGTTGCGCATGGAAGACGAGATCGGCAAGCGTGTCGTCGGCCAGGGCGAGGCGGTGCAGGCGGTTTCCAAGGCGGTGCGGCGCGCGCGTGCGGGCCTGCAGGATCCGAACCGGCCGATCGGCTCGTTCATGTTCCTTGGCCCGACCGGCGTCGGCAAAACGGAGCTCACCAAGGCTTTGGCCAACTTCCTGTTCGACGATGAGACGGCGCTGGCGCGCCTCGACATGTCCGAGTATATGGAGAAGCACTCCGTCGCCCGGCTGATCGGCGCGCCTCCCGGCTATGTCGGCTATGAGGAAGGCGGCGCGCTGACCGAAGCGGTGCGGCGCCGGCCCTATCAGGTCGTGCTGTTCGACGAGATCGAAAAGGCACATCCCGATGTGTTCAACGTTCTGTTGCAGGTGCTCGATGACGGCCGGCTCACCGACGGGCAGGGCCGCACCGTCGATTTCCGCAACACGCTGATCATCATGACGTCCAATCTCGGCGCCGAATATCTGGTCAATCTCGGCGAGGACCAGGATGTCGATGCCGTGCGAGACGAAGTGATGGGCGTGGTCAGGGCATCGTTCCGGCCGGAGTTCCTCAATCGCGTCGACGAGGTGATCCTGTTCCACCGGCTGCGCCGCAAAGACATGGACCGTATCGTCGAGATCCAGCTCAAGCGGCTGGAGAGCCTGCTGACCGATCGCAAGATCACGCTGTCGCTGGATCCCGAGGCGATCGAGTGGCTGGCCGCCAAGGGTTACGACCCCGCTTATGGTGCGAGGCCACTGAAGCGGGTGATGCAGAAGGAACTGCAGGATCCGTTGGCGGAAAAGATCCTGCTCGGCGAGATCCTGGACGGCTCGACGGTCAAGGTCACGGCCGGTTCCGACCGGCTGAATTTCCGCTCCAAGCCGACGATCGTGGCGGCCGAGGTGGCGGCCTGATCGATGCATGTCGCCCAAAAGTGACCACGGTTTTGGGACAACGACATGCACAAGACAAAGATCTGAAGCGCGCCGCGCTTTGGAGTGCCGCGCGTCCGTTCCGGATGCGCGGCGTTTTCTATGAGAAGTGGGGGGCAGGATTGACGCTGGACGATTACAACGGCTTCTGCGCCTCGCTGCCTGCAACCAACCACGTGGTGCAATGGGGCGGCGCCCATGTCTGGAAGGTCGGGACCAAGGTGTTTGCGATCGGTGGCTGGGATCAGGGCCAGCAGCTCTTCGTCACCTTCAAATGTTCCGACATCGCCTATGACGTGCTCAAGGAGCAGCCGGGCCTGCGGCCCGCACCCTATCTTGCCTCGCGCGGCATGAAGTGGATCCAGCGTCAGACAAGCCAGAGCATGGATGATGGTGCGCTGAAGGATTATCTGCGCGAGAGCCACCGCCTGGTTGCCCTGAAGCTGACGAAGCAGGCGCGCAAGGAATTGGGGCTTGGCGCAGGCTAGCCAATATTCCTCGAGGCGCCGGAAAACCGCCATCTTCATGCCCGGTTCATATCGGAACCATATGGTGGGTAACTGGTTTGCTGGCGAAGGGGTTCGCCGAACTGGACAATGCCGGGCGGCGGCACATACGGACCGGAGAGTTTCGCCACTATGCTGCGCACTATCTTCACCCTTTCGGCGCTTGTTGCGGGACTGGTGTTTTCCAACGCGTTCGCGGCGCCGACGCGTGACGGCACAGCCCAGCCTGTCCGCGCGGCCGGGAGCGGCGGCATTCTGCTCGCCCAGGACGGCAATCTCGATATTTATTACGATGCCAGGGGCAATCGCGTCATCGTCGATGCGGATACCGGCAAGGTGATCGCCATCCAGCCGCCGCAGACACGGCTTGACCGACGCGCGCTACGCCGCGAGACAAGACTGCGTCAACTAGGCCGTGTCCCCGCCGACGACGACCGCTACTATCTCGACGATCCCCAGGACATGGCCCGCTTCCGCCGCAAGCAGCTGGAAGAGGAAGGACGGGTCATTCCGCCGCCAGCCGATGAATATGATCCCGACAATAACAATTCCGTCGATGCCTATCCGCCGGCGCCGCAGGACGATGGCAGTTACGACAATTATCCCGACGCGCCGCCGCCGGCAGAGCCGCGTACGATTCAGCGCCAGCCGCTGAACGAGGCGTCGATAGACCCCGTCCAGCCGACAATCCCGACGGAAGAGGGGGCGCCCTCCGGCCAGGCGGCACTGCCGCCAAATGCTGGCGGCAAGACGTCGTTCGATCCGTCGCTTTCGCTGGGCGCACGCCAGGATGTGGCAGCACTGCAGGTGCTCCTCGATCGGGGCGGGGCTTCGCCGGGCGTCATCGACGGGCGCTTTGGTTCGAATGTCGACAAGGCGCTGGCGGCCTACAACCAGATCAACGACAGCAGCCTCAAATCGACCGATGCGGTCGGCATCCAGTCAGCACTCTCGCAATCCGGCGGCGACGCGTTCGCCAACTACACCATCACGGCGGAGGACGCAGCCGGTCCCTATGTCGCCTCCATCCCGGAAGACTACAGCCAGAAGGCGCAGCTCGACCGCATGGGCTATACGTCAGTGACCGAGGCGCTGGCCGAGCGCTTCCACATGGACGAGAACTATCTCAAGGCGCTCAATCCGGACGCCAACTTCAATCGTCCCGGGACGATCGTCAAGGTCGCGAATTTCGGCAGACTGGTCTCGACGCCGGTTGCCCGCATCGTTGCCGACAAGGGCAAGAAGGAAGTCTTCGCCTATGACGCGTCGGGCAAGCTGGTCGCGGCCTATCCCGCTACCATCGGCTCATCGGACACGCCGTCCCCGACCGGCATCCATGCCGTGTCGCGTGTCGCGCTCGATCCGAACTACACTTACAATCCCAACATCAACTTCAAGCAAGGCGAGAACAACAAGATCCTGACCATTCCGCCTGGGCCCAATGGTCCGGTCGGATCGGTGTGGATCGCCCTGGACAAGCCGACCTACGGTATCCACGGCACGCCGGAGCCGTCGAAGATCGGCAAGACCGAAAGCCATGGCTGCGTGCGGTTGACCAATTGGGATGCACGGGAGCTCGCCAAACTGGTCGCGCCGGGCGTGCCGGTGGAGTTCGTCGAATAGGCTATGTCGATAGTCAGGTGATGCCGGCCGCACTTCCGGTGTCCACGTACCCGAAAATACGCTCCGCTCCGGTTCTCGGTATCAACCATCTTCGACTCGGCCTGACCTGAATCTCAACGCATCCCAAGTCAGCTTCGCCAAATTTCAACCAATGATCCTGCGCACCCACTTCACATTCGGCGTTGCCGCATAGATCAACTGCATCACCAGAATGAAGCCGACGCTCAGCAGCGGGGTGATCAGGCAAAGTGCGGCACCGACAGCCCACAGGATCTGCGCCTTGACGATGCGCAGGTAGACGGTGCGCTTCGTTTGCGCGTCGACGTCCTCCGCGACAAAGCCGCTCTTCTCCGCATAACGCCAGCTGGCGAACAGCGCGATGCCGAGCATCAACAGGTTGAGCCAGTAAACCAGCACCGCGGTCCTGAACTCGAGGAAGTCGGCCAGAAGGTCGGTTGAGAACGGCAAGAGCGCGATGAAGGCGAGAAAGCAGAGGTTCAGCGTAGCCAGCCGTCTGTCGGATTTGGCGATCAAACCATGCTGCGGCTGCTGGCCGAACCAGAAGATGGTCAGGGTCAGGAAACTCAAGGCATAGGTAAGAAAGCGGGGCGCCAGTGCCGCGACCGCGACGAGAAGATCGTGTTCGGAATGGATGGCCTCATGTACCGGCACCCTGATCTCGAGCACGATCAGGGTGAGTGCGATGGCGAACACGCCATCGGTGATACCGACGATACGGCCGCGCCCCTCAACCGATGCTTCGAGTGGACGCTTCATCGATTTCTCCCGCCTGCGGCTCTTGGGAAATCTAGCATGACTGCGGCGGCTTGCATCGGGGCAGATGCGATCCCTAGCAATATGGCTGGTTTCAAGGACAACAGCTTCTGGCTGGTTGTTGCCGGCGCGTCGGCGGTCTAACTAAGGTGGCATGCATTCGCCCAATGAAGCCGCCGCCGTTCCGCTGACCGCTCCGGCCGCGAACGGTACGTTCTGTCCGCAGTCGCAGCGCAGGTACGTGCTGATCGCGGCGATACTGGCTTCGGCGCTCGGCTTCATCGACGGTTCCGTCCTGGCGATCGCCATGCCGGCGTTGCGCGCCGATCTTGGCGCCAGCCTGGCGGAAGCGCAGTGGATTTCCAATGCCTACGCGCTGACGCTCTCGGCGCTGATCCTCGCCGGCGGTGCCGCGGGCGACCGGTTCGGGCTGCGCCGTGCGTTCGTGGCCGGCATTGGCCTGTTCGTCGCCACCTCGCTTGCCTGTGCGCTGGCGCCGAACGCTGTCGTGCTGATCGCGTTTCGCGCTCTCCAGGGCATCGGTGCCGCGATCATGGTGCCAGGCAGTCTCGCCATCATCGCCAAGGCCTATCCGAAGAAGGAACGCGGCCGCGCGATCGGCATCTGGGCGGCGGCCTCGGCGCTGACGACGGCGCTTGGCCCGGTGCTGGGCGGTTTCGTGCTTTCGACCTTCGGCAACGGCGTCTGGCGCGCCATCTTCGCCATCAATCTGCCGCTCGGGCTGGTTTCGATCTATCTGCTGTTGGCCAAGATCCCGGCGGACCAACCAGCCGAAAAGCGCAGCCTGGATCTCGGCGGCGCTGGGCTCGCGACACTGGCCTTCGGATCGCTGGCCTACGGGCTGACGGCGATGAGCGCCGAGGGGGGCGGCCTGATGTCGGGCCCGGCGATCGTTGCCGGCGTGATGCTGCTTGTCGTCTTCATCCTCTACGAGCGCTGGCAGCGCGAGCCGATGATCGATCTCAGCCTGTTTCGCGTCAAGGCTTTCGCCGGCGCCAACCTGGCGACCTTCTTCCTCTATTTCGCGCTGTCTGCCAATTTGTTCTACCTGCCGATGCTCTTGATCGCCGGCTGGGGGCTGAGTTCGGCCGAGGTCGGTTTCATCTTCCTGCCGCTGTCGGCTTTGATCGCGCTGCTGTCAGGGCCGGTCGGGCAGTGGTCGGACCGGATCGGCCCCCGCTTTCCGATCGCCGCCGGCAGTCTCGTCGTCGCCATCGCTTTTGCCGGCCTTGCGCTGTTTACCTATGCCGGCTTCCACAATTTCTGGACCGGCACCTTTCCGCTTATGACGGTGATGGGGCTTGGCATGGCGCTGGTCGTGTCGCCGCTGTCGACAGCGATCATGACTTCGGTCGAGGATAAGGATACGGGTGCCGCGTCCGGCATCAACAACGCCGTCTCGCGCGTCGGCGGCCTGATCGCGGTGGCGGCGATGGGCTCGCTCGCCGCTTGGGTTCATGCGCTGGGCGTGGGCCACGCGTCCGGAATCCCCGGTTTCGGCGAGCCGCCGCCGGCCGGGCTTGCAGCGGATATCAATGCAATAAGGGTTGCCGCCGGCGATTCGGCTTTTGCGGCGGTTGCCGTGGTCACGGCGCTCCTTTGCCTGCTGTCGGCGATCGTCGCCTGGATTACGGTGCCTGGGCAAGCGTCGCCCTGGCCGGCGCAAACGGAGAATTCGCGCGACTGACTCAGCCTTCGATCTTGGCGCTGGCGACCTTCAGCGAATTGCCGTCTTCCTGTTTCAGCAGATCGTCGATGCGCTCGCGCTCGCGCTTGAAGGCGACGAGATCGTCGCCCTTCAGCACCTTGCCGACCGGCAGACGCACGCGCATCGAATCGACCTTGGTGCCGTTGACGATCAACTCGTAGTGCAGATGCGGACCGGTGGAGAGACCGGTCTGGCCGAGATAACCAATGACCTGGCCCTGGCGAACCCGAACGCCCGGCGCAATACCTTTGGCAAAGGCGCTCTGGTGATTGTAGGAGGTCTCGTAGCCGTTGGCATGGCGCAGGATGATCTGCTTGCCATAGCCGCCGGCCCAGCCCGCCTTCTCGACGACGCCATTGCCGGCGGCGATGATCGGCGATCCGATCGGGGCAGCCCAATCGGTGCCTGTGTGCATGCGGACATAGCCTAGGATAGGATGCTTGCGCGCACCAAAGCCAGAGGTGAATCTCCCGTTGGGCAGTGGGTTGCGCAGTAGAAACTGCTGGGCGCTCAATCCATCCTGGTCGAAATAGTCGGTGCTGCCGTCCTGCATCTGGAAGCGGTAGAAATTGCGCGTCGTGCCGCCAAAGGTTGCCGAGACATAGAGAAGTTCGGAATTGTCGGACGTCTGGTCGTCGCCATCAGGCTGCGAGAACAACACTTCGAGGCGATCCGACGGATTGAGTCGCGACTGGAAGTCGACGCCAGACGCCAGCAGCTTGATCAGCCGCTGGGTCATCGCCTTGGACATGCCATAGGAATAGGCGGTGCGGTAGATGCCGTCATAGACGTTGGGCAGATTGCCGCGCACCACCACCGGCGCCGATGAATCGTCGAATGCCGTCAACAATTCGGGATTGGGCTCCGGCTCCTGCGCCGGCACGTACTGACCGCGATCGTCGAGCGCGATGGTGACGATATGCGTGGTCTTGTCGTAGACACTGGTGCGCACGACCTTGGCGGCATCGCCGTGAACCTCGAGACCGACGCGCAGCACGGTTCCTGCCTTGAGCGCCGGGGCGTTGAGCAGCTTGGCGATCGCTTCGGCCATTCCGGTGGCATCGTCGCCCGTATAGCCCGAATCGGCAAAGGCCTCGGTGAGGTCGGTGTCCTTGGTGAAGGGGATGATTTCCTCGGCGAAAGCCGGCGCCTGGTCGTCAGCGTTCGCACGCGGCGACACCGAAACGTTTTCCGGCACGATCTTCACGTCATAGGAGCCGGCCATGCTCTCGGCAAAGGCTTCGCCGAATCGCTGCGGATCGACATAATGGAGTGAGGCCACCTGCACGGCGCCGTCGCTGAGGTCGGTGCCGGCTTCGCGTACCACCTTTTCAACTTCGTCGGCTGACAGGTCGCTCTTTTCGTCGAAGGTAGCCGTCTCGATCGGGAAATCGACCGTCTTCAGGCTCATTTCGCTTTCGACCTTGGCGCCGTAGATCTGGCCGGAAGCGGCGGAGGCCGTCGCCGGCTGCGCCGATGCATCGTCGCCGTCGTCGCCGAACACTTGCATCGGGTCGAAAGGCGGGTAGGCCCGGCTGGTCGTGTGGCCGGCGGCGAGTGCCATCTTGATCTGTACGAAAGGCATGGTGTGGATGACGTCGCGGTCGCCCACCTTGGTGACCATCGACACTTCCATGCGACGACGGTCCTTGGCCTTGGCAATCTGGCGCGGCGCCACCAGCCTGGTGGTCTTGGCCACTTCGCCGGAATCGCCATTGCTGGCAAGTCCGATTAGTTCCGCGATTTCGGGTGGTGTCGCCAGTTGCTGGCGCCCGTCGAGGGCGGCAAACAGCGCGACGCCCATCAGCACGCTCGAGGTCACGCCAGTGAGAAATGTTCCCGACAGCCAGCGCGCAGAAACCTCGCGCCGATCGGGCGGGCCGCTGCGGCCGTCCGCGATAAGCGGCGGCTCATTGCCGAGTTCGGCTATGACATCTTCCGTATCTGGCATCCAGAAAGGCTGCTTCTTCCCCGGGCGGAACGGCTTGTCGCTTTTGTTGTGGCCATGACATTTGCCTGTCACGGCAGGTTAAGTCAACGAAGCCTCAGGCCCCGGTCGAATTCCCCTCGTGCACTTCTCTTATAGAGCACTGTGAAAAGCGGGCGGCGTGCCTTCATCTATAGGGCTTGCCGCGCGCTTCCTTACGAGGCTCGTAAAGAGGCCATTGCACGGCTGTGCTCGCGCCTCTTTATTGGCCTTGGTGTCGAACGGCAATGCGGCGGCAATAGGGCTCCTTCGTGGCCTCCTCCTCCTGTTATCCCCTGTTCCCCTGCGGCAGTCGGCTATCGACAAGGCCCGCCCGAAACTTCTGTCGTAAAAAGTTCAAAAACATCTGAGATCGGTGTTGACAGTTTTGGTTGGTGGCGACTATATACGCCTCACGAACGAGGGCGGTGCGCCGCTGGCGACGAAGAAGTTTGCTTCTAAGACTGCCCTGACGAAATTCAAGAGAGCCGCGTAAGCGACACTCGGACGGCCCCGGAGCCAAGAGCGAAACGGGCCACGACACTGCG
>NZ_VFUR01000056.1:0-1148 GCF_006441095.1 Mesorhizobium sp. B2-5-4 | reverse complement strand
GGGCCTGTTGCGCAATTCTGGCATTGTGATTCACTTCGATTATTGCTCGGAGGGATTTGCGATGGCGGTGAAGCGGACGGGACAGATGAGCTTTGTCGAGGCGTTCCTTGGGAACAAGGCGGTTGGCTCGTCGGGGATACTGGATCGGATCGGGTCGCTGGTGAAGTGGTACCGTTTCGAGAAGCTGCTTGGCGGACTCAATCATGGTGGTCCGGGCCATCCCGGCTGGCCGGCGCTGGTTCTCTACAAAGCCCTGCTCTTGCAGTCGCTTTACGGGCTGTCGGACCGCGAGCTGGAGGAAGCGCTCGCCGACCGGCTGTCGTTCCGCCGCTTCGTAGGGCTCGCACTCGACGAGACGGTGCCCGACCACACGGTGCTCAACCGCTTCCGCAATCTTTTGATCGAGAAGGGACTTCTGGACAGGCTGTTTGGCGAGCTCGACCGGCAGCTGGAGAAAGCGGGCGTGATGCTGAAGCGCGGCGCGATGCTGGACGCGACCCTGATCGAGGCGGCCTCGGCGCCGGGCACCGGCGAGCGGGCCTCGCTCGATCCGGACGCTGCCTTTGGCGGGGCCAGGAAGAAAGGCGGCTTCACCTTCGGCTACAAGGCCCATGTCGGCGTGGACGAGGGTTCCGGCCTGATCAGGACTGTGATCACGACGCCGGCCAACGTCAACGACACCGAGCCGGCCGACGGCCTGATCGTCGGCGACGAGAAGGCGGTATGGGCGGATGCAGCCTACCACACCCACGCCCGCCAGGCGCGGCTCAAGGCGCACGGCGTCAAGGCCCGGCTCGCCCGCCGGCCGAACAAGCACCATCCCGAACTGCCGCCCCGCCTCAAGCTCTACAACCGCTTGATCGCGCGGCGCAGGGCGGCGGTGGAAACCACCTTCGCCACGCTCAAGAACCGCATGCGGCTCACCCGCATCCGCTATGTCGGCCTGGTCAAGGCAACGGCCCAGATCATGCTCGCCGCCATCGCCTTCAACATGAGACGATGGGCGGCGATCACGCCATAGCTGCGCCCGAAATCCGCAAAACGCCGCAAAAGCGCGGCTCCCAAACCCCGAAAAGCCTCCAAAGCAACGAAAATGGCCGCCCTCAATCCTCACAACAAGCCTCCCGCAATATTGCGCAACGGGCCCC
>NZ_VFUR01000055.1:0-1151 GCF_006441095.1 Mesorhizobium sp. B2-5-4 | reverse complement strand
TTCGCGCTCTTGGTCGACGGCCTCGAGGCCGAGCGCGAGCAAGGCATCACCATCGACGTCGCCTACCGCTTCTTCGCCACGCCGAAGCGCAAGTTCATCGTTGCCGACACGCCCGGCCACGAGCAATACACCCGCAACATGGCGACCGGCGCCTCGACCGCCGATCTGGCGATCGTGCTGATCGATGCCCGGCAAGGGGTGCTGCGCCAGACAAGGCGCCATTCGATCATCGCCTCGCTGCTCGGCATCCGCCACATCGTGCTGGCGGTCAACAAGATCGATCTCGTCGATTTCGACCAGGCGGTCTTCGACAGGATCGTCGAGGACTACCGGCAGTTCTCGCGCGATCTCGGTTTCCAAGCCATCATGCCGATCCCGATGTCGGCCCGCTACGGCGACAACGTCAGCCGCCGCTCCGAAACCATGCAGTGGTATTCCGGCCCGACACTGATCGAGCATCTCGAAACCGTGTCGGTCGACGAAGCCACGGCCGAGCTGCCGTTCCGCTTTCCGGTCCAGTACGTCAATCGCCCCAATCTCGACTTTCGTGGTTTTGCCGGCACCATCGCGTCCGGTACCATTGCGCAAGGCGACGAGGTCGTCGTCGCCAAATCGGGCAAGTCCTCGCATGTCAAACGCATCGTCGCCTATGGCGGCGATCTCAAACAGGCAGTGGCCGGCCAGGCCATAACGCTCGTGCTCGACGACGAGGTCGAGATCTCACGCGGCAACATGCTGGTTTCGCCGGCCGCACGGCCGCAGGTCGCCGACCAGTTCGCCGCCAGCATCGTCTGGTTCGACGAAAATGCGCTGCTGCCTGGCCGGTCCTATATCCTGCGCACCGAGACCGATCAGACCAGCGCCACCGTCACCGATCTGAAATACCGCATCAACGTCAACGACTTTGCCCATGAGGCGGCCAAGTCGCTTGAAATGAACGAAGTCGGCATCTGCAACATCTCGACGCGGACGCCGATCGCCTTCGATCCGTTTGGCGAGAACCGCACCACCGGCGCCTTCATCCTGGTCGACCGCATCTCAAACGCCACGGTCGGCGCCGGCATGATCCTGCATTCGCTGCGCCGCGCCGAAAACATCCATTGGCAATCGCTCGATGTCGGCAAGGGCGTGCGCGCCGACATGAAGAACCA
>NZ_VFUR01000054.1:0-1189 GCF_006441095.1 Mesorhizobium sp. B2-5-4 | reverse complement strand
GAGGCCTTTGCACGGAACCGGGTTGGTGATTCCGTGCGTAAGGAATGAAGAGGGATGATTCGGATGGTCGATCGTTTGCTTGGTCAACTGAGCCTTGCGGATGGGCTGGCATGGTCGGACACGACGGAGCTCGACCAGATCGCGCGAGTGATCGACTGGGTGCCGATCCAGGCGCTTCTTGGTCGGCGCAGCGGGTCGGGACGGGGCAACACCAGCTATCCGGCCGAGGCTTTGCTGCGCTGTCTGCTTCTGGGCGTGTGGAACAATCTGAGCGATCCCGCCCTCGAGGCACAACTGCGCGACCGGCTGTCGTTCCGCCGCTTTGCCGGCTTCAGCCTCTCGGACCGCACGCCGGACCATTCGACATTGTGGCGATTCCGCGAAGAGCTTAAGTGCGATGGGCTGATCGATCGGGTGTTCGATGAGATCACGCGGCAGCTTGAGCAGAAAGGGCTGATCGTCAAGCGCGGCACGCTGATTGATGCCTCCTTCATGCAGGCCGCCGCGCGCCCGCCGGCGAAGCTGAAGAAGGGTGAGGAGGGTTCGGCGCGGCCATCGGCCGACGCTGATGCGCGTTGGGGGCGCAAGGGCAACAAGACCGTGTTCGGCTATAAGGTGCACAACGGCGTCGACGATGCTCACACGCTGATCCGGCGCATGGACTTCACGGATGCATCGATCACCGACACCGAGCCGGCCGACGGTCTGATCAGCGGGGATGAGAAGGCGGCCTATGGCGACCAGGCCTACTACACCCATGCCCGGCATGCCCGACTTAAGCAGGCCGGCATCAAGGACCGGCTGATGCACCGCCCCAACAAGCACCATCCGCTGACGCCGCGCCAGAAGCAGCGCAACCGGCTGATCTCGAAGGTACGGGCGGCGGTGGAGCGGCCGTTTGCGGTGTTCAAGCAACGTTACGGCATGCGGCGGCTGCGCTTCTTCAACCTGGCGACCAATCGGACGCAATGCCTGCTTGCCGGCTGCGGCTACAATCTGGCGCGAGCGGCCGCCGTGCTCTACCGGCGGAGCCAGCCGGCATGAGGCGGAGTCTGCCCAAAATCCGCCGCAAGGGTGGCCCGAGGCCCCACGAAACCGGGCAAAATACCCCGCCAAGGCGGCCCGATCGCCTTTCAAAAAACGCCCATGCATCACGTGCGCCAAATATCGGCTCCCGTGCAAAGGCCTC
>NZ_VFUR01000053.1:0-1509 GCF_006441095.1 Mesorhizobium sp. B2-5-4 | reverse complement strand
CGGCGCACCGCCCTCGTTCGTGAGGCGTATATAGTCGCCACCAACCAAAACTGTCAACACCGATCTCAGATGTTTTTTCGATTTTTCGCGGAGATATCCACTGGGCCGAAATTCGTGAGTTGGCTAGGCTGAGTTTCCGCGCCGCTTTCCGCGGTTGGTCACGCCTGGGATACTCGCCTCAGACCCCATGCCGAGCATACTTCGCTTTGAAAAACTGGCGTCCCCAAAACGGCCACCGAACGCGCCCGAGCGGCTTTCAACGCCGATTCTCCAGCAATTCCGGTGTTGATGTTTCGGCCCGCGTAGAAGATGCCCAGGATCAGCACCTGCTCGCCCTCGACCGCGAAGGCAATGCTGATCCACCGCCGGCAGCCAACAATCCGCAGCCCAGGCATGATCGCGATCCGCTCAGCGCCTCGCAGTGGAAAAGTCGACAAGCCCAGACAATGATCGCGGATACCAGTGATAAAATTCCACACAATCGTCGGCGACGCCCCGTTCGGCTATGTCGTCATGGAATTTTCGAGTTCGGCTTGTGCCACGGGATGAAAGACAATCGGTATCCCATTCCCAACTGGCTTTCGCCTGCTTCGCGCGATGGCGTGCTTCAAGCTCGGAAGAGACCGTTTCGGCTGGAGTTCCCTTCGTCGAATCCTGCTGGAGCTCGGCCAGACGCGCGGGAATTTTCTCGCACAGCCACTTTCCCCTTCCGCCTCGAAATCCTCGAGTATGCGCAGGCCGGCACGGGCAACCTCAGTGGCATTGTTGTAGCGGCCGAACTCGAGCTGCTTCCTGATGAAGCTCTCACAGTGCCCGTTCAAAGCGCAGTTGGGCATGGCGACCTCCTGGGGGAGATCATGCGCGAGCGTCATTGATGACAATAAATAGCGATAGCTGGCAATCCACTGCCGATTCGGCGACGCTTCATCATCATGACCCGCCAAGCGGCATCGCCTCGGTCCCGATTCGGCGGAATTGGACTACCGATTGGGGCAGCACCACGCGATCGAGGGTCTCGGTGCGAGCGGAGGCCGCAGATCCTGTTATTCACCATCCAAAGCGTGTGAGGAAGCCGGCTGAATAGAGCCCAACCGGCTAATCTGTTCATGCTTGGCGACCAATCGATCTTGAACCTGACCATCCCTCAATAGTCTTCACTGATTTAATTTTTGTCCGCGGCATCGGCGTCGCCTCTTTTGCGGGCCCTGAACAGGATTGGATCGACGCTCCATGGTGATTCGCATACGCAACGGTCCGCCGACTTGGAGCCTGGCGGCTGTCTTTTTGATTTGGTTTTGGGGGGAGGATTTGATTTTTGTCCGGGTCGCCGGCTTGGTCTGCTTGGGGCGGTCAGGCCGGATCCAAGGGGGCTCTTATCCGAATGCAAAACGGCCCGCCAAGCTTTGAGCCTGGCGGGCCGTACAGGGTAAGTTTGGTTGCGGGGACAGGATTTGAACCTGTGACCTTCAGGTTATGAGCCTGACGAGCTACCGGGCTGCTCCACCCCGC
>NZ_VFUR01000052.1:0-2496 GCF_006441095.1 Mesorhizobium sp. B2-5-4 | reverse complement strand
GCGTAAGCGGTGTTTTCGGGCCACCTTTCGGGAGTGATCGCGATCTGTGAGGTTGCCGATTCTGTATTGGGATCGGAGATAGGCTTGTGTCTGGACTTGACCTTACGCTTGACCCGGAGCGGCAGCCCCGGCGTTTCGAGGTGATCAACGGTGCTGGCGGCCGGCGTCACTGGTCGATGGATGACAAGGCGCGGATTGTCGCGGAGACGCTGGAACCGAACGCAATCATTTCCGAAGTCGCCCGGCGTTATGGTCTCAGGCCACAGCAGGTGTTCGCCTGGCGGCGCGAAGCGCGCAAACAGGCCGCTTCGGTGCATCAGGAATCCCCGTCCTTCGTGCCGGCGGTGGTGACGGCGCCGCCTCCGGAACCCGCGCCGACGCGTCCAGCACGGCCGCGGAAGGGGAAGACGGCCCGAGATGCTGGCGTGATCGAGCTTGAGATCGACGGCATCGCCATGCGGGTCGGCCGGGGAGCCGACGCCAAGACGGTTGCGGCGGTGATCCGTGCGCTGAAGGCAACGTCGTGATCGGGCCGACGGGCGCCGTCAAGGTCATGGTGGCAACGAAGCCGGTAGACTTCCGCAAGGGTGCGGAGGGGCTGGCCGCAATGGTGCGCGAGACGATGGGCGCCGATCCGTTCAGTGGCGCAGTCTACGTCTTCCGCGCGAAACGAACGGATCGGATCAAGCTGATCTTCTGGGACGGCACCGGCGTCTGCCTCTATGCGAAGCGGCTGGAGGATGGCGAGTTCCGTTGGCCGAAAGTGCAGGATGGCGTGATGCGGCTGACGGCCGCTCAGTTGTCGGCGCTGCTTGAAGGGCTTGATTGGCGGCGGGTCCATGAAGCCCGCCGGACGCTCGCTCCGGCGCAGGCGGGTTGATCCGCGACCAAGTGAATCAGCCTGGATTCCGCTGTCGCCCGGAACTGGCGAATATGGTCTGATCCGATCATGGCGATGACGGCGGACCAGCTTCCCGACGATCCGGATGTGCTGAAGGCGATGGTCCTGGCGCGCGATGTCGAGAATGCTCGCCTGACCCAGATCATCAAGGAATTGCAGCGCCACCGCTTCGGCCGCCGGGCCGAGAGCCTGCCCGAAGATCAATTGCTCCTTGGCCTCGAGGAGGCCGAGCAGATCGAGGCAGCCGGCGAGGAAGAGGCCGAACGTGCCGATCCTGCCGCACGCAGGGAGCGCACCGCAAAGCGGCGGACGAACCGGGGTGCGCTGCCGCCGTATCTGCGGCGCATCGAGATGGTCGTCGACATCGAGGACCATGCCTGCCCATGCTGCCGCGACGGACTTCATCGGATCGGCGAAGACGTCAGCGAGCGGCTCGATATCGTGCCGGCGCAACTGCGCGTGATCGTCGTGCGCCGGCCCAAATATGCCTGTCGTGCCTGCGAGGACGTGGTCGTGCAGGCTCCGGCGCCCGCCCGGCTGATCGAAGGCGGTCTGCCGACCGAGGCGACGGTCGCGCAGGTTCTGGTCTCCAAATATGCCGACCACCTGCCGCTCTATCGCCAGGCGCAGATCTACGCCCGGCAGGGCATCAACCTCGACCGTTCCACGCTCGCCGACTGGGTCGGCCGCGCCGCCTGGCATTTGCGTCCGGTCCACGAGCGGCTGCTGGAGAAGCTGAAAGCCTCGCCCAAGCTCTTTGCCGACGAGACCACGGCGCCGGTGCTGGATCCCGGCCGCGGCAAAACCAAGACCGGGCAGCTCTGGGCCTACGCTCGCGATGACCGACCATGGAACGGGAGCGACCCGCCGGGTGTGGCCTATGTCTATGCGCCGGACCGAAAGGCGGAGCGACCGATCGCTCACCTGGCGGGCTTTGCCGGAATCCTGCAGGTCGACGGATATGGTGGTTATCGGGTGCTCGCCGACAAGAGCGGTGCAACGCTCGCCTTCTGCTGGGCACACGTGCGCCGGCGCTTCTACGAACTCGCCGCAGCCGGCCCGGCACCGATCGCCAGCGAGGCGCTCCGGCGCATCGCAGAGCTCTATCGCGTCGAGGACGACATCCGCCGCCAGCCAGCAGACGCCCGTCGTGCCGTGCGCCAGGAAAGGAGCCGGCCGATCTTGGCCGAGTTCGAGCCGTGGCTGCGCGAGAAGCTCGGCCTGATCAGCCAGAAGACCAAGCTCGCCGAGGCAATCCGCTATACGCTGTCACGCTGGGAGGGGCTCACCCGCTTCCTCGACGACGGACGCATCGAGATCGACTCCAATACCGTCGAGCGGTCGATCCGTCCGATCGCGCTCAACCGGAAGAACGCCCTCTTTGCGGGCTCCGACGGCGGCGCCGAGCACTGGGCCGTCGTCGCTTCGCTGATCGAAACCTGCAAGCTGAACGACGTCGAGCCGCTCGGCTACCTGGCCGACGTGCTCACCAGGATCGTCAACGGCCACCCAAACAGCCAGATCGACGATCTCCTGCCGTGGGCCTACGTCGCCGCTCCCGAGCTTAAGGCCGTGGCCTGAAAACACCGCTTACC
>NZ_VFUR01000050.1:0-2968 GCF_006441095.1 Mesorhizobium sp. B2-5-4 | reverse complement strand
GTAAGCGTCCGGGCGTTGCACGTCGCTCAAGTCTTGACAGGATTTCCGACTTTCCAGACCCAGGGCAGGAGTTCATCGAGCCGGTTCGCCGGGTGACCGTCGACCATGCGCATGAGTACGTCGCGCAGCCAGGCATACGGCTCAACGTCGTTAAGCTTGCAGGTTTCGACCAACGAACACAGCACGGCCCACCGATGACCACCGCCATCATTGCCCGCGAAGAGGTGGTTCTTGCGGCCGAGAGCCACTGGACGGATCGCACGCTCGACCGGGTTGGTGTCGAGCTCGATGCGGCCGTCGTGCAGGAAACGGGTCAGGCCGTCCCAGCGCGAGAGCGCATAGCGGGCGGCTTCAGCGAGGGTGCTGCGACCTGGCAACAACGGCAGTTGTGCTTCAAGCCAGACCCGCATGGCGTCGACGATTGGTTTGGAGCGACTGCGCCTGGCTGCAAGCCGTTGCCCCGGCGATTGGCCGCGAACGTCGGCCTCGACGGCATAGAGTTCGCCGATCCGTCGCAGGGCTTCCACCGCGATCGGCGCGCTGGTCGCCTGCGCCACGTCGTAGAACTTGCGCCGTGTATGGCTCCAGCAGGCTGCCAGAACGATATCTCCCTTGCCGGTGAGCCGCTCGAACCCGGCATAGCCATCGACATGCAGCACGCCCTTGAAGTGCTCGAGATGCGAGACGGGACGCTCGGCTTTGCGATCCGGCGCAAACAGATAGACCGCGGCCGGCGGCTCCGGCCCGCCCCATGGCCTCTGCTCGCGGGCGTAGACCCACAGCCTTCCGGTCTTGGTGCGGCCGCGGCCGGGATCGAGCACCGGGACCGGTGTGTCATCGGCAAAAAGAGGGTTCGAGGCGAACACGCTTTTGGCGAGCCGCTCGTGCAGGGCTTCCAGCCACCAGCAGGCGCCGCCGACCCAGCCGGCGAGCGTCGAGCGCGGAAGTTCGACTCCGTGACGGGCGAAGATTTGCGACTGCCGGTAGAGCGGCGTGTGATCGCAATACTTGCTGACCAACACCTGCGCCAGCAGCGCCGGCGTCGCCAGACCGCCGGCGATCGGCCGCTCCGGCGCCGGCGCCTGCACCACCGTCTCACAGGTCCGGCACGCATATTTGGGCCGCGTCGTCCGGATCACGCGAAGCTGTGCTGGAACCCAGTCCAGCATCTCGCTGACGCTCTCGCCGATGGCATGCAGCGCGCCGCCGCAGCACGCGCAGATCATGCTGTCGACATCGACCAGAACGTCCTCGCGCGGCAGGTGATCGGGCAACGGCTTGCGATGCGACGGCCGTTCGGCCGGCGGCTTGCCGACGAACGGACGGCTCTCCCGGATGCGCGCGATGTCGGCGTCGAGCTCTTCCAATGCGAGCGCCAGCTGATCGGGATCGAGCCGCTCGGAGCTGCGGCCGAACTGCGCCCGCTGGAGCTTTTTGATGATCGACTGAAGCCGCTCGATCTCCCCGTCGCGGCTCTCGACCGCAGCCGCCATGTCGCGCACGAGGCGTTGAAGAAGTGCTGGATCGGACGGCAGGTTTTCGAGATCGACCAACATGATCGATTCTATCACAAACAGCCTAGGAACCCAAGGATTCCGGCCTTTTCCGCGGCAACAAAAGTGCCGATTTCAGCCTGCCAGCATCGGTCGCCAGAAGCGTTCCGGCGTGCGCCAGTCGATGCCTTCGATGAGCATCGCGAGTTGTGCTGGCGACAACATCACCGAGCCGCCAGGCTCAGCCAGGCGCGGCCACATGAACTGTCCGTGGTCCATGCGTTTGGTGAACAGACACAGCCCCGTTCCGTCCCAAAAAAGGATCTTCAGGAGCGAGGCATTCTTACCGCGAAAGACGAACAGATGACCCGAGAAGGGATCCTTCTTCAGATGCTCCTGGATCAGCGTAGAGAGCCCATCGAGACCTTTGCGCATGTCGGTGTGACCCAACGCCAGATGCACTTTCACGCCGGCCGGAACGACGATCATGATGCCTTCTCCTTGCCGGCCAGATGTCGCTTGACCGCGGCCGCAGACACGCCCGCCGGCGCGAACACGCGCCGCCCATCATCCAGTTCGATCGCCACCATGCCGTCCGGCGGCCGCACGAGATGGCGCAAGGCGGCGAGCGCCGGCGGCTCGCTTTCTACTCCATCAGTGATCTCGACCAGCGCCAGTTCAGTCGCCTTGCGGGCGGTCAGGCCGAACTCTTCCCGCCAGCGAAAGGCCATGCTCGTGGCAATGCCGTGGCGGCGACAGACCTGCGCCACGGCAACGCCGGGCTTCTCCGTCTCCTGCACGATCGCCCGTTTCTGTTCGTCGCTGAACCGGCGCCGGCTCGAGCGCCCGTCCACCGCGTCGGGTGTCAAGCGATATCGGCGCCGCGTGCAATTAGCAGCGCTGCTTAATTGGGCCCGGGCACTCGGATGAAGAAGCGATCGCCAGTCCATTTCGTCGCCAGATTCTTCCAGGCGATCGCGCCAGATCCGCAGCGCATGTCGAGAAAGTCCGAGCGCGGCGGCGTACTCGGCATGGCCCATACCGCTCCAGTTCATCGCCTCAACATGCATGCTCCAGAACGCCCGGAGCGCAATCGGACCGCTGTCCGTGCGCTTGCCGTAGCGATAGCGCGGCCGCTTTTGGGAACGCTTCGGCTGCTGCGTCTTGCGCTGACGTCCGGTCTTCTTCCGACGCAAATTCTGCAGCTTTTCCGCGCGTTTGCACAGGTCTTCGCTGCTCACCAGATGGTGCATCCACAGATCGAAAGTTCTGATCGAGAGATCACGCTGGCGGCAGAATTCCTGCGCACTGAGATTGCTGCTGAGCCAGCTCGCGACCTGCGACGACCAGTAGGGGCTGTTGGCCTTGGCCCAGGAGCGGCGAGGCGCCATCCGAATATCCTCCACAGACTGAAGGAACCCGACATGACGCGATATTGCACTACTTCAAATATGTGCAGGGACCGGACGGTTACG